>NZ_JBNWDS010000003.1:0-429257 GCF_053521765.1 Rhizobium sp. A37_96 | reverse complement strand
AGGGCGCCAAGGGCGTGCAGCTGGCCGAGCTGGCGCAGAAGAGCTGGGCAGAACGCCGATGGATCGACGTCCCATCGCTCGCCGCAAGATAAGGAGACGCGTCTTCGAGACGGCGACCGGACGCGGGGCCGATGTCGATCGCGTTTCCATGGTTTTTAACGTCAGTGATGAACGATGTTCGGAGGAGAACGAAAATGAGCTTTCAATCCTACAATCCGACGACCGGTGAACTCATCGGAACTTACGAGGAGCACAGTGATTCCGAGGTCGAGCGGCTGCTGCAGCAATCCCATGATACCTGGAAGAGCTGGTCGAAGACGCCGATCGAGGATCGCTCCGCCTTCCTCATCCGACTTGCCGACCTCCTCGAAAGTCGCGCGGAAGAATACGGCGCCCTGATCGTATCGGAAATGGGCAAGCCGCTGGCGGAAGCGGTGGGCGAAGTGAAGAAATCGGCTTTCGGCGCCCGTCATTTCGCCGGCGACGGCCCTGCCTATATCGCAGACGAAGCCATTCCAGGCACGCCGAGCAAGATCGTCTATCAGTCTATCGGCCCGATATTCGGCGTCATGCCCTGGAATCTGCCGTTCTGGCAGGTGCTGCGCTTCTTCATCCCGGCCGCGCTGGTCGGCAATACCGTCGTCGTCAAGCATGCGGAAAGCGTGCAGGGGTCTGCGGCAGCGATCGAGAAGCTGATCCTGGATGCCGGCGCTCCTGCTGGCCTCTATACGAATCTTGTCATCGACCGCCGGCGCGCGCCGCAGATCATCCGTGATCCGCGCATCGCCGCCGTCACCGTAACGGGCAGCACGCAGGCTGGGCGCTCCGTGGCGGAGCAGGCAGGCGCGCTCGGTAAAAAGGTCGTGCTGGAGCTTGGAGGCTCGGATCCCTTCATCGTTTTTGCCGATGCGGATTTCGACAAGGCCGTGCAGATGGCGGTCGTTTCACGCTACTCCAACAATGCCCAAAGCTGTATCGCAGCCAAGCGGTTCTTCATCGAGGAGTCGATTGCCGAGCGTTTTACCGCGGCTTTCGTCGAAGCCGTGAAAAAGATCCCGGTCGGCGATCCGATGAAGTCGGAAACGAAGCTCGGGCCGCTGGCGCGCAGGGATATTCGCGATACCGTGCAGCGTCAGGTCGATGAGGCGATCGCGGCCGGCGCCAAGCTGCTGGCCGGCGGCAAGCCGATCGAGGGACCGGGCAATTTTTACGAAGCGACGGTGCTTTCCAATCTTCCTCATGATGCTCCGGTCGCCCGCGAGGAGTTTTTCGGGCCGGTCGCAATGCTCTTCACCTTCAAGAGCGAGGAGGAAGCGATCGATCTTGCCAACGATACCGAATATGGTCTTGGCGCCACAGTCTGGAGCGGCAACCCCGAAAGAGCCGAACGCATCGCTTCGCGGATCGAGGCTGGTGCCGTGTTCATCAACGATTTCGTCCGATCCGATCCCCGCGCGCCTTTCGGTGGCGTCAAGGGATCGGGCTTCGGCCGCGAGCTCGGAGGTCTTGGCGCTCGGGAATTGACGAACGCAAAGCTCGTATGGAAAGGAGCCTGAGGCTCTTGGCTTGTCATCGGGGCTTTTCGAGTTCGTCGCAGCGCTTCCGTTCGGGTGCGGCGTTGATTGCGGAGCCCGCCAGTCTGCTTTCAAGCGCGGTCGTATGACCTGATGCCCCGCCGTGAAGGGGGCCGTGCGGATGTTGGAAAAGCACTCGTCGAACCTTTGCCTGCACCGTAGGGCAACGTCGCCGGCCATATGCAAATACCATAAAGCCGCCGTGCAAAACTGCGCGGCGGCTTTATGGTTGTTCAGGCGCTTGCCGAATTCCAAGGGCGCCAGGGCCTACCTGGGATTTCGTTACAAAAAATCAGGATGAATGTCCTGTCATATTTCCTCATCGCGAGGCGGGTAACCACGCCTCGCGACCGGGCACCGAGCGATTGGGCAATCGTTTCCGCCGGATTCCTTTGGATTTTGCGCTCGTCGTCAATGTCGAAGCAGCGAAGCCTCTTGCCGAAGTGTTCTCATCAAGCGCTTGATCTCAAGTAGCTACTGTCAGTAATCCCCTGGCTGGGGGTGGGTCGCAAGCATCAGGTCCCTGAGACCGCGGCTGCCGTCGCGGTTGCCGGTGGCGGCAACCGCGGTGAAGATGCGCTCGGCATCGTCGTACATTTTGAGATTGAGGTAGCTGTATCCGCGCAGCACCATGAGATCGACGCGCTCCTGTTGCAGCTGCGCGCGCTGGTCGAGGTAGAGCAGTGTCTCTTGATAGCGTTTGCTTGAAAACGCCGAGAGCGCGCGGTCGGCCAGTATGGCCACTTGAAGTTCGGCCGCGCGCTGATGGTTCATCGGTGCCTTGGTTGCCGCGACGGCTGCGTTGTTCGCCAGCCCGGCCCGCAGATAGGCAAGGCTTTGACCGTAGGCTGCCTCTTCCCGCGACTTGGGATCGCTATTGTTCAGCGCGACGCCGAAGGCTTCCACGGCTTCCATCGGCCGATTGAGGTTCATCAGGCACCAGCCGCGTCCAAGTGCATTGCCCGGTGTCAGCAGCTCCGCATTGGCGGTGGTGGTGCATCCAGCCGGCTGGCGGGCCGAGCGGGTCACTGTCCGGGCACGGGCTTCCGGCGCGGCATAGTCCGGCGAAGGGGCGCGGCGACCGGGAGCAACCGGCTGTGCGGCGATCTGTGTGTTGCCATAGGGCTGGGCTATTTGGGGCTCAGGCGCAACCTGCGAAACCATCGGCGGCGCGCTCTGCAGCGTACCCGGCTGCGTCATTTGCGGTGCCGTCTGGGGCAGCAGTTGAGGTGTCGCTTGCGCGGCCTGGTTGGGAGATGGCAGGGGTGCGTAGACCGGCGTGCGCGGCGCAGGTTCGCCAAGGACCGCGATGCGCTGCGAACGCCCGGCCCACAGCCGCTGAACCTCGGCGACGCCCTGACGATCGTTCAATTGATTGCGCGTGATGGCAAGCCCGTAGGCGGAAGGTTCGTCGTCGGGCTTCCAGCGCAGAGCCGTTTCGAACCATCTTGCCGCCGCCTGCGGCTGATTCATCGAGCGGGCGAACCATCCGAATTGCTGCGCCGTCGGCACGTATTTCTGCTTCGTCACCTCGGCGGCGATGCGGCCAAGGATATCCTCGCTGAGATTGGCGGGCGGTTGCAGGGCCATCAGATTGGCGGTCGCGGCAAGATAGGTCGCCATGGCGTCTTTGGACTCGTTGCGCCACTTGTACATGGCGTCCTCGGCTTCCTGCGGCTTGTGGTCGGCGATCAGCACCAGGGCAAGGCCCTGCGAGATCGTTGCGGAGTCTTCCTTCTCGTGCGCGGCTTTGAACCACTGTTCGGCGTCCGTGTAATTGCCGCGGCGCAGATAGTACCAGCCGAGGAGCGAGTCGTCCGACGCCAGACCCTGGCTGCGTGCGACACGCTCGACTTGCGAGAGATAATCCTGCGCGACCGCCAGCTTCGGATCGTCATTGCCCTGGGCGACGAAACGGCGTGCCAGATCGGTCCGTATGCTGTCGAACTCCCGACCGCCATTGCCATCCGGCTTTTCGAGCGCCAAAAGATCCTGCATCGGCTCGTAAGGCAGCAGGGCAGACGCCTTCTGGACGGTCGCAAGTCTTTCCTGCGGATTGGTGCAGGTCTTCAGAATATACTTGTAGGCGTCCTGGCCTCGTGCTGCGCGATCTGTACGGATGAAGGCTTCCGCCACCCGCCACAGGATGTCGATATCGCTGCAGGTCAGCAGGCTCGGCGTTTTGGCGCCGATATCGATAACCGTCGCATATTGTTTGAGATCGGAGGCGTTGACGAGACGCGTGCGCGCTTCTGCTATGTCGAGACGCTCCAGAAGATCCGTGGGCGCCTGCCAGCCGGCATCGGCCGCCTGGCGATCGGCTATGGCCTTGCGCACTTCGGCATAGCGGCCCTCCGAATAGAACTGCCACATGGCCTCGAGCTGCTTGTCGCTGTTTTGCGGAATGGCAAGCGGGTCGGCAGGGGGTGTCCAGTTCGGATAGAGTGTCTGCAGCCGCGAAATTTCGGCCTGGAGCCGGGCCTTGTCGCCGCGGCTGGCGAAATAGCGCAATGCGCTTTCATCCACCTTGGGCACGTTGCCGGCGGCTTGGGCCGGTGCCGGCTGCGGCGTCGCCGGTTGCGGTGTTGGCTGCTGCGCAGTCTGCTGCGCGGGCGCCGCCTGTGCGACCGATTCGGACGCGACGGCGGATGATGGCTGCGTCGTCGGCGGATCGGAGAGGACCGACGACGGCGCGGTTGCCTGGATATGGTCCGCAAGCGTTTGCAGATCGACCGGCTGCCCCAGGATGCCACCCTGCGTTGTATCGGCGGCGAGCGTGATTTGCGGATCGATGCGTCTGGATTTCGCCAGCTTGATCTTGTCTTCGGGCGAGTCGTGATCTTTCGTCGCGAGCGTAAATCCCGCCACGGCGACGGCCACAAAAGCCATGATCAAGGTCGACTTTATAAACACTCCGGATGTTTCTCCGTGATGAAAGCCAAGCTCAAGAGCTGCAAGGTGGCCGGATAATAAAGCGATGGCGCGAACTGCCGAACCGATGCGGGCAGTTTCGTTCCACTCACCACACACGCCACAACATCGTTAACAATTCTATAACCGGGGTCGGAAAGCAGGTCTTTCGGCTTGCCCGTTACCAGGTCGATCGTCGCCGGTTCGTCGCCTTCGACCGTCATGCCCTGCTGCAGACGTGCGAGCAGAGCTTTGTCGCCAATGCCGGCGCGCGCGAGGTAGAGCGGGATTCTGACGGCATTATAGCCGAATTCTGCGTCGAACCCGTCGGCAGGTGTCGGCTTGGCGCGCAGGCTGACCCAATCGGCGGGCAGTTTGCGCGGGCCGAACTGCATCGAACGCAGCAGGGCGAGCCCGTCGTCGCTCAGCTTCTGCCAGCGATCGGACGGGGCGAGCAGCGCCATGACGGGAATAGCCTCGAAGATCCAGTAAGACGGGTTGATGACGGGGCCGTCCTTGCGGCCCGGAGCCCTGTAGCCGTCCACGCCGGGAATGAGCAGCGTCCGTCCCGCGGCATTCACGACCACGCGGGACAGGATTGCTCTTGCCATGTTTGCGGCGGCTTGCAGGTAATCCTTCTTGTTCCAGGCCGAGCCCGCCAGTGCCAGCGCATAGGCGATCAGCAGATCGCCGTCGGAGGCATTGTTCGTATCCGTCACATGCGGCGTGACGGCAGGATCCCATTTCCAGACGGCAAGGCCATCGTCACGCAGCAAAAGCTCGGTACGCGTAAAGTACCAGATCTGCTCGAAATCGGCCTGATTGTTGGCGAGATAGGCCAGCAACAGACCGTAGCCTTGACCTTCGCTGTGGCTGATGCCGCCGTTGCCGTTGTCGATGATGCGGCCGTTCGTATCGAGGAACTTCGTCTTGTAGTCAGTCCAGGCTTGCGGATCGAGCGCCGCATGCTGAGCGGCTGCCGGCTGGGCGACCGCGAGGATGGCGGCGCTGCAGATCGCAAGAAAGGAGCGCCGGACACTCATTCGCGCCTGCCGATCTTGGAGAGAACGCTTGCGGTGCTGATACCGAGCAGGAAGGAGCCGGCGACGAACAGCAGCGCATAGGACAATATGTTGCTGGAAAGCCAGTTCGCCGCAATCAGGCGGTAATTGGTCAGGGACCAGGGCTGGGACATGACGAATGTGAACCGGCTGACCGGAACCGTATCGATCTTTCCGGTCTTGCCGGAATAGACCGTTATGCGGCCACCGATTTGCGACCATGTGCTCTGCGCCGTCATCGCTTCGACGCCCGTGCGCAGGTCTCCGCTGCTCGGCGCGGTCACGACGGTCCAGGTCGCGTCATTGGTCGGATTGGCTTCCTGCGCGATCAGGAAGGTATTGGTGTTCGATGGTGTGAACACCTGCTCCGAGCTGGGTATGAAACGCAGCGAGCTCAGCGTGATATCGAAATTGCGATGCATCCATTGCTGGAAACGCTCCATCTGTCCCTGCAAAAGCCCGCCGCTGACGCGCGAGCGCCAATCGGCAATCGTCACGGACGCTTCCGGCGTGCCTCCTTGCCCGGGAGCAGGCGGCCGCCAAGCGACCTGGCTCGATGCGGTGATGTTCATCTGCGTCAGAATTGTCGACGGCAGTTGTGAGACGGAGCCTATGAACAGGGCGTTGCGGGTGCCGACCGTGCTTGGCGAAGCGGTCGGCTCCAGCGTGATCGGGTGCCCGGCGACGAGCGCCATCTGCCCGAGCAGCGTCGCGGTCGCGGATAGCGTGTCGGCATCCGCCCGATCGATGAACAGAGCGGTCGGCTCGGCGTCGCGATTGTAAGGGTAGCCGGTGCCGGCAAAGGCCGCGAGGTTCGGACGCTGCGCGACCCTGGCAAAATCGGGGACGCGGAACTGGCTGGTGTCGAACAGCGCGAAGCGGGGCGTCGTGTTGGATGTCGCCGCGGGCGCGCAGGCGGTGTCCTCGTCGGCCATCAGCATGGCCTCAAGTGTCACCGTATTCAGGCCCGGCTTGAAATGACGCATGGTGATGCGGATCGGCAATTGCCGGAAAATGCCGCCGCCCGTCGCGGTGATCGGCTTGGTCGTGGCGATGCTGCCGTTGACATACACGTCGATATGGCTGCCCGGCCGCACATCTTCGGCATAGGCAGCGTCGAGCAGGATGGTGGCTTCACCATAGGCATTCGCATAGAAATCGGATGGAATGGCGACGTTGAAACTGGTGTGGAAATGCCGCCCGGAGAATTCCGTCGTCTTGACGCCCAGCTGTTCGAAGGAAAGGCTGGTGCCGGAATAGATCAAAGGCGCGTCCGGCGCACTCCAGCGTTGTGTCACCAGGAGATCGCGGCGGCTATCGGGGTCGCGGTCGGTCGGCGAAACGACCATATCGATCGCCGAGGAGATCGCCTGCCAGGAGGGGCCGCTGACGAGCAGCAGTTGCTGGCCACTGCGCGGATCGGTGGCAAATGTCGCCAACGCCCCATTCTGGGCGGAAGAGGGAACGGCAAATACCGGCTGCAATTCAGCAGGCGTGCCGACCACGACGGTCATCTTGCCGGGGCCTCCAGGCGGCAGCTGGTCCGTGCCGAAGGAAAAGGTCTCGTTCGGCATTCCGCTAAGTAGTGCCAGCCCCTGCGCGAGCCGCAGGATCGGCTTGGTCGTTCCGGGCTGGGAAAGCGCCGGCACGACAAGGTTGAACCGGGTCTTGCCGACATCGTCGACGCCGATCGCGCGGATTGCGTCCGTGGTCGACAGTTTCTCCGCCTCGCGTCCGGCAAAGCTCAGATAGGTCTTGGCAGGATCGAGATCGGACCACAGTTCGTAGGTCGAAGGAATGTCGCAGTCGACGCGGTGGCGTTGTACCGCCTCGAAGGTGAGCAGATTGGCTCCCGGCTGCAAGAGCCCGCGCGGGATATCGAAGCTCACATTGGATTCGTTATCGGACGAGCCGATCTGCTGCTGGTGCACCACGCGATCATTGATGAGAACCGTAAGCTGCGACGCCTCGGGCGCGACGACGACCGCATTCTGATAGGCAAAGCTGAATTTCGCGGGTGCCGCCGCCTGCTCGGGGGTCAGGTAGATCGACCAGGACTTGCGATCGGCTTCACCCTCAAGGCGCAATTTCGCGAAGGGAACAACATAGCGACGCAACCCGGTTGCCGCGGCTGTCGCGCCCGGCGCGCCCTGTGCGGGCGTTTGAACCGGGGAAGCGGGTGTACCGGTTTGCGTGACAGTCGTTTGCGGCGTTGCCGCCTGTGGCGTGACTGGCGGCGGTGTTGTCGCCAGAGGCGCGGTTGCCTGAGGGGCCGCAGCCTGCGGTGCAACGGTCTGCGGAGCGATGGCCGGAGGTGCCGCCGTCACCGGCGGTGCAGTCTGCGGCATCGTTGTTTGCGGAGCGATAATCTGCGGCACTGTCGGCGGTTCGCCTTTCGGGCGCTCACCCGACATGTCGAAAGGCGTCGTCTGCGCCTGTGCGGCGGCGGCGCCGAAGAGAAGGATAAGGGCAGGTAGGATGCGGTTCATCAGCTTCTCGCCTTCGCATCCTGCCGCTGCTGCGCGCGCTCCGAGCCAACGCCTCTGAAAAGATAGATCAGGCCACGGCTGGTCTGGTAAAGCGACAGGCTCAGGAACCAGATGGTGCCACGGATGATGCCGGGATTGCGGCGCCGTGCCTGCTGGAATTTCGTCCACTGATCGGAATTGGCAAAGACAAGGTCGGCGATCAGGCGATGATCGGCGGCACCCTTTGGAATATACTGGCAGCCGATGGCCGTGATATCCCCCATCTGCTCCATGTTGCGCACGACGACCGACAGCGTCACCATCTCGGCGCCGCTATAGGATTGGAAGCGTATGGTCGCTTCCGACCCGACCTTGATCTGCTCGAGATCCTTGTTGAACACGTTCAGCCTGGCGCCATGGACGGAAACATCCTCGATCGACGCCGAATTCCAGCGACCGTCGATCCCGAAATCGCTGCGGCGATCGACCCTCACTCGTCTTGAAGAGGCGCGCTCCCCGCGCTCCGAAACAACGCCCAGCGCGCAGCCGGAAAGGATAAGGTTGATGATGTTCCAGCCGCCGACGACGAGCGTGACATCCGCCTTATAGGGCTCCGCATAGACGCGGTAGATGGTGACCGCCAGTGCGACGATCTGAACCGCGAAGATAACGAAGAACGGACGGCTGATTTCCGAAAGCCGGCTGACGGCGATCGACTCGTCCTTGGCCGTGACCTTGAAGGTCGGCTTGCGCGGATTGAGCATGACCGAAACGACCGCCGGCAGCAGATGCACCGTCTGGACATATTCGTAGAGCTCGGAAATCCACGGCCAGCGGAAGGATCCGTAGAGATAGTTCTGCATCATCAGGTTCACGAGCATGTAGGCGAGCGTATAGGCAAGGAATTCGCTGCCGGATGCGGTGAAGATTTCAAGATCGAAGAAGAGGTAGAAGAGCGGCGCGAACAGGAAGGTCACACGGGGGAACGGAAACAGCCAGAACAGCGTCGAGGACATGTAGCAAAGGCGCTGCGGCAGCGTCAGACCGCGCTTGAACAGCGGGAATCGGAAGCGCAGGATCTGCATCATGCCCTGGGCCCAGCGGCTGCGCTGGCCAATGAAGCTGGCAAAGGTTGCCGGCTGCAGGCCGGCAATCAGCGGCTTGTCGACATAGATGCTGTTCCAGCCGGCGCCGTGAAGCGCCAGCGCGGTTTCGCAGTCTTCGGTGATGCTGATGCCGCTGAAGCCGTTTTGCGATTCCAGCGCCTTGCGGCTGAGCACGGCCGCAGAGCCGCAGAAGAAGGCCGCGTTCCACTTGTCGAGGCCGCGCTGAATGATGCCGTAGAACATCTCGTTCTCGCTCGGCATGCTGTCGAAGGTGCGCAGGTTGCGCTCCAGCGGATCCGGATTGATAAAGAAATGCGGCGTCTGGACGAGGAAGAGCTTGGGGTCGTCCTCGAAATAGCCGACGGTTTCGCGCAGGAAGTCGCGCGCAGGCGCATGGTCGGCATCGAAGACCGCGATCAGCTCGCCGCTCGAATGCTGCAATCCGTTGTTGAGATTGCCGGCCTTGGCATGTTCGTTGCGCTCGCGGGTCAGATATTCGACGTCGAGGTCGGCACAGAGCTGCTTGAGTTCGTCATGGCGCGCGATGGCGGCCTGCGATTCCAGAACCTTGGTCGAATTGCGCTTCTGCGCGGTGCCGCCGTCGTCAAGCAGCCAGACCTTGAGCCTGTCGGCCGGATAGTCCATCGCCTTGGCGGAGGCGAGCGTATTGGCAAGAAGATTGGTATCCTCGTTATAGGACGGCACGAAGACATCGACCCTCGGGAAATGCGTTGTCTCGGATGCGCGCGTCGTGCGCGGCGGCAGAGGAGTGGCGACGATGAAGAGGCTGAGCATCAGCATCGCCACGTTGTACATTTCCGCAAGATAAAGCAGCAGGCCGGGAATGAAGTTCTCGAGCTGGTTGACCGGCGGCAACGTGTTGGTGGTCCGCCAATATACGTAGCGCAAGACGATGGCAGTGCCGAAGGCGAGCGCAACCAGCCGCCAGGTGCCCTGGCGCTTGAGGATCTTGATGATCGCCATCATGGTGACGACCACGGTGCTGGCAATCAGCTGAGTTTGAAGGTTGACGGGAAGCGTGATCAGCACGACGCCGCATAGCGCTATCACGGCCCATATCAAGATGCTGCGTGCGGTCTGCATCGATGTCCCTTCAAAGGTATTGCCAGACGCCATCCTGGCGCCCCGAGGTGGTTCCGCTTAGCGGCATACCCCAGATATGGCAGCTTCTCGGTTACAGTCCGGTAAAGGCACGATCATATTGCCCGCTGTATTTACAGGTGGTGGCGACGGCACCATCGATGTCGGTCCGCCGGCGCCATTCGTCTGTGAGGAATCGCTCTGTCCATCCGGCAGCGGTACACGCGGGCCGATCATCGGCGGCAGGGTAGGCTGAATCTGCGGCTGGGGTTGTATCACGGCCGGCCTGCGGATGATTGCCGGCCGGGTTGCGGCCGGTCGGTTCTGGTATCCGATGTCGATCGGAGCGGTGCGATAAGGCGTTGCGTCGGGATAGACCATCTCGCCGGGCTTGCCGAGCACGGCGTCGGCGCTGCGTGGTCCGCCGAAAGGGTTCAACGCGGCACCGGCAAAGTGTCCGGCGATCGTATAGCCATAGACGGTGCCCAACAGCTGGCGCTCCGTCGCACGGGCATCGCAGAGCCGTATGCGAACCTGAACCATGCCGAAATTGCGTTGCTCCTGCGACGGAGCGAAGCCGGCCTTCACCTGCTGCCATGCATAGAGGCAGGTGTCGCCCGTCCTGCTCTGGCCGGACGCGTAACCGAACGGGCCGTAGCTGTTCTGAACGAGAACTGCGGAGCGGGCGAGCCTTACGCCGGGTACCGCGGCGGCCATTTCACGGGCAATCGCACCCTCGCTGATCGTGTTGAAGGGCCTGCTCCCAAGCCCGGGATTCGAGCCGGTTATGCCGAGAAACTGCACCTTGAGGAAATTCTGACCGGGAACCGAAGAGGAGGTGAACAGCGAAATCGTCTGCTCCACATCCTTGGCATGCTTGCGCTCGACGATATTGACGATCGCCGGGCCGCCGGGCGGCGGGAAAGCCAACGCCTTGTCGCTGGAGACGGTTTCCACGCCGATCGACTGATGCACCTGGCCGGTTGTCGTGCAACCCGTTCCGAGGCAAGCAAGGCCAATCAGCGCTATCGTTCTTATAGGGTGCATCTTTTGGGATCGCGACAATCGTTTGTGGTCACATTTATCGGCAAATTGCGCGCCGGTTCCGGGAATCAAGTCATTGTATTCGATATGGCGAATAAAGGTGATTATGGTTAACCAAGGGTTAACTTCAGGTCGTCGGCGTGCCGGAAGAGACCAAGAAACCATGCCGAACGCGGCCTGTCGCACTGATGGCGCGAAAAGCGAGACATGGTTGGCGGCCCGCAGGCGCCGGAGGCTGGATGGGCTGCCGATGCCGGAAAGCGCCCACGCGAAGGCAGGTGTTTCGGGGCGCAGAAAGGTCGCCGCTTCACCAAAGCGGGGCTTTTCTGCGGTTGCGAAATGAATATAGTGAGTTCGACCGGGCGTCGTGACACTCGGCCGCCTTCACATTGTCACCGGCCGCAAGGCGCGAAAGTTCTGCACCGTTATGCTGGCCTGGCTTGATCAGAAAACCGAAATCGTCGAACGCACCGATCCGTCATCACGATATTTCGAGCCGGCTCATGCCGCCTATTACAACGGAAAGCCCGGCCAGCCGCTAAAACTCATGCTGCAGGCGCGCAGCGACTTTCTGTCCATCTGGCGTCGGTCGGATTACCGCGAGCATGTGGCGGAATTCAAGCTGCTCGGCCGTCAGCTCATCATCGTCAATTCGCCGGATGCCGTCCGCTATGTGGTCGCCAAGCGCCACGAGAATTTCGAGCGCAAGACGCCGCAGATGCGCCGGGCGCTGGAATATCTGCTGGGAGACGGGCTGTTTATCTCTGACAAGGAGACGTGGAAGCAGCGCCGGCCACTGGTCTCCGACATCGTGCACAAAAACCGCGTGCCGGCTTTCGGTGCCATCATGCAGGATACGGCAAGCGAGCTTGCCGATCGCTGGCAAAGCCTCGGCGAGGGCGCCGAGGTCAATGCCCTGTTCGAGATGGCGGGATTGACGGCCGAGATCATCTCTCGCAGCGTCTTCGGCAACGATCTCGGCGAGGAAAGCGCCAACGCCGTGACGGAAGGTTTCGCCAGCTACCAGTCGTTGGTCGATTCCATCAATCTCGGCTATTTTCTCGGCTTCGACGAGGGGTTGCCGATCATCAAGACGCCGAGCTTGAGCCGGTCGGTCAAACGCATCCATCGCATCATCGATCAGGTGATCGAAGAGCATCTGGCCGGCAAGGGCGATAACAGTTCGATGGTCGAGCTGCTGATCCGCCGGCAGCAGCGCAATCCCGAGCTGAAACTCGATGTCGTGGCGTTGCGAAACGAGGCGGCCACGATCTTCATGGCTGGCCATGAGACCACGGCCGCGACGCTCACATGGGCCTGGTATCTGCTCGCCGGTGCGCCCTGGGTGGAGGCGGCAATTCATGCGGAAATCGAGGCCGTCTGCGGCGACCGGGTTCCGTCGATCGACGACGTTCCGGCTCTTGACTGGTGCCGGGCGGTCATCGAGGAGACCTTGCGCCTTTATCCGCCTGTGCCGATTCTGGCGCGGCAGGCGGCCGAGGCCGACGAAATCGGCGGCGTGAAGGTGCGCAAGGCAGCGCTCGTCATGATCGTGCCATGGATCCTGCATCGCACGGAGACGCTGTTTGCCGAGCCGCACCGCTTTCACCCGGAGCGCTTCCTGGGCGCGGCGCGGCCGACGCCCTACAGTTACATTCCCTTCGCCGCCGGTCCGCGCGTATGCCCCGGTCTGCAATTCGGTCTTACCGAGGCGATCCTCTGCCTGGCGATCCTTGCCCAGCGTTTTCGGGTGCGCATCAGGGAAGGGCACAAGGTCCAGCCGCAGTGTCGCCTGACGTTGCGCCCGCGCGACGGCATGCCCGTGACGCTCCACAGGCGCCGGGGATGACGATGAAGGACGAGACCGGCAGGACGGTTGCCGCCGGCAAGCGCAAGGCCTGGACCTATGAACCGCCGAGGCCACCTCCGTTCGCCGATTTTCTGGCGGGCGGCGCCCGGCGCAAGGCGTTCCTGCGCTATTGGCTCCATGAAAATATCGATAACGCCGCCGATCTGTTCTTCTATTTCGCCTTCATGCTCCTGCCGGCCAGGGTCTGTTCCGCGCTTGGCGGCTGGCTCGGGCGGTTCCTGGCGCCGCGCTTCCATAAAGGAGCTTACGTACGCGCTGCAGCCAACCTGAGGATGATAAGGCCGGAACTCGCAGATGCCGAGCTTGAGAGGCTGCTGGATGCCTATGCCGATTCCCAGGGCCGGCAGATGGCGGAATATTCCGTGGTGCCCAGATTGGCGCGCCGCCATGTGCGCAAGATCGGCCTTGGGGAATTGGTCGAGCGCTGTTCCGAAGGCCCGGTCATCTTCATCGCGCCGCATGTCAGCAACTGGGAGGTGCTCTGGCATTGCCTTCTCGACATGGGGCTCGCCGTCACCATGAACTACGACCCGCCGAAACGCCGCTCGCGCCACTATATCGTCAACCGCTTGCGCAAGGGGGCTGGCCTTGGCATCCTGAAACCGGGGCGCAGCTTCGTGCGCCCCGCTCTGCGGATCCTCGAAGATGGCGGCAACCTGCTGATGTTCTGCGACGAGGGCTTCAACGGCCACATCCGAGCGCCCTTCTTCGGCCGGCCGCCGCATCTTGAAGGCAACTACGCGCTCATCGCGCGCATGGCGCGGAAGACGAATGCGCTGATATATCCGCTTTATATTGTTCGGGAGGCGCAAGCGAGTTTTGCGCTCCACGGCGTCGAGCCATTCAGGCTGCCTGCGAAGGACGAGGTTCGAGAGCAGCTGATCGAGGACGTGCAGTTGCTGAATGCAGTAATCGAACCAATGGTGCGTAACTATCCGGAACAATGGTATTTTATCGACAATCGGATGCCGAATGTCGGTCGCGCGTGATCAACATGATGCCTTCATCTTGTCGGATGAAGGCATCACGGCATGCACTACGCTATTCAGGACAGGCTTGGCTCAGATCTCCAGAATAGCCTTGATGACCCCAGCTTCCGGCTTCAGCCATTCCTTGAAAAGTGCTGGCCCCTCCTGAAGCGGACCGCGATGGGTATTCAATGCTGCCGTCGGCACCCGGCCATTTTCCATCTGCCTCACGACCTCCGCAAAATCGTCCGGCTGAGCGTTGCGGCTGGCGAAGAGGGTCGTTTCGCGCTTGTGGAACTCCGGATCGGAGAAGGTGATGTCGTCGCGCACCACACCGACGAGAACGTAACGGCCGCCATGGGCGACGAAGCCGAAACTGCGTTGCATCGCTTTGGCGTTGCCGGTTGCGTCGATGACGACGTCGAAGAAATCGCCGCCGGTCAGGTGCTTCGCATGGGCCTCAGCGTCGTCGTTGGCGAGCATCGTCCGGTCGGCGCCGAGCGAGGCGACCGTGAATTCCAATCTGTCCTCGCGCATATCCATCACGGTGACGTCTGCGCCGCGCGCCTTGGCGAAGATGACGGCGGACATGCCGATCGGGCCGGAGCCGACGACAAGGACGCGATCTGTGGCGGCAATACCGCCGCGCTTGACGCCGTGTGCGCCGATCGCCAGGAATTCGATCATCGCGGCTTCTTCCAGCGAAGCCTTGCCGGCCGAAATGACGTTTTGTTCCGGCAGGCAGACGAACTCCGTCATGCCGCCGTCGCGATGCACGCCGAGTACGGAAAGGCTTTGGCAGGCATTGGTGACGCCGCGCCGGCAGGCAACGCATTTGCCGCAGGCAAGATAGGGAACGATATAGACGTTTTCTCCCGCCTTGAGACGGCTTGAACCGTTTGCATCCTCGACCGTGCCGGACAGCTCGTGCCCCATGACGCGCGGATACTCGAGAAAGGGATGCTTGCCCTGATAGATGTGAAAATCAGTGCCGCAGACGCCGATGCGTCTGATGCGCACCAGTACCTCGCCCGCGGCGGGGGTCGGGACATCGCGCTCGATCAGGGAGAGACGGCCGGGTTCGTCACAGATCAGTGTTCTCATGGTGATGCGCTCTCGAAAGGCCGGAGATGCCGGCCGTTTGCGTTAAAAATAGGTGTGCGGCCGACGCCGCGAAGCAAGGAGCATCGGCCGTTCCGGCCCCTCCTTGCCAATCCATCTGCTCCAGCCTCGGCTCGAAACTCGTTCAACGACGGTCATGGCGCAGTTTCCATCATGGGATAGCGAGCCGCGATTGCTCTCAGCACCGGCGCGCGCGAAGCACCGCCGGCCTTATCCGCCCAGTCCAGGAAAGCATGGATGCGTCGGCCGACTTTCTCACGATGATGCTGACTGATATCGGCGATGCGATGATTGAGAAATGGATTGAGGAAGCGGTCGAGCGTGGTCGTAACATAGGTCCTCGCCTCGTCGCCCATGCCATTTGCGGCAAAGCCCGGCAGCACTTCGCTTTGATAGAGCGCGTTCAGCCTTGCTCGAATGTCGCTGTCGGCCAATATGGCGCGCACCGTTTCGTCCGCCGGGCGGTCTTCACGCTGCCAGATTTCGGCAAGGAAGGTATGGCCGAGATTGAGAATGTGCAGCTTCAGGCGCTCGTAAGGCTCGAGATCGTCTGTCAGCACGATATTTGGGTGGCTGCAGGGTGGCCGCACGCCCGGAGCCCGCTTGATCGCCCATAGCGCATAAGGTTCCGCAACGGCGCCGATCGGCTCGATCGCTTCCGAGACGATGCGGTCGACCAGCGTCTCGGCGAAAGCGACATGCTCGTCGAGCCAGGCATGGAACCCCGCCGGCTCGGCGTTGCGCCTGGCGCATTCGACGACCACCTGTTTCAGGATGCGGCCGTTACCCGTCATCAATTCGCAGGGAAGGATGACCAACGGGCGGCCGGATGCCTGCCAGCGCTTGACGAGGAGGGCGGCAAGCTTCGCGGGGAATGATCGCGGAACTCGGTCATCCAGGCCAAAGCCGTCTTCCTCGGGACAGGTCCTGTATCCGGTTTCGCCGGTGTTGGAGATGACGAACTCGGCATCTTCGGCAAAGATCGTCGACAGCTCAGCCCAGTGTTCGACGGCGGACAGACCGCGATCGACACTAGTGACCTGCACGGTGCGGTCGATGGGCTGCCCGTCCGCAATGCCGCGGATGATGACCGGATAGCCGTCCGGATTGGCAAAGGCACCGACGCGTCCGCTGCGGCTGCTGGCGCCCGAAACCTGGACGACGGTGATAGGACCGACATCCTGGCCCGCTTGCCGCGCCTCGTGCACGAAGAATGCCGCATGTGCCTGCAGAAATCGGCTGGTGCCGAACTGGATGATCCGCGAGCTCACGCCAAACTCCTCATGCCTTCGATGCCGGTAGGCATGGCTGCTGGGTTGATGTGACATGCAGACACGCAGCTTTCCTCCCGATATCTGTTTTTTATCTATAGAAAACAGTTAAGCGCCCAGAGGTCAAATGTTTTTTATCCGAATAATCAGACGCGGCGATGTGTCTTTCAGGGATGTCGCATGATTGAAGCGCGATCGGCCGGCCGGTGTTTCTTGAGGGGAGGCGATAATTTAAGGCGCCATGCTGCTTTTCATAAATATCACAACAAAATGTCATAAAAAGTGTGATTTTGTAATTTTTATTTGTTATGAAATGCAATGATGATGCGCCTGCATCTGGCCTCAGGTTTTTGAGGAAAGCTGGCGACCGGCGGCAAGCATCCTGTTTTATGGCGCCGCTTGAAACGGACGGCATCATCCGCGCGATCACAGAGACACATCACGACCCCGGAGAGAGTTGAATGGCACGTATTACCTTAAGGCAACTGCTCGATCACGCCGCCGAGAACGGCTATGGCGTGCCTGCTTTCAATATCAACAACATGGAGCAAGCGCTTGCCATCATGGAGGCGGCCGATGCGGTCGGCGCCCCGGTGATCATGCAGGCCTCCAGGGGCGCCCGGGCCTATGCCAATGACATCATGCTGAAGCACATGATGGACGCCGTCGTCGAGATCTATCCGCATATTCCCGTCTGCGTGCATCTGGACCATGGCAACGACCCGTCGAGCTGCATGACGGCAATCCAGGCCGGCTTCACGTCGGTCATGATGGACGGCTCGCTCAAGGCGGACGCAAAGACGCCGGCCGACTGGGATTATAATGTCGTCGTGACGAAGACGGTCACCGACATGGCTCATCTCGGCGGTATTTCCGTCGAAGGCGAGCTTGGCGTGCTGGGCTCGCTGGAAACCGGCATGGGCGAGGCCGAGGACGGTCATGGCGCGGAAGGCAAGCTCTCTCATGACCAGTTGCTCACCAACCCGGACGAGGCGGTCAAGTTCGTACGCGAAACCAAGGTCGATGCGCTGGCGATCGCCATGGGCACCTCGCACGGCGCCTACAAGTTCACGCGCAAGCCGGACGGCTCGGTGCTGGCGATGAACGTGATCGAGGAGATCCACCGCAAGTTGCCCAATACACATCTTGTCATGCACGGCTCTTCCTCGGTTCCCGAAGAGCTGCAGGACATCATCAACAAATATGGCGGGCAGATGAAGCCGACCTGGGGCGTGCCGGTCGATGAAATTCAGCGTGGCATCAAGAATGGCGTGCGCAAGATCAATATCGACACGGATGGCCGCATGGCGATGACGGGCCAGATCCGCCGCGTGCTGCAGGAGGACCCGAGCGAGTTCGATCCCCGCAAATATATGAAGCCCGCCATGGCTGCGCTGACGAAGCTCTGCAAGGAACGCTTCGAGCAGTTCGGCACGGCCGGGCACGCCTCGCGCATCCGGCCGCTGACCGTCACCGAGATGGCCAAGCGTTACACGTCCGGGTCGCTCGACCCTGCTTTTTCCTGAGCCAGGGGATCAGCGTGACGCCGGGCTTGCTGCCCGGCGCAGGCTTTCTTCGGTCAATGTCTGACCATGAAACTTCGACAGCGACACAACGACATCGTCGATTTCTTTGGCCAGTCGCTGCCCGTCCCACTGCAGGGCTGCCGCCGCGATCGCGCCGATTTCGCGCAAGCCCTGGATCGTCAAAAGGCCCTCGATCGCCATGGTCGTCCGACGGAAGACGATATCGGACAGATGCACGACCAGTTCCTGCCGCGCGATCCAATCGATTTCAAGCGCGCTATGGCGCTGCGCGCCGCTGATGCGCTGGCTGTCGCTATAACTGGAGCGATGCGCAAGGATGGCCGCAGCCGTCGTGCCGTATCGGCTTAACAGCTCGTCCGCTCTGCTTGCCTCCACGCCGGTTTTTGCGGCGACCGATCGGATCCAGCTTGCGCGCTCCTTGGAATCGAGCGGGAAATCCCGGCCGCCGCCGATGGCGAGCCTCTCGGTGGAGGTTTTGCGCGCGCGCTGCAGGCGTGTAAGGACCGTATCGGCCACTTCCTCGGCGAAGCCTCGGAACGTGGTCCATTTGCCGCCGACCAATGAGACGATCGGGAAGGGACGCCCGGCCTGCGGCTCGAAGACGGGCGCGGAGTGATCGCGGCTGATCAGGCCCGGCGACGATGCATCCGAGGCGGGCAGGGGGCGAATGCCGCTATAGCTGTAGGTTACCTGGTCGCGATCGAAACGGAGGCCGGGCAGAAGCGACCGCACGCTGTCGAGAAAATAATCGATCTCGGGCTCTTCGCAGCGAACATTGTCCGGATCGTCGCAGGGAATATCGGTCGAGCCGACCAGCGCCTGGCCCAGATAGCCATAGACCAGGCAGATGCGGCCATCATCGGCTTCAAAATAGATCATGTGGCCGTTCAGGCTGCGCACCAGTTCGGGGTGGTCCAGCAGGATATGCGATCCCTTGGTGCCGCCGATCAGATGAGCCGGCGCGCCGAGAGCGGCGTTGACATGATCGATCCAGGGACCGGCGGCGTTCACCACCAGCTTCGGCTTGACCGAGAAGGCATAGCCATCCGCGCGCTGAAAGGTAAGCACGCCATCGGCTGCGGATACGAGCGTGGTGACGTTTGCCGCCAGCGCGCCCTTGTTGGCTGCCAGCCCATCGTTGACCAGCTCATAGACGAGCCGCTCCGGCCGGCTGATCTTGGCGTCGTAATAGATGCCGCCGGCGACGATCTGCGGCGTCACATGCGGCATTTCCTTGAGCGCGCGGCCTTTCAACAGGAATCTGTGGCGCGGCATGACGCGGTTGCGCGAACCGAAGAAGTCGTAGAGCGCAAGTCCGATCTTGATGAGCACCGCGCCGCGGCTGCGGGGAGCGGTCGTCGATCCGAGAAGCGTGCGAAGGGCTGCCGGTATGCCGCGCATCCAGGAGAAAATCGGCACGAAAGTGGGCAATGCCTCGACGCAATGCGGCGCGTTCCTCAACAGCAGGTTCCGCTCCAGCGCTGATTGGGCGACCAGCCGGAACTCGCCGGTTTCCAGATATTTCAGGCCGCCGTGGATCAATCGCGATGGCGCGGCACTCGTGCCCGAGCCGAAATCGGATTTGTCGACGATCAGGCAGTTGACGCCTTGTACGGAGAGATCGCGAAACAGTCCGGCACCGTTGACCCCGGCGCCGAGGATGACGACGTCGACATCTCCATCTTGAAGTTGCGAAAAGCGTTGTTTCAGATCGGCGGCCATATCGGTCATAACATCATCGTCCTGCTGAACTGCCGCGACAACAGCCTGTCGGCGCGGCGCATTGGCGGTCTAGTCTTGGGAGTGTTGATTTGCGAGATCGCCGATCCGCGGCCAGAGTGGCGTCATCGCTTCGGCAATGTCGCGGAAGAGCTGGTAGCGGATGCGATATTCGGCGTTGCGGGCGGGATCCGGTTCATAGGTCGTGGCGATTTTGCCGACATCGCGCGGATCGTTCTGAGGACCCGCATAGACGCCGATACCGGCACCGGCGCAAAGCGCGGCCCCCCAGGCCGCAGCCTCGTCGGTCTCGGTCACGGTAACAGGCATGCCGAGCACGTCGGCAAACATCTGAACGACGATCGGATTGCGCGACACGCCGCCTGCCAAACGTGCTCGATCGAAGGAAAAACCGTCACTTAGGGCGTCAATGTGAATCTTGTGGTTGAAGGCGATGCCTTCAAGGACGGCACGCAACATGTCGCCACGATCATGCCAGCCGCCAAGCCCGAAGAAGCTGGCGCTTGCCTCGGCGCCATAGGGCGAGCCGAACAGGTAGGGATGGAACAGCGCGCTCGACGGACGGGCGAAGGCCGCCTCGATCTCGGGGGCCAGCAAGGCGTGGATCGACTGGCCGGCAGCTTCGGCGTTTGCAATTTCCCTGGCGCAGAGCTTGTCCAGGAACCACTCGTAATTCGCCGACGATGCCGGCGAGATCGACATGTTGTTCCACTGGCCCGGCGCAATCGCATTGCGGCAGAACCAGCGGCCATCGACCCGCGGCTCGGAGGAGAGCGTTTCGTTGATCGAATAGGTGCCGGCGATCACGGCAACGACGCCTTCGGCATAGCCACCGGCTCCGAGCGCGGACGCGGTCACGTCGTGCAGTCCGGCAACGACCGGCGTGCCTTCGGCGAGCCCCGTCCGCTTCGCCACGGCTTCCGTCACATGGCCGACCACTTCGTCAGACCGGGAGACTGGCGGCAGTGCGCCAGTCAGTTCGCCGACGTTGAAGAGCGTCAATGCGTCCGGCGAATAGTTCTGCGTCGAGACATTGGTGAAGGAGGTGCTGGCCTCGGTCCGATCCGTTCCGGCGACATCCGTCAGGCAGAAGCGCAGCCAGTCCTTGCAGCTCAGGATGTGGCCGATCTGAGCATAGCGCTCGGGCTCCTTGGCCTTGATCCAGGCGAGCAGCGCCGATGGAGCCGAGACATGCGGCAACTGCCCGGTCAGCGACAGGGCTTTGTCGGCAAGCGGGCTCTTCAGCCATTGTTCGACGATCGATCCGGCGCGGCTGTCGAGCGAAAGGATGGCGCGTCCAAGCGGCTTTTTTGCCTTGTCGAGCAGATAGATGCCATCGCCATGCGCAGTCGCCGCAATGGCCTGGATGTCGCTGGCGGGACGGTTGCTGAGCTTGATCGCCTCGGCAATGGCGTCGGCGGTCCGGGTCCAGAGTTCGTCCATGTCGCGCTCGACATGGCGAGCCTTCGGCATGAACTGGGTCACGCGACGGCGCGCGACGGCAAGCGGCGTTCCATCGATGTCGAAGATGACGGCTTTGGTAACGGTCAGACCGCTGTCAATTCCGAGCAGACTCGGCATTCTCATTACTCCTGATGGTGAGGAACGTGACGGACGCCCGAGCCTGGGCCAATCGTCAGGATCGTTCCTTGTCGCCCTTGGCGACAACCACATTGATATTCTTGTTCCGCATTCGCTCCAGATGAGCGGCAGGCGTCTTCTCGTCGACGATGACGACATCGAATTCGCTCAGATGCGCGAAACTGTGGAGTGCGCGCCGCTCGAATTTCGTATGATCGGTGAGCAGGATGCGCTTGGCCGCACTGTCGAACATCGCCCGCTTGATATCGACGATCTCGGGCGACTGATGGAACACGACGTCATCTATGATGGCCGACATCGAGATGAACGCAACGTCGGCGCGCAAGCGGTTGATTTCGTTGATCGTCATACGCCCCATGAAGGCGTTGCACCAATTGTAGTATTGGCCGCCGAGCGCCAGAAGCGTTACGTCATGCATATCCTTCAGCGCGTTCATCAGCGTCAGCGAATTGGTGATCGCGGTGAGCGGAACCTTGGCCGGCAGATGCGAGGCCATTTGCAGGACGGTGGTGGAATCGTCGAGGAAGATGGCCTGACCGGGCTCGATGAACTGCATTGCAGCAGCGGCGATCATCTTCTTTTCGCTCGCCTGGCGGTTGGCGCGATAGACGTCGCTCGATTCAATCAGGCTCGTCGCCGCGGCGGAAACGATGCCGCGCGTTTTCCGGAACAGGCCACGGCTGACCAATTCGTCGACGTCGCGATGCGCCGTCATCAGGCTGATGCCGAAACGATCGGTCAAATCCTCGATGCGCATGGAGCCTTCGGCCATCACGGCTTCGGCGATCATCTGCCGCCGGGCGAGCTGGCGGGAATGCCGGCTGTCGCTCGGCAGTTCGTCTTGCAGGAAGGATACGGGGCTTGTCTTGTCTGTCACCTTGGCCTCTGACGCTGAGCCTTGCGGATACTAACGCGCTACAGCGAACGCCATGCTATGTGAAAAGAGTATAAAGAACAATTCTCTACCAGGATTTCTGCAAGTACGGTCTGATCTTCCGCCAGGAATGGTCGATAGCGGTCGAACGATGGGGACGCCGGTGTCCGGCGCCCCCGATATCGTTACTCGGACAGAACGAACGGCGCGGTGTACTTGTCGACATTGTCCTTGGTGATCAGGATGCAATCGAAAAGCTGCTTTTCGCTCGTAGCGCCGGTCTTGCCGGTCTTGATGAAGCTGTCAGCCTGCTTGACGGCTTCTTCCGAGAAGACGGCAACCGGCTGGAGAACCGTGTACTGCAGTTCACCGGCCTTGATGGCGGCGACAGCGTCCGGCGAACCGTCGAAGCCGCCGACCTTGACGTTGGCGAGCTTGCCGGCTTCCTTGAGAGCGGCAATCGCGCCGAGCGCCATTTCGTCATTGCCGGAGATCACGCCGGTAATGTCCGGATGGGCCTGCAGGATGGACTGCATCTTGTTGTGGCCCTGGGTGCGATCCCAGTTGGCAACTTCCTTGGCAACCTTCTGCAGGTCCGGGTACTGGGTCAGAACCGTTTCATAGCCGTTCGAACGCGTTGCGGCGTTGTTGTCGGACGGTGCGCCGAAGAGTTCGGCATACTTGCCCTTGTCGCCAACGGCTTCGACCCACTGTTGAGCACCGATTGCGGCGCCCTGGGCGTTGTTGGAGACGAGCTGCGCCTTGGCGAGGCCTTCCTGGTTGATTTCAGCATTGACCAGGAACACCGGAATACCGGCGGCAACGGCCTTCTTGACCGCACCGACGGAACCGTCGGCGTTGGCCGGATCGAGGATGATGGCGACCGACTTGTTGGTGATGGCCGTGTCGATCAGATTGCTCTCGGTGTTGGTATCGCCCTTGTGGGCGCCGACCGTTGCCGTGTAGCCGAGCTTTTCGGCGGCAGCCTTGGCGACATTGCCTTCCGTCAGCCAGTAGGGGTTCGACGGGTCGTTGACGATGATCGTCATCTGGCCGGCGGCCCAAGCTGCTCCTGTCAGAAGCGGTGCGACTGCAACCGCTGCCATGACGATGCGCAAACCTTTTTTGAACATTAGTCTCTCTCCCTTTTGATGAGCTCTGATGATACCGGCGAACCGGCGGTGCTTTCTCCGATCGGCGATTTTCACCGATCGGTGACAAGTTCGAATATCGAGCGTCAGCCGGACTTGGTCCGGCGTCCGTACTGGATGCTGTTCATGAGCACGGCGAGCACGATGACCGCGCCGGTAAAGACCGTCTGCCAGTAGGCCGACACGCCGATGATGACGAGGCCGTCCGACAGAAAGCCGATGACGAAGGCGCCGAGCATGGTGCCGCGCACCGTGCCGCGGCCGCCCGTCAGAGCAGCACCACCGATGACGACGGCGGCGATCGCCGTCAGCTCGTAAGTGGTGCCGGCGGTCGGGCCGGCCGAAGTCAGCTGCGACGACAGGACCAGGCCGGCGATGGCGGCGCAAACGCCCGACAGGACGTAGACGATGATCTTGACATGCTTGACCGGAACACCGGAAAGATCGGCGGCGCGCTCGTTGCCACCCGATGCATAGAGCCATCGGCCAAAGGCGGTGCGGCTGAGAACGAGGCCGCAGATGATGGCGAGCACGGCAAGCACGATGACGCCGATCGGGATGCCGGCGAGGCGGTTGAAACCGAGCCAGTCAAAGCCGGTATTGCCGAGTTCCGGGCGGCCGCCGAGATTGTTGTAGGTAAGGCCGTTGGTCATCAGCAACGCGATGCCGCGCGCGACATAGAGCACGCCGAGCGAGGCGACGAAGGCCGGAACACGCAAGTAAGCGATGAGAACGCCGTTGACGGCGCCCACGACCGCACCAAGCGCGCACGTCAGGATGACGACGGCCCAGACCGGCGGATAGAGAATGACGCCGAAGCTCGAAAGCGTGACGCCCTGCATCAGGAAACCGGCGATACAGCCGGCAAGACCGAGCGTCGACCCGACCGAGAGGTCGATACCGCCGTTGAGGATGACCAGCAGCATGCCAATGGCAAGAATGCCGAAGATGGCGACATGCGAGGCCATGGTCAGGAAGTTGCCGAGCGTGAAGTAATAAGGCGACAGGAAGGAGAAGACCGCGATGATGACGATCAGCGCGAAGAAGGCGCGTCCTTCCAGGATCAGCCGCACGAGATTGACGTTCCGCCGCTGTCCGTTCGAAACTGGTTTCTTTTCTGTGATGTTCGTGACTGACATAATCAGTGCTCCATGAATGCGGCTAGTGCGCGACCACTGCTTCGCCGGAGGCGGCCATGATCTTTTCCTTGGTGACGTCAGGACCGAATTCGGCAGAGATCTTGCCGCGGTGCATGACGATGATGCGATGGGCGATGCTCAGGCATTCGGCGACTTCCGATGTCGAATAGATCACCGCCAGGCCTTCCTTGGCGCGCTCGGCGAGCAGCTTGAAGACTTCGGCCTTGGCCCCGATATCGATGCCGCGGCTCGGCTCGTCGAGCAGGATCACGCGTGGTTCCGTCGCCAGCATCTTGCCGATGACGACCTTCTGCTGATTGCCGCCGGAGAGCGATCCGATCGGCGCTTCGCCGCCATCGGTCTTGATATGAACCTTGCGGATCGAGTCGTTCACCAGCGCCCGCTCACGACCGCCTGACGTGAAAAGACCCTTGGTAAAGGCGCCGATGCTGGCAAGCGACAGGTTCGACCCGACCGTCATCGTCTGGACCAGGCCATCGCGTTGCCGGTCTTCCGGCACCAGAACCAGCCCCTGGGCGATGCGGCCGGCGATGCTGAGGCCGCCGACGTCGGTATTGCCCAGAAGCACGCGGCCGCCGCTCGATTTCAGGCGCCCAGCCACGCATTCGAGCAATTCGGTGCGGCCCGCGCCCATGAGCCCGTAGATGCAGACGATTTCGCCGGCGCGGACCTGGAGCGACATGCGGTCAACCGCATTGTAGGCAGCACCCGATGGGCCGGGAACGGTGAGGTTGTCGATCGTCAGTGCGACCTCGCCCATCTTGTGGCCGGTCGGAGGACTGCCGAGATCGAAATTGTCGCCGACCATGTTGCGCACGATCCATTCGAGATCGATGTCCTTGCGCTCGGCATAGGCTGTCATGTTGCCGTCGCGCAGCACGACGGCATGATTGGTGATCTGCAGCGCTTCTTCCAGGTGGTGCGAGATATAGACGATCGAGACGCCGCGATTCGTCAGATCGCGGATGACCTTGAACAGAACTTCGACCTCGGTCGCGCTCAGCGCCGATGTCGGCTCGTCCATGATCAGGATGCGCGAATTGACGGAAAGGGCGCGCGCGATTTCTACGATCTGTTGCTGTCCGAGACGCAGATCCTCGACGGGGGTCAGCGGATCGATGTGCTCTTCCAGCTCCTCCATCAATATGCGGGTCTGACGCTCTTCCTCGGCGAAATCGACCACGCCGCCCTTCATGAGTTCGCGGCCCATGAAGATGTTGTCGCGGACGCTGAGATTGGGCGCGAGGCTTAATTCCTGATGGATGATGGAGATGCCGCAGGAGCGTGCGTGCGTCGAAGAGGCAAAGGTGATCGGACTGCCGTCGAGGATGATGTCTCCCGATGTCGGCTGGATGACGCCGGACAGGATCTTCATCAGCGTCGACTTGCCGGCGCCGTTTTCGCCGAAAAGCGTCGTCACTTCCCCGCGGCGGATATCGAAGTTGACACCCTTCAGCGCGTGGACGCTGCCATAGGCTTTGGCGACGTTGCGAGCGGCGAGGACAACTTCGCCCGTGGTTGCGCCGTTTAGCTCGAGCGCGCTCATTTCACGTCGACCTTTACCGGGGTTATGAGCCAGTTCTTCGGATTGATGAGCTTGAACACGCCGACAACCGTAGCCGTCTTGCCCGTCAGCTTTTCCGGATCGAGGCTCCCGAGGGTTGCTTTCTTCATCTCGTTGTTGATGGCGGAACCGGCATCCTGATATTCGATCTGGTTGGTGAACTGGCCGAATTGAATCGTGCCGGTCGCATCGCGTAGATCGGTACCGTTGACCGCGGGGCCGGTTTGCACCCGGACCGTGATCCCGTCCGGCATGCCATCGACCTTGAATTCGTTGAGATTGGCCTTGCGATCGCCGAACGTACCGGTCAGCGAGACGGGAAGGACGGGGCCGGTGGTGGTGGCGACGCCATATTTTTCGCCAGCCGCTTTCTTGTCGGCCAGAACGGCGGTGGCAAGCGTCACCGCATCGACGGCGCGCTTTTCGACATCTGCCTGCACCTTGGGGAATTCCTGTGCGCCGTAGCTTTCGGGCTGGAAGCCCTGCTCGCGCACATCGTGGGCCGAGCCGATCTTGACCACCTTGGTATCGGCGGCAATGGCGCCGATCACGATCACCACGGCGGCGACGCCCGCCACGATCTTGAACTTCGAGCCTGTCGGCTTGGCTGTTGCATATTGAGCTTGCGTATTCATGTTCAAACGACCTTCGGCATGTTTGCCGGATTGCCCGATGGAGAAATGGAGAACGGTTCCGCGCGTCCGCTTAGCTGAGGTCTTGCCCCTGCTTTTGGATCTGCCGGCGCTGCGCTCGGCTTCGGATCGCGCCGCTATCGGAAAGGAAATTCAACATCAGGAGCCTCCTCAGCGTGCGGATGGCTGTCTCCTCCAGCCGTCCATTCAGGTTCACAATCGCCCTGTCGATGCGACATTTGTGATAGAAGTATGTTAATAACTGCAATTCATATGTTATAAATTTTGGGGCCTGTCAACGGCGATTTCTTAGGATTTGTGTATCCACAGCTTCCAGGCACGTCAGCATTCCATTCTCAATATGTATCGAGGCCGCCATCTTGGCTGCTTGCATCCGGCAATTTCACAACGGCATCCGTTTGGTCTGCTTTGCATGAGGATATCTAGTTAATACATTGATATTCATGCGTAATAACAGAGAATCTATCGTGCATGCCGCGCAGGGATAGCGATTCTCCCTGATGGGCGCCATCTTTTGTTTCTGTTTCCCTCGTCGCGTGTTTAAGGCTTCTTCCCGTTGCGGTCGGGGAATTGACAGCAATCATTTTATATGAAAAAAATTACAACACCAGAAAAATATTACTGCAACTGTGATATCTCTATGTTATAAGATACTGAGCCGATCGCTGGATCGCCTCTGGCTTGGATCTGGTCGCGCGGTTGGTGTTGAATATGTGCCGGTGCGCCGTTCGCGCTTGCTTAGGCCGGATCGGCGTGCGGGAGCTGCGATGCGCGCGGGCTGGAACGGATTATACTCGCGGCTGCGTGGGGAGGAATGAAGATGTTCGTGATATATGCCGCAGCCCCTGTCGCAGGGGGAATGATGGCGAAGTGGCCGTGCAATGCCTAAGAGTGACGGGATCATCATCGGGATCGATGCGGGGACCTCCGTTTTGAAGGCTGTCGCCTTCGAATTGTCCGGAAAGCAGATCGCTTCCGCATCGGCGCGCAATCGTTATGAGACCGGCGAAGACGGTTCGGTCACGCAGTCGCTTGGGCAGACCTGGGCGGATTGCGTGAGCGCGTTGCGTGGTCTTGGAGCGAAGGTCGAGAACCTTGCTGCGCGCACGGCAGCGATAGCCGTTACCGGTCAGGGCGATGGAACCTGGCTCGTCGGCGCCGGCAATGTTCCGGTCGACGATGCCTGGCTTTGGCTCGACGCCCGCGCCGCATCGACGGTCACGCGTCTGAGCGCCATGGCGGGCAACCGCGCCCGTTTCGAGGCGACCGGCACTGGCCTGAACACCTGCCAGCAGGGCGCGCAGCTCGCTCATATGGACCGCTTCATGCCGGAGCTTCTGGATCGGGCGGAGACGGCGCTGCATTGTAAGGACTGGCTCTACCTGAACCTCACGGGCGTGCGTGCGACAGATCCGTCGGAAGCAAGCTTTACCTTCGGCAATTTCCGCGATCGCCAATATGATTCGGTCGTGATCGATGCGCTCGGTCTTGCGCGCCGGCGTTCGCTCCTGCCGGAAATCATCGATGGAACCGAGATCAGCCACCCGCTGACGGCCGCCGCCGCCGAGGCCGCCGGCCTGCTTGCCGGGACGCCGGTCTGTCTCGGTTATGTCGACATGGTCATGACAGCGCTCGGCGCCGGCGTGCGCACCGGCGGCCATAACGCAGCCTGCTCGACGATCGGATCGACGGGCGTGCATATGCGCGCCAAGGCGGTAGCCGACGTCCAGCTCAATAGCGAGGGGACGGGATATGTCATTGCCCTGCCGATCCCCGGGATCGTGACCCAGGTCCAGACCAATATGGGCGCGACGATCAATATCGACTGGATCCTGCGGATCGCCGCGGATCTGATGTCCGCGAGCGGCAGCAGGATTTCCTATTCGGATCTCATTCCGCGCATCGATGACTGGTTTGCCGAGGCGCGTCCGACGAACCTTCTCTATCACCCCTATATTTCCGAGGCCGGCGAGCGCGGTCCCTTCGTCAATGCGCATGCCCGTGCCGGCTTTACCGGACTTTCCACGCGGCACGGCTTTGCCGACATGTTGAGGGCCGTCGTCGAAGGCCTCGGCATGGCGACGCGCGATTGCTATGCGGCCATGGGCGACATGCCGTCCGAACTGCGCATTACCGGCGGTGCGGCCCGCTCGCGCGCGCTGCGCGGATCGCTTTCCGCCGCCGTCAACGCGCCGGTGCGGATTTCGGAGCGTGAAGAGGCGGGCGCCGCCGGTGTCGCGATGATGGCAGCTGTCGCCATCGGCGCCTATCAGGACATGGACAGCTGTATCGCCGATTGGGTGACGCCGCTGCTCGGAGAGGCCGAGGCGCCGAATGCGGAAAATGCCGAACGCTATGACCGCTTGTTCGACGCCTACAAGGACGTGCGGCAGGCGATCGCTCCCGCCTGGGACAAGCTGGCCCGGCCTTAGCCCTCAAACTGGCCGGAGAGCGAGCGCCGCCGGAGAAATTTGATTTGATGATGCCCAGTGCATCCGAAGGAGCATGACATGATGGAACCGGAAATCTTTGATCTTTTCGTGATCGGTGGAGGCATCAACGGTGCCGGCATCGCTCGCGACGCGGCCGGCCGGGGCCTTTCGGTGATGATGTGCGAGAAGGGCGACCTTGCGGAGGGAACGTCCTCGCGCTCCGGCAAGCTGGTGCATGGCGGTCTGCGCTATCTCGAATACTACGAATTCCGTCTGGTGCGCGAGGCTTTGATCGAGCGCGAGGTTCTCCTGAATTCGGCAAGCCACATCATCTGGCCGATGCGCTTTGTGCTGCCGCACAGCCCGACGGATCGTCCGGCCTGGCTCGTCCGCCTTGGGCTGTTCCTCTACGATCATCTCGGCGGCCGCAAGAAGCTGCCGGGCACGCGCTCGCTGGATCTTCATCGCGACCCGGAAGGCGCGCCGATTCTCGATCAGTATTCCAAGGGGTTTGAGTATTCCGACTGCTGGGTCGATGACGCCCGGCTCGTCGTCCTCAATGCGATCGATGCTTCGGCAAAAGGCGCGCGGATCCTGACGCGGACTGCGTGCGTCAGCGCCCGTCGCGATCAGGGAACCTGGGTCGTCCAGGTGCGCGACCAGCGCTCCGGCGAGGTACGGACCGTGCGCGCCCGGGTGCTGGTCAATGCGGCAGGGCCCTGGGTCAATGACATCATCGGCCGCGTCGTCGGCTCGAACAGCCAGCGCAGCGTCCGGCTCGTCAAGGGCAGTCACATCATCGTTCCGAAGTTCTGGAGCGGTCAGCAGGCCTATCTCGTCCAGAACCACGACAAGCGCGTCATCTTCATCAACCCGTATGAGGGCGATAAGGCGCTGATCGGCACGACCGACATTCCCTATGAAGGCAGGCCTGAAGAGGTGGCAGCCGACGAGAAGGAAATCGATTATCTGATCACGGCCGTCAATCGCTACTTCAAGGAGAAGCTGCGCCGCTCCGATGTGCTCGAAAGCTTCTCCGGCGTTCGCCCGCTGTTCGACGATGGCAAGGGCAATCCTTCGGCCGTCACGCGCGATTATGTGTTCGATCTCGACGAGACCGGCGGTGCGCCGCTCTTGAGCGTCTTTGGCGGCAAGATCACCACGTTCCGCAAGCTCTCCGAGCATGCGATGCAGCGGCTTGCCAAATTCTTCCCGAAGATGGGGGGCGACTGGACCCGCAGCGCCACTCTTCCCGGCGGCGAGATTCCGAATGCCGATTATGTCGCCTTTTCCGATGCGCTACGCTCGGCCTATCCCTGGATGCCGCGCGCGCTCGTGAACCACTACGGCCATCTCTATGGCGCGCGCACCAGCCAGATCGTTGGTGACGTCACCTCGCTGGCGGGGCTTGGCCGTCATTTCGGCGGCAATCTCTACGAGGCCGAAGTCCGCTATCTCGCGGCCTCTGAGTGGGCGCAGACGGCGGAAGACGTGCTGAAGCGCCGCACCAAGGAAGGCCTGCGCATGACGGCCGAAGAGAAGGCGGCTTTCTCTGCCTGGTTCGATGCCGAACTGGCGCTTGCCGCCTGAACGAACAGACCTTTGCCGGGAGACTGTAAATGCCCTTGACGCTTTCACTCAACACCAATCCGCTGGTGAACCGCTTTGCCGAGCCGGCCGATTTGATCGAGACCGTGGCGCGCGATCTGCGCATTCGCGACCTGCAGCTCACCCACGAGTTCATCAATCCGAGCTGGCAGGCGCCCGTGATCCGCCGGCTGACGCGGGATATGCAGGCAGCGCTGAAGCGTACCGGCGTTCGTGTGACATCAGGCATGACCGGTCCTTATGGCCGTCTCAACCATTTCGGCCATCCGGACAGGGATGTCCGGCGCTATTATGTCGACTGGTTCAAGACCTTTGCCGATATAACGGCCGATCTCGGCGGTCATTCCGTCGGCACGCAGTTCGCGATCTTCACCTACAAGGATTACGACGATCCGGTCCGGCGCGAGGAACTGATCGAGATCGCCATCGATTGCTGGGGCGAGGTGGCGGAGCACGCGCGCGCCGCCGGTCTCTCCTACATCTTCTGGGAGCCGATGAGCATCGGCCGCGAATTCGGCGAAACCATTCAGGCATGCGTAGCCTTGCAGGATCGGCTGACCAGGGCTCCGTTCGCCATACCGATGTGGATGATGGCCGATATCGATCATGGCGATGTCACCTCGTCCAATCCCGACGACTATGACCCCTATGCCTGGGCGCGTGCCGTGCCGAAGGTTTCGCCGATCATCCACATCAAGCAGAGCCTGATGGACAAGGGCGGCCATCGTCCCTTTACGGCGGAGTTTAACGCCAAGGGTCGGATCCAACCCGAACCGCTGCTGAAGGCATTTGCCGAAGGCGGTGCCAAGGACAATGAAATCTGCCTGGAGCTGTCGTTCAAGGAACGTGAACCCAACGATCGCCAGGTCATCTCGCAGATTGCCGAAAGTGTTGCCTTCTGGGCGCCTCATATCGACACGGGCGTCGGCGACTTGCATATCTAGCGGCTGGAGCGGCCGAGTCTGGAATCGTCAAGCTTCCACCTTCTCAAGAGCGAGGTGGAAGCTTGATCTGACGGCCGGAGAGAAAGCAGGCGAGGGGTTATGCGGAAAGAAAAGAAAGGGAACGGTCGATGACGGATGCGGATGCTTCGCTCGCCGTGCGGGCGGCCTGGTTGCACTATGCCGGCGGACTGACGCAGTCCGAGGTGGCAAAGCGTCTCGGCGTTCCCTCGGTCAAGGCACATAGGCTGATCGCGCGCGCGGTCGCCGAAGGCGTCGTCAAGGTAACGATCGACGGCGATATCGTCGAGTGCGTCGAACTTGAAACGGAGCTGGCGGCGCGGTTCGGCCTGCAATATTGTGAAGTCGCGCCCGATCTCGGCGAAGCGGGCTTCGAATTTCGCGCGTTGGGGCAGGCGGGCGCCGGCTTTCTGCGGCGGGAGATCGAGAGCGGCAACAACAAGGTCATCGGGCTTGGCCATGGGCGAACGCTTTCTTCCGCTGTTCATCACATGTCGCGCGTCAATGCCAAGGATTTGCGTTTCGTCTCGTTGCTCGGCGGTCTGACGAGAAACTACGCGGCCAACCCATATGACGTGATGCATCGTATTGCCGAAAAAACCGGAATGCAGTCGCATGTGATGCCGGTGCCTTTCTTTGCCAATACGCGGGAAGATCGGGACGTGCTGCTTGCCCAGCGTGGCGTGAAGGAAGTCTTCGATCTCGCAAATGGCGCCGATCTCAAGCTTGTCGGTCTCGGCACCGTGGATACCGACGCCCAGCTCGTTCTCTCGGGAATGGTCGAGCCGAAAGAGATCAGGGAAATTACGGCGGCAGGCGGCGTTGGTGAAATTCTCGGTCATTTTTTCGATGCCGATGGCAATATTCTGGAGACGACGCTGACGGCGCGCACGCTTTCGGCTTCGCTCCCGCGCAGCGAAAGCGAGCGGCTTGTGGCCCTTTCCGGCGGGTTGCCGAAGGTCGAGGCCATCCGCGCCGTTCTGAAGAGCCGCTGTCTCTACGGACTGATCACGGATGAGAAGACGGCACGGGTGCTGTTGAAAGCAGAAGCTTGATATCGCCGCATGAAAACATGAATCCATCTCAATATAACAAATGTTATGTTGAATTGTGAGATTTCGATGTTATATTCGTATAGTTCCAATTTCGGGCCAATGGCCGGAGTGCAAGGTGAAACGGGAAGAGCGCCAGCAATCGATCATCAATCTGCTTGTCGAGAACAAGACCGTCGATCTTGACGAACTGGCCGATCGTTTCGCTGTGTCCAAGATGACGATCCATCGCGATCTCGACGACCTCGAGCAGGCCGGCGTGCTGCGCAAGGTTCGCGGCGGCGCGACCATCGATGCCGGGACGCAGTTCGAAAGCGATTTTCGTTTTCGCGAACGTCAGGGCCATGATGAGAAGCTAGCCATGGCGCGCTCGGCGCTGGAACTGGTCGAGCCCGGCATGACGGTCATGATCAATGACGGTTCGATGGCGGCGGTTCTGGGCGAGATGCTGCTGCAGAAGCGGCCGCTGACGCTGATAACCAACAATGCCGCAATCATAGACCGCATGAAGAATGAGGGCGGCATCACGCTGATTGCGCTCGGCGGCGTCTATTCCGCCAAGTTCAACGCGTTTCTGGGTGTGGTGACGGAGGAGGCGCTGTCGCGGCTAAGGGCCGATATTGCCTTCCTGTCGACGCCGGCCGTTTCCGGCAAGCTCGCCTATCACATGGACGACAACGTCGTGCGCACGAAGCGGGCGATGATTGCTTCGGCCGCCAGGACCTGCCTGCTCGTCAACCACAATCGCATTGGGCACACCGCCCTGCATGTGATGGCCGATCTTGCCGATTTCGATGCGGTGATCACCGACCATGCGCCCGATGCCACAATCCTTGAGCAACTCCGCCGGGACGGCATCACCCTGACCATTGCCTCGAACCAGGATATGACATGACAGATACGCCTCGCTATTGGATCGGCACGAGCTGGAAGATGAACAAGACGCTGGCGGAGGCGCGCGCCTTTGCCGAGGCCTTGAATGCTGCCGATGCCCTGCGGGACGCCCGCATCCAGCGTTTCATTATTCCGCCCTTCACGGCGGTACGGGAAGTCAAGTCGATCCTTTCCGACAGCTCCGTCAAGGTCGGCGCACAGAACATGCATTGGGCCGACCAGGGTGCCTGGACGGGCGAGATTTCGCCATTGATGCTGAAGGACTGCAATCTCGACATCGTCGAGCTCGGCCATTCCGAGCGTCGCGAGCATTTCGGCGAGACCAACGAGACCGTGGGCTTGAAGACCGAGGCGGCCGTCCGCCACGGCCTGATCCCGCTCATCTGCATCGGCGAGACATTGAACGATCGGGAAAGCGGCCGTGCGACGGACATTCTGAGCGAGCAGGTCATCGGCGCGCTTTCCAAGCTTTCCGCTACGCAGAAGCAGGCCGAAATCCTGCTGGCCTATGAGCCGGTGTGGGCGATCGGTGAAAAGGGGATCCCGGCCGAGCCTTCCTATGCCGATGCGCGTCAGGCCGAGATCATTGCGGTTGCGCAAAACGTGCTCGGTCGGAAAATTCCGTGCCTCTACGGCGGATCGGTCAATCCGCAAAACTGCGAAGAACTCATATCCTGCCCGAACGTAGACGGGCTCTTCATCGGCCGCTCGGCCTGGAATGTCGAAGGTTATCTCGACATCCTCGCCAAGTGCGCCGCCAAACTCTGAGGAGAAATATCATGAAGCTTGCAATTGCTGGAGACAGCGCCGGCGAAGGCCTGGCCAAGGTTCTTGCCGACCACCTGAAGGATCGTTTCGACGTCAGCGAAGTGTCTCGCACGCCGGATGGTCCGGATGACTTTTATGCCAATCTCGCCGACCGCGTCGCGTCCGGCGTCCTCGATGGCACCTACGACAAGGCGATCCTCGTCTGTGGCACCGGCATTGGCGTCAGCATTTCCGCCAACAAGGTGCCGGGCATCCGCGCGGCCCTGACCCATGACACCTATTCGGCGGAGCGCGCAGCACTGTCGAACAACGCCCAGATCATCACGATGGGCGCCCGCGTCATCGGCACCGAACTTGCCAAGGCCATTGCCGATGCCTTCCTGGCGCAGACCTTCGACGAGAACGGCCGCTCGGCCGGGAACGTCAAGGCGATCAACGAGGTCGATGCCAAGTACAACGCCCGTTAAGTCCTGTCTCCCAAGACGCGGAAAGCCCGGCCGATTCGTCTGATCGACCGGGCTTTTCTGTATCTGCGCGATTGTTGCCGCGTCGTGGACAGCGCGTTTGTAGCCTCAGATATGCGCCTCTATAGACCCGGACTATCCACTGCTAGAAGCGATAGGTGATACCTGCGCCAACCAGCCAGGGGTCGAGTTTTGCCTTTCCGCTGACATTGGCGCCGCCGACCGTTGCATCGAAATCCGGGCGCAGGAAAATCTTCTTAACATCGAGGTTGGCGCCCCAGTGTTGGTCAAACATATAATCGAAGCCTGCCTGCAGCGCGACGCCGAACGTATTTTTTACATCGAGGCTGTCCGCGCTCTTGCCGGACTGGTTGTAGAAAACCGTATAGTTCACGCCGGCGCCGATATAGGGCTTGAAGGCGCCGAAATCGGTGAAATGATATTGCAACGTCAATGTCGGCGGCAGCAGCCAGGTCTTGCCGACTTCGCCGAGCCCCGCAATCGAGCCTTTGCCATAGATCTTGGAAGACGTCGTGCCGAGGATCAGTTCCGCGGCGATGTTGTCGGTGAAGAAATAGGAGACATCGAATTCCGGGATGACCGAATTGGATGACGATAGGCCCGATCCGGCGATCCCGTCCACGCGACCGGAATCGTTGGTGATCACGCCGAGAGCACGCAAGCGAATCTGCCAGGGGCTCTGCGTGTTCGGTGCATCGGCGGGTGCCGCCGGTGCGGTCGTTGTCGCGAGGTCCGCTGCCGCTGCCGTGCCGCATCCGGCAATCATCATGCCTGTGGCGATAGCTCCGACGATGATCCAGTTTCCGCTCATTATGTCAGCCCTTTCAATGACGAATATTTTCGCTATGAATCAACCTATTGGGGCCTCGGTCGTGGCGATTTGAGCTAGATCAAAGACACGGTGATTTATCGGCGGCTTTGCCCTGTCCCCGTCACAGGAAAGCGACGCGGGGCGTGTCGCTCGCATCCCGGCTGACGCCGAGCGAAACGCCAGGATTTCAGTTCCGCATCACCAATGCTTCAGCGCTTTGTCAGACGTCATTGCTAAAGCACGGCCGTATTCTCCTGGACGACGGCATTGGCGCGCAAGACTGCAATCATCGTCGGCAACGGAAAGCCGGAGCACGATCTCTCCGGAATCGTGGACGACGCGCAATTCGTGATGCGCTTCAACGAGCCCAACCTTGCCGGAGGCATGAGCGGCGAGCGCACCGACATGGTCATGCTGGCCGCATCGAGCAAGATCCTGTACCGGCGGCTGATCGATCCCGGTTTCACGGACAATGCCGCGCTGAAGGCGGCAAAGGTCCTGATGCTCGCCTATCACCCTGATATCATCCGCAGATATCATCCGCGCCCCAACATCTTCCAGCGCTTGCGCGGCAGGAGGGCCGATTGGACGATGCAAGCGATCGACGTGATGGGCAAGGCCGGCAAGGAGATCCGCATCATGCCGCCGCAGACCTACATTGATGGCTGCAACGAGCTTGATATTGCAGGGTCTCAAATGCGCAAGGTCTTTCCGAGCACCGGCTTCCTTGGCATCCGCTATACGCTCGCAAATTTCCCCGCGTCCGAATGGGACGTCAAGCTATGCGGTTTCAGCTGGGAAGGATGGAAACGGCATGACTGGCGGAATGAGCGTGCCTGGGTCGAAAACAAGATCGTGACCGATCGCGTCAGCCTGCTTGTCTGAACCGCGATGTTCCCGGCTGCGAGCGCCTGGCGGCGCGATGTGCGGTTACTGTTCTGCGAGCAAGCCGCGCAGTTCCGGCAGCCGGTCATTCACCAGCCAGCCATAATAATTCTCTTCCGGCAATTTTTTCCCGCCGGCCGCATCCGCCGCCTGCCGTAGGGCAAGCGCCCGCCGACGCGGCTGCCCGACATTGTAGAGCGTCGCCGTCAGGCCGGGATTGTCGGTGATATCGAAGCCCTGGGCGCGATAGGCGTCGATCGCGTCCCTGACGATCGCCGCGATATAGATCACGCTTCGATCGGGATCCATGATGTCACGATAGATCGCCTGCGGGTCGTCGACGGACAGTTTCGGCAAGCCGCTGGTGGCGTGCACGAGATCGGTAACTTCGAGCGCCGTCAACGGGCTGATCTGGCCAAGACCAAAAGTTTGCCCTGCGAAGAAAGGTTGGAAGAAGGCGCGCTGGAACGTCATGTTTTCATAGGTGACGCCATCGACGACCTTGCCGCGAAAACTGCCGTCCCAGGTTTCGTCGCGGCATTCCCACAATTGCGCGCTGCCGGTGAACGCATCGCAATGGGCGAATTCCGGCCTCTTGACGAAGGACTGGACAGTCACGTCCTTGTAGCTGAACTTGAAATCGGACTGCGAATAGGCAAGGGCCTTGACGTAGTAGGACTTCACCCTGTTCACGATCGTAATGTTATAGGTGTGTTCGCCGACAAGGGCGCCGACGATATGGATGGGGTCGATCTGGTAGGCTTGCGCCGCTTTCCTGATCGAGGCCATCAGATCCTTGTCGTCGCGAAGCACGCCGACGATCTTCTGGTATTTTTCCTCATAGGTCGTGTTGAACGCTTTGGCCCGAAGTACCGAGGTGTTGGGTATGGGAGGCTGGCTGCTGTTGCGATTGCCCGCAGGCACGCGCACGAGTTCGTGCGCGAAGGAGGCGCTCGTCAGGAGCGATATGATGAGCAGACCGAGTGCCGGGATCCTCGACAGGCGTGTTCGCATTCGCAAAGTAACTCTCAAAAATGTTCCCGGGCCCGAGGACGATCTTCATACGCGATCGGCATGCGAAGGCAAGGATCAGTCCTTCTGCCGGCGCGCGAATCACAATAAACTTTCCGTAAGTCGGCTTCCGGCTGCAAAGCGGGTAACGGTATTGTTGCGACGGCTTGCAGGCTTGCCGCTCAGCTTTTCGGGGATGCCAGTGAAACATCTCATGATGGCAGGAAGTATCCTGCTTGCGGCCGCGCCGGGCGAGGCAATTCCGACGATGGCCGACGTGCCGGATCTGGCAAAAGCGGCGGTCGCCCGACGGATAGATGTGCCAGCCTCCGCCATCCATATTCTGAGCGCCAGGCCCAGCGAACGAATGCCCGGCTTCGTCGTGTGCGGCCGGGTTGAAGACTCAACCGGCAACGAAGGCGACGACACCGGTGGCGGCCAGCGCTTCTTCGTCGTCATACCGGGGGATTTCGCCATCCTGGATCAGGACGGCAAGGCGCTCGTCGATACCTACTGGTCCGCCAATCATTGCGGGTGAGCGGCCAGCGCCTTGCTGATCATCGCAAGTTCCTCGGGCGTGCGTCCCGATTCGAGCCGGACCCAGTTGTTCGGGTCGTCGGCCGATTGGCGCTTGATGAAGGTATACCCTGTCGCGTCCCACGTCTTGATCGTATCGGTGAGATTGTCGAGGATCAGATCGCCGTCGTCGGTGCGCGCCATCAGCACCAGATGCCCTTCGTTGTGCGTGTCCAGAACGACCGTCAGCAGCAGCGCCGATCGCGGCCATCCGGCTTCCACGAGCAGCTTCTTCTTCAGCAGGACATAGTCGTTGCAGTTGCCGCCGCCATCGTCGGGATAGGTCCACCAGTTGATGATGCCGAGCTTGTAGATACCGTAATGGTCGTTGTCGCCAATGCCCTGGATCTCGTGATTGACTAGGCTGTCGATCTGCTGCAACTGCGTCCTGCGTTCGCTGTCGAGAGCAATGGATGCATTGCTCTTCTGGCCGAACGTGCATTCGGCAGGTTGGGCTTTGCAGAAGGCGGTCCAGCCGACAGGCGCGCTCGCATCGGCCACGACGCGGGCGAACTGGTGCGGGCGTGCGGCATTGGCATCCGCGGTCGGCTTTGCGGTCGTCACCGTCGAAAACAACAGGCTTGCACCAAAGAGAAGGCTTGCCGTGACCAGGAATGAACGCATACTCGGCTCCATGAACTGGGCTCATGAAATCCGATGCGGTCAAATTTATTCGGAAAAAGATCGTTCGCATTTTAGCGAACTGCCGCCTGCAGCCGCTACGCCGGTTATCGGGCACGGAATTTATGATTTCCCGTTCGTTACGAAGGTGGCTTTGCGTGAAAAAGATATGCTATTTCATCGACATATCACCCTAGCGAAAGCCCATCCGACACGTTTATGATTTGTTTGTCTTAAATGCGAATCTCCGCCGGACGGCGGCCAGGAAACAGCTCGGGGGGCTTAATGATCGACGATATTCTCGACCGAATGACGCTTGAGGAGCAGGTTTCGCTGCTCTCTGGCGCCGATTTCTGGACGACGGCGTCGATCGACCGTCTCGGCGTTCCGAAGATCAAGGTCACGGACGGGCCGAACGGCGCGCGTGGTGCCGGCTCGCTGGTTGCGGGCGTCAACGCCGCCTGCTTTCCCGTCGCCATCGCGCTCGGCGCGACGTGGAATCCGGCGCTTGTCGAACGCATGGGGGTAGCTCTGGCCGGCCAGGCCAAGAGCAAGGGCGCATCCGTGCTGCTGGCGCCGACGGTCAATATTCATCGCTCCGGCCTGAACGGGCGTAATTTCGAATGCTATTCGGAAGATCCCATGCTGACGGCCGCGCTTGCGGTTGCCTATATCCGGGGCGTGCAAGGCCAGGGCATCGCCGCCACGATCAAGCATTTCGTCGGCAATGAGTCCGAGATCGAGCGCCAGACGATGTCGTCTGATATCGGCGAGCGGGCGCTTCGCGAAATCTATCTGCCGCCGTTCGAGCAGGCCGTGAAGAAGGCCGGCGTGATGGCGGTTATGTCCTCCTACAACCACCTGAACGGCACCTATACGAGCGAGCATCCGTGGTTGCTCACGAAGGTTCTGCGTGAGGAATGGGGTTTCGACGGCATCGTCATGTCCGATTGGTTCGGCTCTCATTCGACGGCTGCAAGCGTCAATGCCGGGCTCGATCTGGAAATGCCCGGTCCGACGCGCGACCGCGGCGAAAAGCTCGTGGCAGCGGTGCGAAATGGCGATGTCAAGCCGGAGATCGTGCGGGAAGCCGCCCGCCGCATTCTGGCGTTGATCGAGCGCGTTGGTGCATTCGAGAAAGCGCCGGATCTGAGGGAACATGCGCTGGATCTGCCGGATGACCGCGCCCTGATCCGTGAGCTCGGCGCCGAAGGCGCGGTACTGCTGAAGAATGACGGCATATTGCCGCTCAAGAAGGCAGGGCTCGGGCATGTTGCGGTCATCGGGCCGAATGCGGCGGAAGCCCGCGTCATGGGCGGCGGCAGCGCCCAGATTGCCGCGCATTACAGGATCAGCCCGCTTGAGGGTATTCGTCAGGCACTGTCCAATGCGAACAGCATTCACCATGCGGTGGGCTGCCGCAACAATCGACTGGTCAATGTCTTTTCCGGAGAGATCCGTGTTGAGTATTTCTCAGGCCGCGACCTTGCCGGTCCCGCGGTGGTCGCCGAGGCGGCAAGCAAGGGCGAGTTCTTCTGGTTCGACCTGCCGTCCCTGGAACTCGATCCGAACGATTTTTCCGCCCGCATTTCCGCTTCCTACAGCCCGGCGGAAAGCGGCGAGCATATCTTCGGCATGACCAATGCGGGTCTCGCCAGGCTCTATGTTGACGGCGAGCTGGTCGTGAACGGCTATGACGGCTGGACGCGCGGCGACAACTATTTTGGCACGGCCAATGTCGAGCAGCGGCAGTCCATCCATCTGGAGGCCGGCCAGCGCTATCAGGTGGTCGTCGAATATTGCTCTTCGGCAACGAGCGAGGAAGGGATCAACCTGACGGCGGTGCGCTTCGGCGTGGAAAAGCCGCTCGGCGAAGACGCTATGCTGGACGCCGTTGAAAGGGCTGAGAATGCCGATGTCGTCCTGCTCTTTGTCGGTCGTGACGGCGAGTGGGACACCGAGGGCCTCGATCTTCCCGATATGCGTCTGCCCGGCCGGCAGGAGGAACTGATCGAACGGGTGGCGGCAGTCAATGCCAATGTCATCGTGGTGCTGCAGACAGGCGGCCCGGTCGAGATGCCCTGGCTCGACAAGGTCCGGGCCGTATTGCAGATGTGGTATCCCGGCCAGGAATTGGGTCACGCCGCTGCGGATGTGCTCTTCGGCGATGTCGAGCCTAGCGGTCGTTTGCCCCAGACTTTTCCGAAGCGCCTGTCGGACAATTCCGCCATGACCGGCGATCCTCACGTCTATCCGGGCAAGGATGGGCATGTGCGCTATAACGAAGGCGTTTTCGTCGGCTACCGTCATCATGATGCGCACGGTATCGAACCCTTGTTTCCCTTTGGGTTTGGGCTCGGCTACACGCACTTTTCCTGGGGCGAGGCAAAGGCATCGTCAACGAAGATGGAAGCGGATGGGATGACCATCACCATCGATGTCACCAATATCGGCGACAAGTCGGGTTCCGAGCTCGTGCAGCTGTATGTGCGGCCGCTCGCTTCCACGATCGAGCGGCCGGAGAAGGAGCTGCGTGCTTTTGCGAAGCTTCGCCTGGAGCCGGGCGAAACCGGTACGGCATCGCTGGTGGTGCGGCCCCGCGATCTCAGCTATTTCGATGACGCGACGAAGACGTTTCGCGCTGCGGCCGGTCGCTACGAGCTTCTCGCCGCGGCCAACGCCGCCGACATTCGCTCCGTGGTGACGATTGAGCTGGCAAACGACTGGGCCGGCGAGCTGTCCGATCGTTCGATTTGATCTTCCGAGCCCCGGCGGCAAGGGCGTCGGGGAATTGACGATGGGTCGCAATGACATGCGGCCCAGAATCGCTTCTTACCGTGTCACTGCCCTTAAGATATCCGCAGAGCCTTTCCGCTTTTCTTCGGATCGCGAAAACGCTCTATCCTTTTGTGTTGCTTAGTTCCGGACGGAAAACCGCTACGCACTTTTCCTGGAATAACTCTAGCGCCGGCGCATGCGTTGCGGCGGTACACGCCCGGAAAACGATGCCTCTTCGTCTCCATTCGCGGCCTCCACCTGAAAGATCTGTTCGACCGGCTTCGGGCGGCCGAGGAAGAATCCCTGGGCCTCGTCGCAACCTTCGACACGAAGAATTTCCAGCTGATGATCGGTTTCAACGCCTTCGGCAAGAACCGGTATGTCGAGGCTCTTACCAAGCGTGAGCACGGCACGCACGATCGCCTTTGCCTGGATGCTCTGATCCACCTCGCTCATGAAGGACCGATCGAGCTTGATCTTGTCGAAGGGGAACGAGCGCAGCGTATCCAGCGAGGAATAGCCTGTGCCGAAATCATCGATCGCGATTGTCACGCCAAGCGCCCGGATCTGCCGCAGCACATGCAGGGTGCGGCTCTTGTCGGCGATGATGGTGGACTCGGTAATTTCCAGCTCCAAGCGCGCCGGAGGCAGGCCTGTTTCGAGAAGGATCGCGTGGACAAGCTTGGCAAGGTCGGCATGGGCGAACTGCACCGGCGAGAGATTGACGGCGATCTTGTAGGGCGCGTCCCATGACGCCGCCTCGCGGCAGGCGGTCCGCAGCACCCATTCGCCGATGACGAGGATCGTACCGCTCTCTTCCGCGATGGGGATGAATTCCGATGGCGGCACGGCGCCGCGTTCGGGATGATGCCAGCGGACCAGCACCTCATAGCCGCAGATTTCGCCGGTACTGACGGAGGTTTGCACCTGGTAGTGCAGGTCGAACTGCTCCAGTTCGACGGCGCGGCGCAGGTCCTGTGCAAGCATGTGGCGGGCGCGGGCCGCCTCATCCATTTTGGATTCATAGAAGCAGACGGCGCGGCCGACATCGGCTTTGGCGCGATACATGGCAAGATCGGCATTGCTGACCAGGCGCTCCTGATCGATCCCGTCGTCGGGATAGACGGCGACGCCGATGCTTGCTCCGGTTACGGTCTCGAAATCGTCGATGCGGATGGGCTCGAACAGAACCTTTTCCAGGCGGGCGACAAAATCCAGAAGCTCGTTCTGGCTCCTGAACCGCTTGGCTGCCGCGAATTCGTCGCCGCCGACGCGTGCGACGAATTCGCCATCCTTGACGAGACGCGCGAGGCGGCGGCCGATGGCTTTGAGGGCCTGGTCCCCTGCCTTGTGGCCGCGTAGATCGTTGATTTCCTTGAAACGGTCGAGGTCTATGCCGATGACCGCGAGCTTCACGCCGTCCTCCTCGGCGTGTTCCATTTCATTCTGCAGATTGTCGGCGAAGCTGCTGCGATTGGGCAAGCCCGTCAGCAGGTCGTTGAGCGCCATATGCTGGAGCTTCTGAATGGATTCGCGCGAGGCGCGCTCGTCTATCATGTAGCTCGCAACGCCGGTGCCGATCATGAGCAACCCGCCGCCTGCAACCGCAACGGCCATGGCCTCCATTGCATAGGGGTCGGCAAGGTTTGCGCCGGTTATCAGCGGCGTGACCGAGACGGCAGTCATCGCGGTGAAATGAAGGGAAACCACGGCAAGCACGAACAGGACAAGCCCGGCGATGCCGGCGAAGCGCCAGGGTCGGCGGATCGCCTGATGGAGCGCAAGCGCCGCGAAAGTTACCGAAAGCAGGACGGAGGCGACGACATAGCCTTTGTTCCACTCGACGATGCCGTCGACATGGTAGGCCATCATGCCGGTGTAATGCATGAGGGTGACGGCCAGGCCGACGATCGCACCGCCGAATTCCGGAGCGACGCGCGGCAAGCGCGACAGCGTGACTGCAAAGCCCCCGGCACAGCCGAAGACGGCCAGCAGAAATGAAGCCATGGTGAGGATCGGATCGAAGGTCACGGGTGCGGCGACCTCATATGCCAGCATGGCAATGAAATGCGTGCACCAGATCGAAGACCCGGCGGCGACTGCCGTCAGAAAGACCCAGCCGCTGCGTTGAAGGTCATGCGTGCTCTCGGCGCGCCGCAGCAGGTTGAGCGTGATCCAACCACCGCTGACACAGACAAACGCTGCAAGAAGAACGAGCCACAGATTATGTTCCGTGAGGATGCAGGAGAGAACGCGCACGCAAAAATCCCAACTCTGGTCACCAGGGGCGAGGGCACTTCCGACCGTGGCTTTCGCGCCTGTAATGGATGGCCTTGCTTTCGCGGGTAAACATTAAAAATCGGGTAAAGACAGTTTGGGCATGGCTGTGAGCGCTGCTTATTTCAGGCAGCCATGATCGGGTCCTGAAACGTTGGCCGCATCTTCTTTTTCAGAAAAAAGCTGATTCCAGCGCAAATGAAGTTAATTTCAGGACAAATACGGGGTCGATTTTCATTTGCCGGCTTCTGGTGCCCGTGACTATATTTTCGACTGTTGGTAAATTTTCCACCAACATCGATAATATAAAATGGAATCATATCTATTATCGGATTTTCAACAGTTATATTGGACAATATTATATAAGTATATTTGAAAGAAAACACTCTTTCAATGCGCGAATGATTTGGATACGCAACTAGAATTATAGGAAGAGCTTGCTCGTGAAGAGAGTCTGGGGCCATCGGCTGACGCTGGTTGTTTTGCATAAGCTTTCGCGAAAATTGCTTGGGGACAGGTCGGGCAATTTTGCGGTGACGACCGCCGTGGTTGCCGTTCCATTGATCGCGATGGGTGGCCTGGCGCTCGATGTCACCAATGCAATGCTCGTCAGAACGGAATTGCAGAACGCCGCCGATGCGGCCGCCGTCGGGGCAATCGCCGATTCATCCCCGGCAGTCGCAGCCGCCATGACCATGACGAACGACGGAACGGTTACGATCGGTCAGGACGACGCCAACAAGCTCTTCCTAAGCCAGGCGTCGAACGATCTTCAGAACATACCGGTCAACGTCAATGTCGCGGTGACACGCACGGGAAATATCGTCTCATCGACAGTCAATTTTTCCGCCAACGTTCCGACCACGCTCAGTCAGGTCATCGGGAAGACATCCATTCCCGTCAGCGGCTCGGCCTCCGCCCAGTATCAGACGGCAACATTCATGGATTTTTACATGTTGCTGGACAACACGCCTTCGATGGGGGTCGGTGCGACGGCGACCGATATCCAGACGATGGTGTCGCATACGTCCGATAGCTGTGCGTTTGCATGCCACAATCTCGATACGACGAACAACTACTACAATCTGGCGAAGAGCCTGGGAGTGACGACCCGTATCGACGTTGTCCGGCAGGCAACGCAAAAGCTGACCGATACGGCGGCGGCAAATCGCGTCACGTCGGATCAATACCGCATGGCCGTTTACACCTTCGGCACGCAGGCGGAGAATGCCGGTCTCACCAGCGTATCGCCGCTTCTGTCCGATATGTCGCAGGTCAAGAGTGCCACAAGCGCCGTCGACCTGATGACGATCCCTTATCAGGGCTACAACAATGACCAGACGACTAGCTTCGACACGATGCTGACGCAACTTGCGCCGATCGTCGGGACAGGCGGCGGCGGGACGACCAGTTCCGATCGCCAGAAGATCCTTTTTCTCGTTACGGACGGCGTCGGCGACAGCTACAAGCCCAATACCTGTACCAAGCCGACAACCAGCGGCCGCTGCCAGGAGCCGCTCGACATCTCCTTCTGTCAGCCGCTGAAGAACCAGAACGTCAAGATCGCCATCCTGTACACGACCTATCTGCCCCTGCCGACAAATGGTTGGTACAACCAATGGATCGCGCCCTTCCAATCGCAGATCGGAACGGATCTGCAGAATTGCGCTTCACCCGGTCTCTACTTCGAAGTCAGCCCGACTGAGGGTATCTCCGACGCGATGAACGCCCTGTTCCTGAAGGTCATTCGCACGCCGCGGATCACAAGCTGACGGTATGTCGCCGCGGTGGCATGGTTATCGGCCTTGAGCCGGGCCGATGACGGATTCGGGAGTGCCGAGGATGGTCGTTTCGATGACTGTATCGTCCCGCTGCCAGTAAAAGGGTGGAGCGGGGACAAATAGCACTCACGCCTGACCGGTGGCCGATTGGCGGCCGACCTGCCGTACCGTGTCGATGAAGGCTCTAAGTTTCGGCGCCAGCTCGGCGCGACGTGGGAAATAGAGAAAGAGACCTGCTTCCGTAACAGCATAATCGCTGAGGAGCTGGACGAGCCTGCCGGATGCGATCTCCGCCCGTACCAGGGGCTCGAAGACATAGGCGAGGCCGACCCCGGCCAAGGCCAGTTCGATCGCCGAATGCGATTCCGTGACGATTGCCCGGCCGTTGACGGTGACGGCCACGTCTCGCCCTTCCTCGACGAATTCCCATTGGTAGAGACCGCCGGAGCGGATCAGCCGGTAGCCGACGCAATTGTGGCTGGAAAGTTCGGCGAGCGTGTTCGGCCGGCCGAAACGTCCGATGTAGCCGGGGGAGGCGACCACGATCGACTGGAAGGGTGGCGTGAGGCGCACGGCCACCATGTCCTGCGCGATCATTTCGCCGATGCGTATGCCGGCGTCGAAACCTTCGGCGACGATGTCGGTCAGCCGCTCGTCCGAAAAGATCTCCACCTCGACTTCGGGATAGCGGTCTGTCATGGCGGCGATGACGCGGGTGACCGCCAGCGGCAGGCAGACGCGCGCCGCATTGATGCGCAACAGGCCGCTCGGCCTTCCCTTGACGGCCTTGATGCGCTCGATGCGCTCATGAATGTCCTGCAGCGCCGGGGTGATGGTGCCGATCAGGCTCTTGCCGGCTTCGGTCAGCGCCACGCTGCGCGTCGTGCGCGCAAACAGCGGCTGCCCGAGCCTTTCCTCCACCAGTCGCACGGCATGGCTGACGGCCGATGCGCTCATGTTCAATTCATTCGCGGCCGCGGCAAAGCCTCCGCGGCGTGCCACGGCGGCGACAATGGGCAGATGTATCAGCAGGTCGCGATCCATTGCTGCAGCATATCGCATAATGTGTGCGAATTAAATGACCTTATCGAAAGGATGAAAATCGGCGAACGTCGGCACTCCAAGCGCTGCGGGCTGTCCGGACCATCGGAAGACGGCCCCGCATATCTCAGAGGAGCATGACGATGAGCATGGAGTTTTACACGCTGGGCAATAGTGGGCTGAAAGTCACGCGGCTCGCCTTGGGTACGATGACCTTCGGCACAGAATGGGGGTGGGGAGCCGACAAGGACGCAGCGCGGGCCATCTTCAACGCCTATGTCGATGCCGGCGGCAATTTTTTCGATACTGCTGATGCCTACACAGGCGGCACTTCCGAGACGTGGCTCGGCGAGTTCATTGCCGAACGTGGACTGCGCGACGACGCGGTGATTGCCACCAAATTCACCATGAACCTGAGCGCGCGCACGCCGAACGCGGCCGGCAACGGTCGCAAGAACATCCTGCGCGCCGTCGAGGGCTCGTTGAAGCGGCTCAACACGGATCATATCGATCTCTATCTGCTGCATTGCTGGGATCGCCTGACGCCGCCGGAGGAGGTCATGCGAACCTTTGACGACCTCGTTCGCTCGGGCAAGGTGCGGCACGTCGGCCTGTCGGATGTCCCTGCATGGTACGCCAGCCGTGCCCAGGCCGTGGCCGAATATCGCGGCTACGAGCCTATTTCGGCGCTGCAGCTCGAATATTCGCTGGCCGAGCGCAATATCGAAAACGAGTTCGTGCCGTTCGGCACGCGTTATGGCGCCGGCATCATGGCCTGGAGCCCGCTCGCCAGCGGTCTCCTCAGCGGCAAATATCGTCCAAGCGGCAAGGGGGAAATCTCCGGCCGGCTCGAAACCCTGCGCGGCTCGACCAATCCCGGCTTTCAGAAATTCAACGAGCGCAATTGGGCGATCGTGGCCGAGCTGGAGAAAGTGGCGTCGGAGCTTGGCCGCAGCATGGCGCAAGTGGCGGTCAACTGGGTCATGACCCAGCCCGGGATCGCCTCGATCATCGTCGGCGCCACGAGGCTGGAACAGCTGAGGGACAATCTCGGCGCCCTGGATTTCGTGATACCGGCCGAACTACGCCGGCGCCTCGATGATGTCAGCGCCTTGCAGCCCACCTTCCCCTATTCCTTCTTCGGTCCCGAGATTCAGGGCAGCCTTACCGGTGGTCAGACGGTAGGAGGCAAGCCGGCGGATTACTATCCGGATCTCAATATTTCCGGGAGCTTCGCCGGCGTCAGCTGACCACCTCCCGATCGCAGCGACATGCCGGGAGCCACCGGCGTGTCGGCTTGAAATAAAGAGGATGCCTTGTTTCCTCCGGTTTCTGCTGCTACGGAGCCTGCCGTGGCTATTGATAGCCATGAAATCCGGTCGCAGCCCACCCGGTCAAAACAAGGGATCCTACATTATGAAGACCATCGTCATCTGCTCCGGCGGATTAGACTCCGTTTCGCTCGCCCACAAGGTCGCAGCCGAACATCAGCTTATCGGACTTGTCTCCTTCGATTACGGCCAGCGGCATCGCAAGGAGCTGGAGTTTGCCGCAGCCTGCGCCAGCCGGCTCGGCGTGCCGCATCAGATCATCGACATCACCGCCATCGGCAAGCATTTGACCGGCTCGGCACTGACCGACGACGTCGACGTACCGGACGGGCACTATGCCGAGGAAACGATGAAGGCGACGGTCGTGCCGAACCGCAATGCCATCATGCTGGCGATCGCTTTCGGTCTTGCCGCCGCGCAGAGGGCGGATGCGGTTGCCGTCGCCGTTCATGGCGGCGATCATTTCATCTATCCCGATTGCCGCCCCGGCTTCATCGATGCCTTCCAGCAGATGCAGAACCATGCGCTCGAGGGCTATGCCAGCATTTCGCTCCATGCCCCCTATGTCACCATATCGAAGGCGGATATCGTCACGGACGGCGCGCGGCATCGAACCCCGTTTGCCGAAACCTGGTCCTGCTATAAGGGCGGCGCGCGCCATTGCGGTCGCTGCGGCACCTGCGTCGAGCGGCGCGAAGCCTTCCATCTCGCCGGCGTCGAGGATCCCACCGACTACGAGGATCCCGATTTCTGGGTATCGGCGACCGCGCGATTTTCGGCCGAGGAGGTCAAGTGATGTTCCACATCACCAAGGAGTTTCATTTCTCCGCCTCGCATCGGCTGGCGCACTTGCCGGACGATCATCAATGCGCCCGCCTGCATGGGCACAACTACATCGTCGTGGTGGAACTTTCTGCCAGGGAACTCGATGGGAACGGCTTTGTGCGGGACTACCATGAGCTGCAGCCGCTGAAGCGCTACATCGAAGATGAGTTTGATCATCGTCATCTCAATGATGTGCTTGGCCATGATCGTGTCACGTCTGAATGCCTCGCCAAACATTTTTATGATTGGTGCAAGTCGCGTTTGCCCGAAACATCCGCCGTGCGCGTCAGTGAAACGCCGAAGACATGGGCGGAGTACCGGCCATGAGCGAGGCGCGCATTCGCGTCAGCGAGATCTTCGGGCCGACGATCCAGGGCGAGGGGATACTGATCGGCCTGCCGACGGTGTTCGTGCGCACAGGCGGCTGCGACTACCGATGCGCGTGGTGCGACACGCTGCATGCGGTCGACAGCGACTATCGCGATCATTGGCAGCCCATGTCGGTGAACGAAATCTGGTCGGAGGTGAAAAGGCTTTCCGGCGGCAAGCCGCTGACGATATCCCTGTCTGGCGGCAACCCCGCGATCCAGCCGCTTGGCCCGCTGATCGCGCGCGGCCATGCGGAAGGCTATCGTTTCGCGCTGGAGACGCAGGCAAGCCTGGCCAGGGAATGGTTCGCCGCGCTTGATGTATTGGTGCTGAGCCCGAAGCCGCCGTCAAGCGGCATGGTGACGGATTGGACAGCGTTTGAGGACTGTCTTCGCATGGCGGGTGGCGACCCGCAGATCGCGCAGAAGATCGTCGTCTTCGATGATCTCGACTACGCTTACGCACGAGAGGCCGCCGCCCGCTATCCGGATCTGCCTCTCTATCTGCAGCCCGGCAATCACACGCCGCCGCCGGCCGATGCGGAGGATGCCACCGTCGACATGGACGGCATTGTCGAACGCATGCGATGGCTGGTGGACAAGGTCAGCGCCGACCGGTGGTTCGAGGCGAGGGTGCTGCCGCAGTTGCATGTGCTCGTCTGGGGCAACAAGCGCGGCGTCTGAGTACGGCGCTCGTCGGCGCCGGGCTATTCCCTTTCGCCACGAGCGTCATCGGCGTCCACCGGCGGCTTGAGTTCGGCTTCGAAGATGTCGGCAAGCGTTCTCAATATCTGCTGAACGCCGGGGTGGTCGCAGGTATAGTATCTGAATTGCGCCTGACGGCGGACCTTCACGATCCCTGAGTGATGAAGACGCGTCAGATGCTGGCTCAGCGCCGATTGCGATATTCCGAGCTTTCTGGCCAGACTGTTGACGTCCTCCTCGCGGCCGGACAGGTGAATGCAGACCTCCAGACGCTTGGGGTTCGAGAGCTGGTTGAGAAGCTCTGCATGATAGATGAGACGCTCATCTTCTACGGTCTGATCTGAGGAATACATTGGCGCGGCCGATCGTTTATGGTTAATCTTTGGAGCCCCCGGCATCGCGCGATAATAAACGCAAAAGTTGCAAAATTATGGTCGGAATTATTGCAAAACGTTGCGCCTTCGCGGAGCAAACGGACCTCCCAGTTAAGGTCGATCGCCACTGATCAACCTCTGCTATTTGATAGTTAGGGTCCTATTGTAATTTTGGAATATGTCGCGTCACAGGATTTGCAATTATTCTGTAACAAAATCGAACGAACTGCCTTGTTTTTGTCCGTCTTTTGACATCGCACTGCTAATTAAGCCGGTTATCTTCCGTTGCAACGAACAGGAGGTAACCATGACCCATAGGGACTTGACGATCGCCGAAGTTCTCAGAGACCCGCTGATCCGGCAGGTCATGCGCGCGGATCACATTTCCGTAACCGGATTGGCAGTTTTGCTGCAGAACGCCGCGCGCAGACAGGATCTCGCCCTGTCCGCCAATCTCGCACCCGTGGCGCAGGCGGCTTCACATTCCATGCCACAGGCTGATCTGCGCTGATCGTTTTGCAGGATGCGCTATGGCCACGCCATATCGCGGGCGATCCTGACAGCGCTAATCTAGGTCGTGGCCTGTCAGAGCGCACCGCTCCGATTGAGCGAGATCGAATAGACGCTGGTGGTCGCCGTCATGAAGAGCCTGTGTTTGCCTCGGCCGCCGAAGCAGAGGTTGGAGACGGTTTCGGGCACGAGAATTTTGCCCATCAGATGACCGTCTGGCGCGATGCAGTGCACGCCGTCGGCAGCCGACGACCAGAGATTGCCGTCGCTGTCGAGGCGCATGCCATCGGCGCAGCCCGGCGAAATCACATGAAACACCTCGCCGCCGGATAGCCGCCAGTTCTCGCCGACATTGAAGACGCGAATGTGCTGCGGATCGCTGCCGTGAATGCGGCCGGTATCTGCGACATAGAGCTTCTTCTCGTCGGGGCTGAACGCGAGCCCGTTCGGGCAGTTGAAATCCGTCAGAATGGCGGAGATCGTGCCAGCCGCGTCGACGCGATAGACGTTGCACGGCAGTTCCTGCTCGCTTCTGTGACCCTCATAGTCCGTCGCGATGCCGTAGTGAGGATCGGTGAACCAGATGGCGCCGTCCGAGGCGACGACGACGTCGTTAGGCGAATTCAGGCGTTTGCCCTGATAGCTGTCGGCGATAACGGTGATCGATCCGTCATATTCGGTCCGCGTGACGCGCCTGCCGCCATGTTCGCAGCTGACGAGCCGGCCCTGGCGATCGCGCGTGTGGCCGTTCGAAAAATTCGAAGGGTCCCGGAAGACACTGATGCCTATGCCCGGTATCCAGCGCATGATGCGATTGTTGGGAATGTCGGAAAACAGCAGGCAATTCAGATCGCCGAACCAGACGGGTCCCTCCACCCAGTCAAATCCCGTAGCGATTTGCTTGACCGGGGCATTGCCCAGGATGAATTTCCCGAAGGCCGGGTCCATGGTCTCGAAGAACGACATTGTGACAATACCTCCCAGAAAGTTGCATCGCAGGATCGATCCGTTATCGATAACCCACTCAAACGAATCCGCAAGTTGCGAGGAGAGTGCATGAGCCATATTCTGACGTCGAGTGTCTTGAGCGACCAGGGAGTGATGACGCTCTTGACGGCGGCGATCTCCGCCGCGACCGAGATGGGGCAGCCGCAATGCATCGTCATCGTCGATCAATCCGGTGTGACGCTCGGCTCCTTCCGTATGCGCGGTTCGCGTTTCCAATCGCTGAAGAGCGCGCTTGCCAAGGCGCAAACGGCGGCGTCCATCGGTGCACCGAGCAATTCCTTGCCGGACCATGCGCGATTGCCGCTGGCCGTCGCAACGCATGGCGGGATGACGGGATTGCGCGGGGGCCTGCCGATCCGCGTTGCCGGCACGCTCGTTGGCGGCATCGGTGTCGGATCCGGGTCAGGCGAACAGGATGAGCAGGTAGCGCTCGCGGCGCTGAGGGCAATCGGCGCCGATCTCGACTAGATTTGGTCCGCGCGCGAAATCCACCATGCGCGTTTTCCCGCGGCAGGGAATATTCCCGACAACACAAACACAATGCCGATCATTGGCGCAGTGAAGGAAGAGGAAACGATGTCTCTCGGTCTTTTTGATCTCAAAGGGCGCCGCGCTCTGGTGACGGGGTCTTCGCAAGGCATCGGCCTTGCGCTTGCCAGGGGGTTGGCCGCCGCCGGCGCTGAGCTGGTCCTTAACGGCCGCGACAAGGAAAAGCTTGCCAAGGCGGCGGATGGTCTCGACGGCAAGGCGCATGTCCTGGCATTCGATGCCACTGATCATGATGCCGCGCGGCAAGCCGTCGATACGTTCGAGGCCGAGACGGGTGCAATCGACATTCTCGTCAACAATGCGGGCATGCAGTACCGCGCGCCGCTCGAGGATTTTCCCGCTGACGCCTTCGAACGGCTGCTGCGGGCAAACATATCGAGCGTCTTCAATGTCGGCCAGGCCGTCGCGCGCCATATGATCAGGCGCGGCGCCGGAAAGATCATTAATATCGCCAGCGTGCAGACGGCGCTGGCCCGCCCGTCGATCGCTCCTTACACGGCGACCAAGGGCGCGGTCGGCAATCTCACCAAAGGCATGGCGACAGACTGGGCCGGGCATGGGCTGCAATGCAACGCCATCGCGCCCGGCTATTTCGATACACCATTGAACGCAGCCCTTGTCGCCGATGCCGATTTTTCGGCGTGGCTGGAAAAACGCACACCGGCCGGCCGGTGGGGCAGGGTCGAGGAATTGGTCGGTGCCTGCATCTTCCTCGCTTCTGACGCGTCCTCCTTCGTCAACGGCCATGTGCTTTATGTGGACGGCGGTATCACCGCCTCGCTCTGATGGCCGGGAGTTCCTTCCGGAGCGTCTTTCGCCTCGGCGGCTTGGGCGACGCCGGGTCAGCCAAAGTCTGCGCACCGGCCCCGACGGGATCAACGCCCGACCGCACGAAACCTGCGAGCCGCCGAGCGGGTCGCGGATATCAAGGTGTTGCGCAGTTAGACCGATGCGACGGTTTCATCGCTATTGATGATGCGATGCAGTTACGCCAGGCGCGGCTGTAGCGCCAAGGGAAATGGCACGGGTCATGCCATTTCCTGCTGCCGGGATCGGCGTGTAGCCGGATCTTTTCCGGCCGGTCTCGATGATTGTCATCGGGAGCGAAACGGTTCTTCCGTCGTCCGGCAGCTTTCGGGCGAAAATGAAGAGCATGACGCTCTGTCTTGCCATTATCGAGCGTTCGGATGCGGCTATTCGCCGACGGCGTTCACGATGCGGCAAAGGTTCTTGCTGACGCCGGGAGCGACTTGCCCTGCTTGCACGATGAACACGGCATCGACGCGGCTTCCTTTGCCGTTCTTGCGCACGACGACACGCAGGGTCTGCGGCCTGCCGGATCCGCTCGTTTCCTGTTGCGCGGTCAGCGTGCCGAGCTTCTTTTCCACGTTCACATCGACAAAACCTTCGGCGAGAACGGCGCGCGATACTTTGTCAAACGCGGCATTGGGATTGATGGACGGAAACACCATCCACGTCTTGTAGGTGATGCCGGTAACCAAAGGAACGCCGCTGCTTTCATAATGATCCGAGCAGCCGTCAGCAAATGCCGGGGTCGTCGAAAGAAGGCCGAGAGCGAGGGCGCAAGCTATCCTTGTATGCATGATTTCATAGCCTCGTTGACAGTGGGGGAGACCGTCCAGGTCAATGCGATGATGTTGATAATATCGAGCGGTGGGTGTGTCTATCGATTATTGCGCTCTCGAGTAGTGGAATTTTAGATGGAAAGCATGATCCACGTCCTGCAGGACGGTTGGCGAGAGAACTAGGTCGCTATCGCAGATTGACAATGATGCCCAAGGGCAATTTTCGCGCGGATTTTCCGGCATCTTCCCGCAGGCGAATTCGTTGTCGACTAAATCCGAGGCGGCGAAGCGCCGCGGCCGCAAGCTGGAACGAGTTTAAACCGCTACGGCGGCGATCTGACAATGCAGCGACAATTCAGCTGCCGGTCCTGCCATCCACGAACGTATCCCGCATGGCCCGCAGGATGATTACGGCCGAAGCCGCGCCTGGGTCGATATGCCCAAGAGATCGCTCGCCCAGCCGCGCCGCGCGGCCGCGGGCGGCAACCATGGAGCTTGTGGAATTGGCTCCTGTTTCTGCGGCGTCGAGGATATGGTTCCACATGGCGATGACGTCGCGCGAGTGCGCCTTCGCGTCGACTGCGGCTTCGGCCGCGGGGATCCAGGCATCGAGCATGGTCTTGTCGCCGCGCTGGCCCTTGCCGCGCTGCTGAATGCCGGCCCGCATCTCGTCGACGATCATCGCCTGGCAGGCAGGCGATAGGGATTCGTCCGTTTTCAGCGCCTGCGAAGCCCGGCGAAAGGCTGTGGCATAGAGCGGGCCTGTCGACGCACCGACGGCGTCCAGGAAAGCGGAGGCGGCGGTCGAGAAAATCTCGGACGGCAATGCCCGCGCAAGATCGAGCTTTGCCAGTTCGGCGTTCACCGCCATGAAGCCGAGGGCCATGGTGATGCCGTGATCGGCGTCGCCGATCGCGCCGTCCAGCTCGGAGAGCCGGTCTTTTTCGGCGTTGATCGCGATCGATATGCGCTGAAACATGGTGCCCAGGCATCGCGCGGCTTTTTCCGACATCGTCGTCCTCCCGGTCCCGGCTGTTCCTATGTCGCCAGGCACTTTCTTATAGGTTCATCCGACCTTCAAGGTGAAGGTGTCGCACGGATGATGCAGCAGTTCCGTCAGTTCCTGATCGAGATGCAGGATGGATATGGATGCGCCGGTCATGTCGAGCGACGTGCAATAATGGCCAACCCAGTTCGCCTCGATCCGGATATCCTTGGCGCTCAGCCTCTGCTCGACGCGCCTGAAGAGAATGTAGAGTTCCATAAGCGGTGTTGAGCCGAAGGAATTGATGAGCACGGCGACACGATCACCCGCAACCGGTTTCATCTCCGAGAAGATTCGGTCCATCACCCGGTCGGTGATTTCGTCGGCACTCATCATCTTCTCGCGGGTGACCCCGCGCTCGCCGTGAATGCCCATGCCGAATTCGATATCGTCAGGCCCGATCTCGAAATTGTGGCGCCGCGTCTGCGGCAACGAGCAGGGCTCGAGCGCAACACCCATGGTAAAGGTCCGGTCGTTGGCCTTGCGCGTCACCGCCTCGCAGGCGTCGAGCGATAGTCCTTTGTCGCAGGCGGCACCTGCAATCTTGAAGATGAAGAAGTTGCCGGCAACGCCGCGGCGCCCCTCGCGGTCCTCGATCGGCGACGAGGAGATATCGTCCGTCGTCAGGACGGTGCGAACCTCGATCTGCTGCTCCTGCGCCAATTCCGCGGCCATCTCGAAATTCATGACGTCGCCGGCATAGTTGCCATAGACGAAGAGAACGCCTTTTCCACCGGAGGACGCCTTGGCGCATTCCAGGATCGGCGTCGGCGGTGGCGAGGAAAAGATATTGCCGATGGCGACGGCATCGGCGAGGCCCTTGCCGACATAACCGACAAAGCAGGGTTCATGGCCGGTGCCGCCACCGATCACGAGGCCGACCTTTCCGACCCTCGGGCCATGGCGGGCGACCAGTGTCCGGTTCGATCCCTTGATCGGCGCGACATGCGAGGCATGGGCCTTGACGATGCCTTCGAGCATCTCCTCGACGACGTCGTCGGGATTGTTGAGGAACTTCTTGATATGCGTGCGATAGCTGCTGGGCAACGCGGCGCTATTATCCGTTCTCGGACGATGCTGGGATTTCTGATCGAACTCGGTGACGCCATCCGCGTTGAGAATGCCGCGCCCCGTGGCGGCATCGGTGATGAGCACATTGATATAGCCGCCACGCAATGCCGCGAGGATCGCGGGCACCTTGTCGAAACCGCCGGCGACCGCGACGCGCAGGCTGATGGATTTCAGCATTTCAAGGGATATGCCGATGGTGCGCTCGTCGAGCGGTCCCAGAACCGGCTGGCCCTTCGCATCTATGAAGCGGCCGGCAAGAACGCCGACGGCATTCTTGGCCAGATAGTCCTGCAACGAGACGGATTCGAAGAAGCCGCTGCTGTGGATAGTGGAATTCGGTCTCAGCGACGCCACGCCGAAAACCGCCTTGTTGGCTTTGGCGAGGGTCGAGAACTGATCCTCGACCAGCGGCTCGCGCAGCAGGATGTCGCGGACCTCGGGGGCAGAGACGATGGCGGGCGCGGTAATATTGATCAGCTTGCCGCCTGTCGCATTCGCAAAGGCGCTGGCGCAGAGTTCCGGCGTGTAGGCAAAGCGCGCGCGCGTGCCGCCGGTCGCCTGAACGATGGTGACATCCTGAAGGTTGGGCACATTCGCCTGCTCGCCGACGGCGAGGACCGTTCGTCCCCAGGCGACGGCAAGCGTGTCGCCCGATTTCAGAAGCCTGGCCATGGCCTGCGCGCCGGCCGTCCCGAGGCGGTCGATCAGCGGCCGGGTTCCATCGTCGCTCGGCACGACAAGACAGTCATGCAGGCCAAAATGGCGCTTGAGTTCCTGTGCAATGGAAAGAGAGCTCAGCCGCGAGGGCTCGAGCGAAATATTGACGATGCCGCGGCTGCGTGCGTCGGCAAGATAGCTGTTCACCGTTGCCCGCGAAATCCCCATGATCTCGGCGATATCGCCCTGGGTCTTGCCATCTTCATAATAGAGCCAGCAAGCCCAGACATAGGGATCGTCGCCATAGCGCAGTGGCATGGTGTCGATTGAGTCCGGGACGCCGGCCTTGCTTGCACTATTTTTGCCGACCGAGGATGCCTTGGCTGTCATGACGATTCACAATTCCCTTTTCCCGCCCGAACATGGAAGCAATGGCGCATGTTTGCAAATGCTTCTTCCTGGGGCGGGCGGCGCGCGCCCCCGCGACGGATCGCGGGATCGCGCGGCCTTGGGAGAACCCGTTTATTGCAGCCGTTCGCGCGCACCCAGGGAAAGTTCCTTGAGGATGATCGCACAGGAGGTTGCACCTGCATCCAGCACGCCGAGCGAGCGCTCGCCGAGCCGGCTGGCGCGGCCGATCCTGGCCACGAGATTGAGCGTGGAGTCGCGGCCGGCCTCGGCGGCGGCGACCAAGGCGTCGAGCGCCTCGGCAAAGGACGTGCCGGCCGCATCCGCAGTATCGAAGGCCTCGATCGCCGGAACCAGCGTATCCAGCAGGGTCTTGTCGCCGACCTTGGCCGAACCGATCGACTGGATGCCTTCGAGCCCCGCATGCAGTGCCCGGCTATAGGCCGCACTGTCGATCGCGTCGATGCCTTCGAGCTTTTCGGCGAACTCGGTGAACATGACGCCATAGAGCGGGCCCATGGAGCCGCCGATCTCCGTCATCAGCACGGTGCCGAGCGTGTCGAGCGACGCCGACAGCGACTGGTTCTTGCCCTTCAGGCGCTCCGCGGCCATGCCGAAGCCCTTGGCCATGTTGACGCCGTGATCGCCATCGCCGATCTTGCCGTCGATCTCGCTGAGATAGGCCCGGTTTTCGACGATGCGCTCGGCCATTGCCAGGACGATGTCGCCGGCCGCTGCGTTGTTGAATGTCTGCATGCGTGCGTCCCCCTCAGAGCAGCGTCGTGCACTTGACCTCGACGTCCAGAAGCTCCTTGAGCTCCTCGTCGAGCGCCATCACGGTCAGCGTCGCGCCGATCATTTCCAGCGACGTGAAGTAGTTGCCGATATAGGTCTTGTAGATCTTGAGGCCACGCTCGGAGATCTTCGTTTCGATCGTGTCGTTCAGGATATAGAGCTCGTTGACCGGGGTCGCACCCAGGCCCGATACGAGGACGGCCACTTCCGCTCCGGCCGGCAGATTGTGATCGTCGAGAACGATCTGGCACATGGCCTCGCCGATCTCGGCTGCCGTCTTCAGCGGCTCGACGCGAACGCCGGGCTCGCCATGGTGGCCGATGCCGACTTCCATCGTGCCGGGTTCGATCTGGAAATTCGGATGACCGACGGCGGGCAGGGTGCAGGGACCCAGACCGATGCCGACGGAGCGGCAGCTGTCGATTGCCTTCTGCGCGGCGACGCGGACTTCCTCGAGGCTTGCGCCCCTGGACGCCTTGGCGCCGCCGACCTTCCACATGAAGATTTCGCCGGCCACGCCGCGGCGCTTCTCGCGCTCCTCGGGCGGTGCCGAGCAGACATCGTCGTTGGCGACGACGGTGGCGACCTCGATGCCGTCCTTCGCGGCAAGCTTCGTCGCCATCTTCACGTTCATATTATCGCCGGCATAGTTGCCGTAGAGGCAGATTACGCCGCGGCCGCCATTTGCCTCGCGAATGGCATCGTGGAAGCTCTTGGCCGTCGGCGACGAAAAGAGTTCGCCAACCGCGACCGCATCCAGCATGTTCTTGCCGGCATAGCCGATAAAGGCCGGCTCGTGGCCCGAACCGCCGCCGGTGATCACGCCGACCTTGCCGGCATGGGGTGCATCCTTGGCGACGACGACGCGCGGATTTTCTGCCAGACGAACGATGTCCGAGTGTGCCTTGATGAAGCCTTTTACAGTATCTTCAACGACTTCATCCGGATTGTTGATGAACCGCTGCATGGTCTCTCCTGTAGAATTGTCGAGCGTATGCGCTCAGAGAATGGTGTAGCCGCCGTCGATCAGAAGATCGGCGCCGTTGATCATGTCCGCGCCGGACGACGAGAGGAAAACAGCCGCGGCTGCGATCTCCTGCGGGAAGGCGAAACGGCCGGTGGGGATGCGCTTCTTGGCGGCCTCGCCCTTCTCGCCGGCCCAGGCCTTCTTGCCGAGTTCGGTCAGGACGATCGTCGGCGAGATGGTGTTGACGTTGATGCCGTGCTTGCCCCATTCGGCGGCGAACGTCTTGGACATGCCGATGACGCCGAATTTGGAGGCGCAATAGGCGACATGCTCTTCGATGGCGACCGTCCCGGCCTGTGAGGCAAGGTTGACGATCTTGCCGCCCTTGCCGGCGGCGATCATGGCGCGACCGACAGCCTGTGTGACCAGGAACGTGCCTTTGAGATTGATGTTTATCGTTTTATCCCAATAGTCTAGCGGAAGATCTTCAGCCGGTGCGAGAAAAACGACGCCAGCGCTGTTGACGGCGATATCGATGCCGCCGAAATGCGAGACCGCATCGCTGACGGCCTTGTTGACCGAGGCGGGATCGGAGACGTCGCAGACAAATGCCGCAGCGCCGCCGCCGATTTCGGATGCCTTGGCCTTCGCCATGTCGACATTGATATCGAGAACCGCGACCTTTGCGCCCTTGGAGGCGAATGCGGCTGCGACCGCGGCGCCGATGCCGGAGCCGCCGCCCGTGACCAGGGCGATCTTGCCGGAGAGCGGGAAGTTCAAATCAATGTCTGGAGATGTCTCGGTCATCTTGTTCAAGCCTCTAGCTGGGGATTGGGTGGGGCGAGACGATCGCCCCACCTTCACTGATTCTACTTGCGGGTTTCGAGCAGCTTGTCGACGTTTTCTGCCGTTACCGGGGTCCACGGAACATTGTAGTTCTTGTCCTTGCCGTCGTTGAACGGCATGGCTGGATACTGTTCCCAGATCTTGGATTCCGGCTTGTAGTCGCCTTTCTTGGCGGCGAAGATCGCGAGATCGAGGGCGCCCTGCGCCTGTGCGCTGGCGTCCTGCAGGATGGAGGTCATCGTGCCGTCCTTGACGGCGTGGAGCGCATCGGTGATCCCGTCGATACCGGCAATGGCGAAATCCTTGACGTTGAGCTTCGCGGCCTTGATTGCCTCGATCGCGCCGAGCGCCATCTCGTCGTTCTGGCCGATGACGCCGTTGATCTGGCCCGGGTGAGACGTCAGCCAGTTTTCCATCAGCGTCTGGGCTTCGGCACGCGACCAGTTGGCGGTCTGATCTTCCAGCACCTTCACATTCGGGCACTCGGCAAGCGCCTTCTTGTTGCCTTCGAGGCGCGAGATTTGCGCCGACTGGCCGATCGGGCCTTCGAGGATGACGACGTTGCCCTTGCAGCCGATCTTGTCGAGCACGGTCTTGGCTTCCATGTAGCCGGAGATCGTGTCGTCGGAACCGACATAGGAGGTCAGGAGATCGGAGTTGACGCGGGTGTTGGAGCCGACAACCGGGATGCCGGCGTCATGGGCTGCCTGAACGGCGGTTGCCGCAGCTTCGATATCGATCGGCACGAAGATGATCGCATCGAACTTCTGCGTGATCATCGTGTTGACCTGCTCCTGCTGGACGAGCGCGTCGTAACGGCCGTCGAAGATGGTCAGATCCACGTCGCCGTTCTTGACGGCGGGATGTTCCTTCAGCGCCGCGGACCAGATCTGCATGAACTCGGCATTGAGGCCATAGGGTGCCGCGCCGATCTTCAGTTTCTTGTCCTGGGCGAGGGATGGCGAGGCCAGAAGCGCAGTGGCCGCTGCAAGAGCAATCAATAATTTCTTCATTATAAGTCTCCTCCGTTGAAAGTCCGGCGGCCGTTCTGACGCGCCGTTGGGTTTCCGAGTGCGAACACAGGGATTTCTTTGGGCTCAACCGCCCAGGTTTCTCTTTTGGTCGAGCATGACGGCGCCGACGATGAGCGCGCCCTTGAGGACCTGCTGGTAGTAGGACTGGATCCCCATGAGATCGAGGCCGTTGTTCATGACGCCGATGATCAATGCGCCGATCAGCGTGCCGGTGATGCGGCCGACGCCGCCGGAAAGGCTGGTGCCGCCGATGACGACAGCGGCGATTGCATCGAGTTCGTAGGCGATGCCGGCCTGCGGCAGGGCGGAACCCGTGCGGGCTGCGAGGATCATGCCTGCCAGCCCGGAAAGGCCGCCGGAGATGACGTAGACGAGGAAGCGCAGCTTGCCGACATTGATGCCCGAGGTGATGGCGGCATGCGGATTGCCGCCAACGGCATAGATGTAGCGGCCGAAGCGCGTGCGGTTGAGAACCCACCATGCGACGACGAAGACGATGGCAAGCAAGATGACCGGCATCGGAATGGAGAGGACGCTGCCGGTGCCGATCCAGCGGAAATCGGGCGTGAGAGCGGGAACCGGCTTGCCGCCGCCATAGATCAGCGTCAGGCCGCGTGCTGCCGATAGCATGCCGAGGGTCGCAACGAAGGCGGGAACGGCAAAGCGGGAAACGATGAACCCGACCACGGCGCCGCAGGCGATACCGACCAATATTCCAACCGCAAGTGCGACATAGGGCGGGTAGGGTGCGCCGACGATGCCGGCCGTCGCCGAGGTCGTCGCGAAGCTCGCGCTGACGATGCCGGTCAGTGCGACCACCGAGCCGACGGAAAGATCGATGCCGCGCGTCAGGATGACGAAGGTCATGCCGATCGCCAGCACGCCGTTGATCGAGGTCTGCAGCAATACGTTGGAGATGTTGCCGGCCGTCAGAAAATACTCATTCGAGAACGAGAGGACGGCGGCAAGCAGCAGGAAGGCGAGAAAGATCCCGTATTCCTGAATGATCAATCTGCGCCGGTCCGAGCCGAACCAGGAATTGGGCTGATTGTTGTCAGTGGCGGACATTGCAAATACCTCTTGTTGCCGGGCGCTGGTTCTTGGGCTTCGTTCTCTGTCGCTTTCAGGTCGACAGATGCACGAGCGATTGCGCGTCGGCCTCCTCCCTCTTGAGAATTCCGGCAGAGCGTCCCTGGCGCATCACCAGGATGCGGTCCGACATGCCGAGAACCTCGTCTATTTCGGACGAGATCATGATGACGGTGCCGCCTTCGGCGGCGAAGTCGCAGATGATGCGATAGATCTCGCGCTTGGCACCGACGTCGACGCCGCGCGTCGGCTCGTCCAGCAGCAGCACTTTCGGCTTGCGCAGGAACCACTTGCCGAGCACGACTTTCTGCTGGTTGCCGCCCGAAAGACCGGAAACCGGCATGCTGTCGCGCGCCGCCTTGATCCCGAAGCGCTTGATCATGTCCTGGCTGGCGCTGGCTTCCGCCCGACGGTCCATCGAGAAGCGCGGGCTCATTTCGGGAAGGCTCGCCAGGCAGATATTGTTGCGCACGCTGTCGATGAGATTGAGCCCCGTCAGCTTGCGGTCTTCCGTCACGAAGGCGATGCCGTGCCGCATGGCTTCGGCCGGCTTGCGCACGACAATGGGCTGGCCTGAAAGCCTGATCTCGCCGCTCGTCACGGCGTCGACGCCGAAGATGCAGTTGAAGATCTCGGTGCGGCCGGACCCCATGAGGCCATAGATGCCGAAGATTTCTCCCTTGTGGGCGGTGAAGGAGATGTCGTCGACTTTGCCTTGCGCCGTCAGGCCGGCAACTTCCAGCCCCGGCGTCGCGGTCGGTACGTTCGTCTTGATGTATTCCTCGCCAAGCTCGCGGCCGACGATCATGTGAATGAGGCCGGGCCGGTCGATATCGGCAAGCGCGCCGCTGCCGACATAAGACCCATCGCGGAAGGCCGTGTAGGAATCGGCAATCTGGAAGATTTCGGACAGCCGGTGCGAGACATAGACGACGCCTTTGCCCTCGGCCTTCAGCCGCTCGATGGTGGCAAACAGCTGCTGCGCTTCCTTTTCGCCGATCGCCGAGGTGGGTTCGTCCATGAAGATCACTTCGGCGTCGTGACTGAGCGCCTTGGCGATTTCGACCAGCTGAACCTGCGCGACCGAAAGGTTCATCATGAATTGCGTGGCGCGAATATTGAACTCCAGCCGGTCGAGCAGCGCCTGCGCGTTGCGGTTCATCGTCTTGAAGTCGATGCCGCCGAACCGGGCCGATGGCTCGCGGCCGAGATAGATGTTCTCGGCAACCGTCATGTGCGGGATGGGGCTGAGTTCCTGTTCGATGATGGCGATGCCGGCGGCGAGCGCTTCGGCGGGGCTGGCGTAGTCCACTTCCTTGCCGCGGCGGCGAATGGAGCCGGCATCGCGCTTGTGAATGCCCATCAGAATCTTGAGGAAAGTCGACTTGCCCGCACCGTTGCCGCCGCACAGGGCGTGGACGGAGCCGGGCCGCAACTGAAAGCGCCCGTCGCGCAATGCCGCGACGCCGCCAAAGGACTTTTTCAGTCCCTCTACTTCAAGCAGGAATTCCACTTTCCCCTCCGCACTCCCGATGCCGAAACAAGCTCTGACGACAGAGACGATTGCTGCTCGGCACCAATATTGACAATATTCGGAGTGCTTTCGACAAATGTCAAGCATGCGATTTTGAATTCGCTGCGAGAGGCGGCGAGGCTGTTAAATCTCGGAGAGTGGCCGACGGGTGGGAGGGGCGGAGCGTCGATCGTGGGGAGTGATCGAGGTGCCCCCGCTATCGGGGCGGCGAGCGGAAATCCCAACGTCATCTCGGACGCTCGGCCCGGAAGGTTTTGAAGCATGCTATGTTGACATTAGGTCATATTATGATTTGCTGCGGATAGCAGGTTTCTCGCTATTGGTTGCGGGTGGCTAAACAAGGGATTGAGAATGACGATCAGTGCCCAGGCACGGCAGCGGCTGGCGCAACGGGTCATCGACCAATTGCGCACGCAGATCGAGACCGGCAAACTTCGGGCAGGCGACCAGCTTCCGACGGAGCCGCGGCTCGAGGCTGCGTTTGGGGTCAGCCGGACCGTCGTGCGCGAGGCGATCGCCGATCTGCGAGCAGCCGGGCTCGTCAGGCCGGTTCAGGGGAAGGGCGTATTCGTTTCCGATACGCCGACGAGGCCCGCTCTCATATTGACGCCCGTCGAGATCAAGACCATTCCCGAGACGCTGGAATTGCTGGAGTTTCGTATGGCGACCGAAGGTGAGGCTGCTGCAATCGCGGCGTATCGCAGGACCGCGGAACAAGAGGCAGCCATTGCTGCGGCCAACCGGAAGATGGCTGCTCTGATGGAGCAGGGGCTTTCAACCGTCGATGCCGACTTCGAGTTTCACATGGCGGTCGCGGTCGCGACAAACAACCGCTTCTATGTCGATATACTCAGGCATATCGGCCCGCGCACCATTCCGCGGGGACAGTTTCCGACGCTTCCGGAGGCCAATGATCATGCCTATCTGGAGAAGGTTCATGCCGAGCATGTCGAGATTCTGGCGGCGATTGTCGATCAGGATCCGGAACGGGCACGCCAGGCGATGCGCGCCCACTTGATGGCGAGCCAACGGCGCTACCGCCTGCTGGCTGAACTCCAGCCGCAATAAGGTTCGACATGCCATTTAATCATAATATGTCATATGATATGGCCGTTTAGGGAGCGTGGCGGGTGTATTTGGGAACGCAGATCGAGGCGCGCGACGACGACTATCGGATGTTCGCGCAACTTGGAGTGAAGCACATTTGTGCCGACCCACCCGGGAGGCCCGATAACTGGACCTTGTCCGATCTTGAGCGACTTCGCGACAAGGTCGAAAGCTTCGGGTTGGTGCTGGACATGATTCAGCTTCCGTTGTCGTCACAGCCCGTCGAAAAAGCTACCTATCCCGATATCCTGCTTGCAGGGCCTGATCGCGATCGCCAGATCGATGCCATCTGCAGGCTGATCGAGGATGTGGCGACCGCCGGAATTCCCGCGGTGAAATACAATCTCAATCTCATCGGCATACCGCGCACCCCGGATGAGCGGGGGCGAGGGGGTTCGCTGAACGCGAGTTTTCGATGGAATATGACCGACCCTCGCGCCGCACCGGGCCTTGCGGGCGTGCTGTCGGAAGACGACAACTGGGAACGCATCGACTATTTTCTGGAGCGGATCGTTCCGGTGGCGGAAAGCAATCGCATTCGCCTCGCCTGCCATCCGCATGATCCCTATACACCGCCGGGCTACCGTGGCGTGACGCGCGTCCTCGGTTCGGTCGCAGGCCTTAAGAAATTCGTGCTGATGCGGGAGAGCCCCTATCACGGTCTGAATTTCTGCCAGGGATCGATCGGGGAAATGCTTGACCATCCGCGCGAGGAAATCGACGACGTTATCCGCTGGTTTGGCAGCCGCGGCAAAATCTTCAACGTCCATTTCCGCAACATCCGGGGCGGCAAGCTCTCCTTCATGGAGACCTTCCCCGAGGAGGGCGACATGGACATGGTGCGCTCCGCCCGGATCTACAGGGAAGTCGGTTATTCATACATGCTGATGCCCGACCACGTACCGACGATCAGCGGCCGGGATCCGACGGGCGTCGCCTTCGCCTTCTGCTACGGCTATATCGCCGCTCTTCTCCAGACGCTCGATCAAGCCTGAACGAACACCACTCAACCAAGATCTAGAACAGGATATCGCCATGGACGCGAATGAACTGAAAAAGGCTGTTGGCAGCGGTCTGCTATCGTTTCCCGTCACCCATTTCGGTCAGGATCTGACGTTCGACGAGGCGAAATATCGAGGTCATATCGAATGGCTGGCCGGCTACGGAGCCGCTGCGCTTTTTGCCGCGGGAGGCACCGGCGAGTTCTTCTCGTTGAACCCGGCCGAGATCCCGCAGGTCGTTCGTGCTGCGAAAGCATCGGCGGGCAGCACGCCGATTATCTCCGGGACCGGCTACGGTACGTCGCTTGCTATCGACATCGCCAAAGCGGCGGAAAGGGCCGGCGCGGACGGTTTGCTGCTTCTTCCGCCCTATCTCATGTTTGCGGAACAGGCGGGCCTCATCGCTCACGTCAAGGCGGTCTGCCAGGCCGTCGGTATCGGCGTCATCGTCTATAATCGCGACAATGCCGTGCTCAGCGCCGAGAGCCTGGTCCGTCTTGCCGACGAGTGCCCCAATCTGATCGGCTACAAGGACGGGGTCGGCGACGTCGATAAGGTGATCGAGATTACCACCACTCTCAAGGACCGCCTGGTTTATGTCGGTGGCATGCCGATCCACGAGGTCTATGCGCAGGCCTATTTCGCGGCGGGCGTCACGACATATTCCTCGGCGGTTTTCAATTTTGTCCCGACGTTGGCACAGCGTTTCTACGCGGCACTTCGCTCGCGCGATCAGGTGACCGTCGACCATATTCTCAGAAGCTTCTTCTTTCCGCTGGTGACGTTGCGCAATCGAAAGAAGGGCTATGCGGTGTCGATCATCAAGGCGGGCCTGCGTGTTCTTGGCAGGGACCCCGGGCCGGTAAGACCGCCATTGACCGATCTGACGCCGGAGGAAATGGCAATACTGGAAAAGATTATCGCGGCAGCAGAGTGAGATTTGCTAGAAGGTTCGCATCATCGCCGGTCACGCCGGTACGATGCTCGAACGAGGTCACGCATGGTTCAACCTTCCTTCAGCACAGCGTCTCGCACATTCGTCTATGCCGCCGCCGCTATCGCCGGCACGATCGACATCTACAGCATGGATGAGGCGACTGGCGCGCTCGTGCGGGTGACCAGCGTGGACGTGGGGCATGCCGTCATGCCGATGGCCGTCAGCCCGGACAGGCGGCATCTCTATGCCGTCATCCGTTCGCAGCCCTACCGGGTGCTGACGCTGGCAATCGACAGCGCGACCGGCAGGCTCACCCGGGAAGCCGTAGCGGCACTGCCCGACAGCATGGCTTATGTTTCGACCGATCCGTCAGGCAGGTTTCTTTTCACGGCCTCCTATGGCGGCAACCTGGTCGCCGTCTTGCTCGTCGACGGGGACGGACGCGTCACCGCCGAAGCCAGCCAGGTGATGCCTACGGGGCGCAACGCTCATTCGATCGTCAGCGATCGATCGGGACGATATGTCTTCGCCACAAATCTCGGTTCCGACGCGCTGCAGCAGTTCATCTTCGATTCCGAGATCGGGATACTGGCGGCGAATGATCCCATGCAGGTCGAGACCGGTCCTGGTTTCGGTCCGCGTCACATAGTCGTATCGCCGGACAATGCATCCCTCTACGTTCTGACGGAACTGACCGGCCATGTCATCCACTATGCCCTCGACGCTGTCACAGGCACTTTGACCGAGATCGCAAGTGTCGCTTCCGTGCCCCCAGATGCGGGACTGTCTCCCGGCATTCCCCCGTCGGGGGCAAATGCGGCCGATGACGGCAAGCCGAAGGTCTGGGCTGCGGATATCGGCATCACGCCGAATGGCAGGTTTCTGTTCACGACTGAGCGAACCACCAGCCGGATAGCACTTTTTCATGTCTCGGAACACGATGGAACGCTGACTTACATCGCGAATTATCCGACCGAACTGCAGCCGCGGGGCATCCGTATCGATCCCTCGGGCCGTTTTCTTGTCGCGTCCGGCGAAAAATCCGACAGCTTGTCGGTCTATGCCATCGGCCAGATGGACGGTGCCCTCGGATTGGTCGGCCGATACCCGGTCGATGCGGGCGCGAACTGGATCGAGATCGTGACTTTCACCTGAAGGAGAGACCGCCGGCGACAAGCGTCCAGCGGATGATCGCGCACCGTTCCTAGTCGGCTTTTCCCGACAGCCTGGCGATCAGGCTTTCGATCTCGGAGGCGGGAAGGGGCTTGGCGAACAGATAGCCCTGAAACATTTCACAGCCGGCTTGTTCGAGGAAGCGCGCTTGCTCTTCCGTTTCTACGCCTTCGGCGACGACTTCCAGCTCCAAAGTTCGGCCCAGGGATACGATAGCGGAGGTAATCGCCATGTCGCCGGGCTTGTCGGGGATCTCGGCAATGAAGGAGCGGTCGATCTTGAGACGGGAAAGCGGAAAGCGTCTGAGTGTGCTGAGGCTTGAATAGCCCGTGCCGAAATCGTCGATCGCAAGGCTGACGCCGAGTTTCTTCAGTTCCTGCATGCGCTCGATCGCCCCAGCGACATCGCGCATGATCAGGCTTTCCGTCAATTCGAGCTCGAGCCATTCCGGATCGAGATTGGCCGACCGCAGTGCCGATGCGACCTGATCCGTCAGCGAGCTTTCCAGAAACTGCCGCGCCGACACGTTCACCGCGATGCGGAGCGGCGGCAGGCCCCGGTCCTGCCATGCCCGCGCCTGTCGGCAAGCCTTCTGCAAGACCATATCGCCGATCGAGACGATCAGCCCCGTTTCCTCGGCCAATGGGATGAAGGCACCTGGCGGCAGCAGACCTTCATCGGGATGCTGCCATCGCACGAGCGCCTCGACCCCGATCACCTTGCCTGTGCGGATATCCTTTTGCGGCTGATAGTGGAGCAGGAACTCGTCCCGTTCGACCGCGTGGCGCAGTTCTTCGATGCGTGTGAGCTTGTTGCGCGCGTCTTCGGCCATGGCCGGCGAGAACAGTTGAATGCCGTTGCGCCCGGATTCCTTGACGCGGTAGAGCGCCATGTCGGCGTTTGCAAACAGGTCCGAAGCCGTAGTGCCGTGCTCGGCAGAGCAGGCCACGCCGATGCTGCAGGTTGTCCGGATGGCGACACCGGCGATGGTCAAAGGTTCCGATATCGCTTCAAGGATGGCCTTCAACTTGTCGTGTATGGAATCGTGAGCCTGCCGGAGGACAAGGATGAACTCATCGCCGCCGATCCTCGACACAAGGCCGTCATTTCCAACGCAGGCGGATATTCTCCGGGCGACCACCTTCAGCAATTCGTCACCGGCCGCATGACCGAGATTGTCGTTCACCAGCTTGAAATTATCCAGATCGACGAAGGCGACGGCGAGAGGCACCCCGTCTGTTGCCGCCGTCTCCAACAGACGGCCGAGCTTGCTGTCGAGGAGCGTGCGATTTGGCAGGCCGGTCAGTGCGTCGTGCTCGGCCAGATAGGCGATGCGCGCGATATCCCGATGGCGATCAATGGCGATTCCGACCGTTTGCGCTATGCCGGCAAGGAACTCCGTAAGCCCGGCTTCGTTGCCGTCGGTCTTCGCTACCACCAGCGTTCCGTGCCTGCCGCCATCTCGCGAGGAAATGGGGAATTTCAGAATCTCGCCGGCAATCGGCGCGGGTTGCTCATCACCGAGAATGAAGCTGACTGGCCTTCCGTTCAGCAGCCGCTCAAGCAAAGCGCGCGCTTCCTGGAAAAACAGGTCGAGGTCGACGCCTCGCGCGACCTCCCGCAGCAGCTTCGTTTGTGCGCTCATCAACTCTTCCGCCCGTTTGCGGGCGGATATATCGCGGGAGGCTCCGACAACGCCGATGATGTTGCCGTTCCTGTCTCTCAGCGGCACCCGGGACATCATGAGCCAGCCTTCGCCCCTTAGGCGTCGCTCCTCGACGCCCAGGTCGGCCTCGCCGGTCTCCATGACGCGCCTTTCCACTTCCTCGATCTTGTGGGCATCAGCTAGCGGATGGATTTCCGCGTCCGTCAGGCCAATCAGTTCCTCGACATGCGTGAAGCCGTTGTTGAGGACGGTGGCCCGGTTCGCAAAGAGGAAGCGGCTGTCTCTGTCCTTGGCATAGATGAAGTCCGGCACATAGTTGATCATCGCCTCGAGCCATTCGTAGCGCTCGGAGAGGGACTGATATTGGGCCCGGAGCAATTCGAGCATGCTACGACGCTGCCGGTCGTCGCTCTTTTCATCCCCATGCGGTCGCTTGGGCGATTTACCCGGCTGCTGTGTCATCTACATACTCTCACTCGGCGAGCGGACAATATCGGCAGGCAATTATGCAATCATGACGGCGTATCGAGCATCTTGGCTTCCGAAGCAGACGCGCATGGCTTCTGATCCGACGGCCGGCAGCCTGGCTCATCCATCCGTGTGGATATTGTCATATAATATAATGTATGAATATCCGCTCAATCGGGGCGGTAAGATTGTCGCTGCTTTCCCGAGACGGCCGGCGGCGCGGCAGAGCCTTCTTCTGGAGCAGACAGAGCGGATTGCCTTGCGGGAAGAGGGCAAAACCGGCTAAAGCCCGGATGGTGGGAATTCAAGAATCGCAAGGATAAATCAGTATGCGTGCTGGCAAAGCCGTAGCGAACGGCAATCTGGTGCTCGCCGGCATGCTTTTGATGCTTTTCGGCGACTTTCTGTTCTCGTTGAACGATGCCATGGGCAAATGGCTGGTCGCGAGTTTCTCGGTCGGACAGGTGCTGGTTATCCGTTCGTTCGGTGCGTTCCTTATTCTTGCTCCCATGATCGCGAGACAGGATAAGGCAGCCCTGTTTCGCCTCGAACAGCCCTCGCTGCAGCTGCTGCGGGTGGTGATGGCGACAGTCGATGTCGCCCTTTTTTATGCTGCGGTCACCTATCTGCCGCTTGCCGACGTGATGACCTTCTATATGGCCGGCCCGATCTATGTCGCGGCGATCTCGCACTTCTTCCTGGGCGAGAGGATCGGCTGGCGGCGCTGGCTGGCGGTTCTCGTCGGCTTTATCGGTGTATTGATCGCGCTCAGGCCTTCTGCAGCGATGTTCTCCTGGCCGTCGTTTTTCGGCCTTGGCGGAAGCCTTGCATTCGCGCTGACGCTGGTGCTCGGGCGGCGACTGCGCCAGACGGGCGACGCAACGCTCGTTGCCTGGCAGACGATTGGCGCGCTTGCGGCCGGATTGGTGCTCAGCATCGGCAATTGGCGATCGGTATCGGTTCTTGATATCGGCGCCATGCTGGCGCTCGGCATCGTTGCCGGCAGCGCCCATATGTTGATTACCCGCTCGCTGAAGCTTGCCCCCGCGTCGCTTCTGGCTCCGCTGCAGTACAGCTTGCTCATCTGGGCGATCGTGCTGGGTTTTGTCTTCTTCGGAGATATTCCGGACGCCCAGATCATCATCGGATCTGTCATCATCGTGCTCGCCGGCCTTTTCATCTTCCACCGCAAGAATGTCACCGACACGATCCCCAAGGAAGCCGTCGCCCGGGACGGGCACTAGACGCGCCGCCGGCCATTCTCCAGCGAGTAATCTTGCTGCGCTCGTCCGGTGAAGCGCGGATGCGTCGCCTGGCGGCCCTTTCGGGCGATCTTCACTTGCTGACTTTCCGCATTTCGCTCGGTGATGTACCGTATTTCTTGCGATACGCAGTTGCCAGATGCGCGGAATCGGAAAAGCCGGTTTCATGCGCGATGGCTGTGATCGCCAGCGAGCCATTTTCGAGCAGAAAGCGTGCATAGCGCAGCCTCGTTTCAAGAATGAAATGTTTCGGCGTCATGTCGATATGCGTTTGGAAGAGGCGGGCGAACTGACGTGGCGAAAGGCCCACGGCGGCGGCTGCCTGTTCCGGTGATACGTCGCGTCCTTTCCGGCTTTCGATGAGCACGATGGCCTTTTGCAGGCGTGCGTCGCTCACATGGCGAAAGGTCGATGCTCTTTCGTGGTCGAAGACACTCATGCCCTTCGGAGTTGTGAGGGATAGCTGGTGGACGGCCTTCGCCGCGCGGTCCGGTCCGCAATGATTGTGGATGAGCTGGGTCATCAGTGACAGGATCGAGGTTCCCCCCGGAACGGTGATGCGCCCCTTGTCGATCAGAAAGTCGTCCCGTGTGGAAAAGGCCTGGCGCGGGAAGGCAGTTCGGAAATCCTCCGAATGATAGGGATGGACGGCAGCCTTGCGATCGACGAGCAGGCCTTCCTGCGCGAGGATGAACGATCCCGTGCAGGCCCCGATGATCGTCACGCCGGCGGATGCCGCCACGCGCAGATAGTCACGATGCGAAGCGGGGGCGGCTCTGAGATGCGGCAGCAGGCCGCCAATGGCGACGACATAGTCGAAATCCGTCGGATTGATGTAGGCGGCATCTGCCTGGACGCGGATGCCGCAGCTCGCCGCAGCGCTATAGCCCGGCTTGCCCATGATCGACCAGCGGCAATGAAGCGGCCGCGAATTGTCGCCGAAATCGGCGGCATGACGAAGCGGCTCGATGACGCCCGTCAGCGACATCAGGGGAAAGGTCGGCCAGAGCAGGATGCCCACCGAAATATCCGGCTTGTGGTCGCGCGCCGAAAGCAGGCGTTCGGCCCACAGGCTGTCCAGCCAGCCGACGTAGTCCATATCCTTCTGTCCATCCGAAACGCCGGTCTTTTCGTCCACAGCACTCTCCCTTGATGGGAAAGCATAGCCTGGCATGTCCGTTTTTAAAAGAAAATGTCCAATTTATAAAATCCAACCCGTCGGTTTGGCGGCATTCTTTACGCGTTGAACACAAGCATCCGGACCGCAAAAACAACCGGATCAGGGAACTCTTAACGTCAAGGATCTGACAAATGGCACTTTCTCTTTCGAGAAGGCTGGTGGTGTGCGCGCTGCTGGCAGGCGGGAGCTTTTCGGTTTTTTCGACCGCCGCGAAGGCTTTCGAATTGGTGGAACAGGGCAAACTAACGGTCGCCTTCACCGGCGACATGCCGGGCTCCGGCTGGCAGGACGGCAAGCTGATCGGCTATGACGGCGAAATCATGCAGAAAATCGCCGACAAGCTGGGGCTGAAGATCCAGCCGGCGTTGATGGAGTGGTCGGGCACGATCGCCTCTGTTGAGTCCGGCCGCGTCGACGTCATGCTCGGCACGATGGGCTGGACGGAAAAGCGCGCCAATATCATGTCGCTGTCCGAGCCGATCCACTACTTCAAGAACGGCATCATGCAGTCCGACAAGACCAGCTGGGACAAGCTGTCCGATCTCGAAGGCAAGAAGGTCGGCACGATCACCGGTTTTTCCTTCGTGCCGGAACTCAAGAAAATCAAGGGACTGGAGCTTTCGCTCTATGACACGGCGGACGCCGCCGTGCGCGATTTGATCGCGGGGCGCATCGATGCCGTCATCGGCGATCCGCCGGTCGTTTCCTTTGCGATCAAGAAGAATCCCGATTGGCACATGCATTTCCTCGCCTTCATCGATACCAATCCCGACTTCCCGCTGCTGACCGGTCTCGGTCAGGTCGTCTATGGCTTCAACAAGAAGAACGACGATTTGCACCAGAAGGTCGACGCCATCATCGACGAGATGTGGAAGACCTGCGCGATGAAGGAAATCGGCGAGCGCTACGGCCTTTCCGCCGATGTCTGGTACACGCCGGCTGGCGAGAACTTCCGCGCCGGCGTGGACCGCCCGGCCGATTACAAGCTGCCGTCCTGCAAGACGGCCGGCTGATATCGGAGGAGTGACAGCAAAAGCGCGCAGCGGTTTTGCCTCCGAAGTTGCACGGAAACGGAAAGGACGGAGCCTTTCAGGTGATCTCGTCTCCACCGGTTAAGTCTTCAAGACCTGGACGGCGCATTTTAGGGCGCCGTCCCTCTGGTTCGACCAAAACGATAAAAAGGGGAATGCCATGAGCCCGCTGCTGAGCGTGACGGGTCTGCGCAAGAGCTATGGAACCGTGGAGGTTCTGAAGGGGATCGATTTCGAGGTGGCGGCGGGCGAGAAGATCGCTTTGATCGGCCCATCCGGCTCGGGAAAATCCACCTGCTTGCGTTGTCTTAATTTTCTGGAGAAGCCGACAGCCGGAGAGATCCGCCTCGATGACGAGCAGATCGGCATGGCCGCCGGCCGGCCGATGAACGACCGTCAGCTTGCGCCACAGCGCGCCGAGATGGGCATGGTTTTTCAGCTCTTCAATCTTTGGCCGCATCTTTCCGTGACCGAAAACGTGGCGATCGCCGCCCGCAAGGTGCGCGGCCTTTCGGCGAAGGAAGCGCGTGAGCTGGCGCTCGAAATGCTGGCCAAGGTCCATATGACGCATCGCGCCGATGCGTCGCCGCTCGAACTTTCCGGTGGCCAGCAGCAGCGGGTGGCGATCGCCCGCGCTTTGGCCCAGAAACCGAAATTGATGCTGTTCGACGAACCGACGTCGGCGCTCGATCCCGAACTGGTGCACGAAGTGCTGAAGGTGATGGAAGAACTGGCCGCCGAGGGGCGCACCATGCTGATCGTCACCCACGAGATTGCCTTCGCCCGCGACATCGCGGATCGGGTGATGTTTCTCGACGGCGGCGTGATTGCCGAACAGGGGGCGGCGCGGGAGTTGATTCTCGCACCGCGCGAACGGCGCACGCAGGCTTTCCTCAAGCAGATCCGGCATTGAGGGCGGCGCGATGAGCGGATTATCGATCTTTCTTATGGTGTTGGAGGGGCTTGCCGCCGGCATCGGCGTCACTGTGCTGGTCACGCTCGCCTCACTGGCGCTGGGCGTCTGCCTGGGCTTTGGACTGGCGCTCGCCCGTCAATTCAGCAAGCTGTGGGCGGTTCACGCCCTGATCGACACCTATTGCGAAATCATGCGCAACATTCCGGCGCTCACCCATCTCTTCATCCTGTATTTCGGGCTGGCGAGCATCGGCCTCCGGCTTTCGTCCATCGCCGCGGCCATTCTCGGCCTCGGCCTGATCGGTGGCGCGGTGACTTGCGACCTCTTCCGCTCGGGCTTTGCGGCGCTGCCGAACGGCCAGCGCGAGGCCGCGCTCGCCGTCGGGTTTACGCCGCTCCAGACGATTTTCGACATCCTGACCCCGCAGGCCCTGCGCATCGCATTGCCGTCGCTTGGCAACTACGCCGTCCAGCTTCTGAAGGACACCTCGATCGTTTCGGCCATCGCCGCGCCGGAGATCATGTTCTATGCGCGTTCGATGGTCACGTCCTCGTTCCAGACGACGCTGATCTATGCGACGGCCGCCGGCCTCTACCTGCTGCTCGGCTTGCCGCTGATGCAGGCGATCCGCGTTCTCGAAACCCGTTACGGGAGGGTCAAGGCATGACCGCATTCTTTGAACCCTATGTCGAATACGGTGCGGAATGGCTGCCGGCGCTTCTCGAAGCGATGTGGACGACCGCGGCTCTGTCGGTCACAGCCTTCGCACTCTCGTTGGTCCTCGGTCTCTTGCTGGCGCTGTGCCGCAATGTTCGTTCGCCCCTCCTGCAACGTCTCGTTTCGCTGTATGTTTCGGTCGTTCGCGGCATACCGCTGCTCGCCATTCTGTTCCTGCTCTACTTCGGTCTTCCCGGCATCGGCATCACCTTCAATGCCTTCACCGCCGGCGTATTGGGGCTGGCGCTCGCCTTCGCGGCGCAAGTAGCGGAATTGTTTCGTGCCGGGTTGATGGCGATTGCGAAGGGACAGCGCGAGGCCGCGCTTGCCGTCGGCTTCACGCCGTATCAGAGCTTCAGGCTGATCGTTCTGCCGCAGGTGATGCGTGTCATCGCCGCGCCGCTGATCGTGACTTTTGTTGCGTTGCTGAAGGATTCTTCGCTCGCCTCGCTGATCACGGTCGACGAACTGATGCTGACGGGCCGATCGATGTCGACGGATTATTTCCTCCCGCTGCAAATCTTTCTGGCCGTGGGACTTTGCTACTTCTTCATCGCCTGGCCGTTTTCGCTGCTGTCGAAACGGCTGTCGCCGCGCACTGTCCGTTAGAGCGCATCGCCGTCGCATGACACCTCGTTCGAAACAAGAGACAAGACCATGAATACGAATGACCAAGGACGCATCGCGCCGCGCCGGCCGATCATCCTGACGTCCCCGGATTTCCGGGCGTCCGACATCGCCGAAACCGAGGCGGAATATGTGGTGCGGGCCAACTATGCCGAGGCGATTGCACAGGCCGGCGGCATTTCGTTGATCCTGCCGTATCAGAGCCAGCATATCGCCATGCTGGTTGCCCTAGGGGACGGCGTTTTGCTGACCGGCACGACGCCTGGTCGTGAAGCGCTTCCCGAGCGGCGGGAATTCGAGCTGGAACTCATCCGGCAAACACTTCAGGCAGGCAAGCCGTTGCTCGGGATCTGCAACGGGATGCAGATCATGGGCGAATTTCTCGGCGGAACCTTCACGACGAGCCTGCCGGATGGGTCTGTCGATCATATTCCCGCCGACATTCCCGACCGTATCGCCCACAGGATCGCGGTCGAGCCCGGCAGCATGCTGGCCTCCATTGCGGGAATGACGGAGGTTTCCGTCAATAGCCTGCATCGCCATGCACTGACCGGTGCGGGTCGGTTCCGCATTGCGGCGCGCGCGCCCGATGGGGTGGTCGAGGCGATCGAGGGCGAGACGGATACGTTCTGCCTCGGGGTGCAATGGCATCCGGAATACCACCTGAGCGAATTCGACCGTGCGATCCTCAGGCGCTTCATCGGGCACAGCGCCGGCCGCAAGCCGCAAGCCGATTCGCCGGAAACCTGCTCGGTCCGCAGGCGGCTTGCCGCCCTTGGACTGGCTTTGCCGGAAGCTTCCGGGCCCCCAGGTGCGTTTGTCGGAGCCTTGACCACCGGCAACTTCGTCACTGTGTCCGGTCAGGTGCCGCTCAAGGATAAGGCCGTGCTTTGCAAGGGGCATCTTGGCGGTGCCGTCAGCCTCGATCAAGGTCGGGAATGCGCGCGGTGGGCGCTGCTCAACGCACTGGCACAATTGGAACTCGCCGCCGGCGGGCTGGATCGGGTGAAGGGGTTCGTGCGGCTGGCCGGCTATGTGGCGGCCACTCCGGAATTCACAGAGCACGGCGCGGTGATAGACGGCGCGTCCGAGTTGCTGCGCGAGCTCTTTCCAACGTGCTGGCAGCACGCCCGCATCGCCATCGGCGTCGGATCGTTGCCGCGCGGCGTGCCGGTGGAGATCGAGCTGACCGCCGTGACGAACGGCGGAGAGGGATGATCTCCATGCGAGTTGCCGTCATTGGGGCGGGCGTTGTCGGCGTCGCCTCGGCTTACATGCTGGCGAAGGCCGGTCACGCAGTCACGCTTATCGATGCGGAAGTCGAGCCGGGGCGAGGGGCGAGCGCCGGCAATGCGGCCCAGCTTTCGTGGGCCTATGGCGATGCGATGGCGTCTCCGTCGCTTCTGAAACATCTGCCGGGGATCGTCGCCGGCCATGATCCGGCCTTCCGTGTCCGCTTCCGGCTCGATCCGGATTTCATGATCTGGGGATTGCGGTTTCTCGCCAATATGCCGGACAGGCGCTGGTGGAGCAATACGAGCGCAATCCTGCAGCTCGCGGATGAATCCCGCCGGGAACTAGCCGCGCTTCTGGACGAGGCGCCGCTATCCTTCGACTACCGTGTCGCCGGCAAACTGCATTTCTATCCGGATGCGGCGAGCTTTTCACGCGCCGGTCCGCTGGTTGAGCGCAAGCGCCAGCTTGGATTGGACCAGCGGCTTTTGTCGCGGGCGCAAGCCGATGAGGTCGAGCCGGCCTTGAAGTCCTATCAGGGCGAAATTGCCGGGGCAGTACATACGCCCGGCGATGCGCTTGGGGACGCGGCGGCCTTCTGCCGCGAACTGACCGGTTTCGCTGTCGCTCGTTACGGCGTCGAAAGGCTCTTCGGCGCGAAGGTCGCCGGATTCGAACGCTATAAGGACAGACTATCGGCGGTAAAATTCGCCGACCGCGATGCGCTCGCCGTCGATGCGGCCGTCGTCACCGCCGGGCCGCTGATCCGCACGCTTGCCGCCGCCTTGCCGGAAGCGGCCTCCGTGCAGCCGGTGCGCGGGTATTCGCTGACGGTTCAATGGCGGGACGGCGCGCCGCGCGTAAGCTTGACGGACGTGAAGCGCAAACTCGCCTTCGCCGCCATCGGCGTTCGTTTGCGCGTGGCCGGCCTTGCGGACATCGAAAGATCGGGCGCCGGCTTCGATACGGACCGGTTCGCGGTTCTGCGGGATATGGCAAACAGCGTCCTGCCGGGCTATTTCACAGCGCAAGCCGGTGAAGCGCGTTGGTCTGGCGAACGCCCAATGACGCCATCGTCACAGCCGATCATTGCGCCATCCCGCAGAATTCCCGGCCTCTATGTCAACGGCGGTCACGGCATGCTCGGCTGGACGCTGGCGATGGGCAGCGCGCGCCGGCTGCTTAATATCTTATCTTCGACGACCTGAAGGCTCGGTCTGTTGGCCATCCTCGCTCCTGGCTTTCACAGCCGTTGGAGGGGCCGATGAAAGATCGCGCGCTGGCGGATGTCTGGACTGAGTATCGAGATGATCCGAGAACATCTGGATCTTCTCAAGGACAGGCGGCATCGACCTTTCATGGCTTGCGGGTATCGGCGTGGCAGGTGGCGCTTATCTACTACTGAAGCGCGTTGTTCGCTCGCCTGTGCGAGAGGAAGCCGATCGGTGATCCCTGTCACACTGCCATTGAAGCTATCCGGCCCGCTTGCAATTGCTTCAATTGTTGGCCTGCCTGGCGCGTTGGTTACGACAACTAAAGGGTCCATCGTCTTGGATTATATCCCTTTTTGCTCTTCCAACTCTCCTGCCAGGCAGCTTCGTCGCGGGCTGGGGCAATGCATGTCGCTCTCAGAATGAGATGCCTGAATGAGGCTGGCGGCTGGCGGCAAACACGCGGTCCAGCTCCTCGGCCACGTCCACGGAGGTCGTCTTGATGCGCCCGGAAGCAGCAAGAAGCGAGGCGTTCTGCGCCCCGAAGATCAGCGTGGCCAGTTCCGCGATTGTGACATGAGCCTCCGCCGTCTCGCTGCCTCGCTCCGCACCCTTCGGACCGAGAGACCAGGTACCGCCATTGTCATGGAACAAGTCGTCTTCGACGGCAATCGTGACCTGGCGCGTGCCGCCATATCGGCGGGCCGAAAGCAAGGCTTCGAGATCGAGAGGTCGTATCCAGCTTTCGTCGCGCCGGCCGGATATCTCCAGCGCTCGAGGATTGTGGAGAAGCAAAGGCAGCGGATCATCCACCGGCCGGGATGGAAAGGTGACCTGGTGCAGGATATCCTGCGTGAAGAGGTGGCCAATCAGGGCCCGCCAGGCTTCATCGTCATGGGCGACGAGATCGTCGACGATCACGGTACGACGCGATGAGGTGAACCAGTTGTCCGAGGACTCGACATGGAAGCGCAAATAGCCGCGCTCGTGACCCTCGGCACCGAAGACGACGGCGTGATGGGGCGTTGTGCCGGAGACGGTACGGAATTCCTGAATGGACCACCAGCCATCCCAGCGCGATAGCGTCGCTGCTCGCGGCGACGGATCCGCGTCGGCAATTTTTCGAAACAAGGTGAAGCTCTCACGAGCATCGACGATGCGAAGTCCTTCTCGCGCGGTTGAGACCGCAAGCCCGGTGCGGGTAAGATCGAGTTCATGCCGGACCGACCAGGAGGCAACGCCGTAACCGTATCGGCCGTAGATGCGGGCATCCGATGCCCGCAAGCCCGCGACGACATAGCCATCTGCGCGGGCACGGCGAAGCTGCTCGATGATGAGCTGGCGAGCAATCCCGCGACGTGTCGCGTCCGGAGACACGCCGACATGTGTGACGGAGAGATGGCGCACGCGCCGGCCGCCGGGTAGGGTGATTGATGAATCATAGCCGTTGACGACGCCTCGCAGCACATCGCCCTCGAAGCCGCCAAGCGGTTGGCCCTCTGCCAGAAACCGGGTTTCGGTGTCGGGATTGGTGCGCCCAAAGTCACCGATACCCAGCAAGGCCTGCCGGAACAGGGCAAAAGCCTTGCGCCGGCCGTCTTCATCATTCAGCGATCGTATGTCCATGCGAATGTTGTCCAATGTCATTTTACGACTTTCGGGAATTCAGTCTTCGATTGCAGGTGATGACATGTGCCATTTCTTATGATTGCGCGGACACCGGAGCGAGAAGGCCCCGCGCCTTGAGAAGCGCCGCTGCGCCCTCGCCGAAATGCCAGGCCTCCTCGAGATGAGGCTGCCCGGAGAGGATGAAATGGTCGAAGCCGACGCGATGGTAGGCTTCGATGAGGTCGGCAACTTGCGCATGGCTCCCGACGAGAGCGGTGCCCGCTCCCCCGCGCACGAGGCCATAGCCGGACCAGAGGCCGGGATGGATTTCCAGTTCACGCGCCGAAGCCGGGACGCCTTCGCGCCCCACATGCAGCGCCGACATCTGGCTCTGGGCGACGGATTCGGATTTGGCGAGGAGCTCCCGGTTCTTTCGCACCCGCTCCGGCGAGAGCCAGGCAAGAAGTTTGTCGGCCGTGGCCCAGGCTTCATCCTCTGTATCGCGCGAAATGACATGCAGGCGCACACCGAAGCGCAGCGAACGACCTCTGGCAGCCGCTCGCGCTTTTAGCTGTGCGATATTGTCGGCCTCCATTGCCGGCGGCCGCCCCCAGACCAGGTAGACATCGGCCTGACCGGCCGCGACCTCTTGGGCGGCAGTGCTTGCGCCGCCAAAGAAGATCTCCGGCAGATCGTACGGACCGGTGTCGATGCTTGCCTCGCGGATGTCGTAATGCTTACCCTTGAAAGAAAATGGCTGGTCCGCAGACGCGGACGTCACGCCGCGCACCACCGAGAGGAATTCCTCCGTCCTCTCATAGCGGGTGTCATGGTCCAGATGATCGCCGAAGCGCGCCTGCTCGAAGCGATCGCCGCCCGTCACGACGTTGAGAAGCAGCCGCCCACCGGTCATCCGCTGGAAGGTCGCCGCCTGATGGGCGACGAGCGTCGGCGATATGAGGCCAGGCCTGAAGGCGACGAGAAATTTCAGCCGCTTCGTTTCGCGGGAAAGCGCGGCGGTGGTAATCCAGGCATCCTCGCACCATGTGCCGGTTGGCGTAAGAACGGCGTGGAAATTCTGCGCTTCAGCGGCGCGTGCCACCTCGCCGAGATAGGCGAGAGTTGGTGCGCGGAAGCCGCCGGAAAATTCCACGACATGGCTATCGGCTCCAGAGCCTGTCAGGCCCCGGCTGTCGCCATTTGTCGGCAGGTACCAATGAAGGTGGATGTTGCCACTCATGCCGGGATCCTTTTATTGGCCGCAGCCGAACGATGATCCCGGTCAAGCGCGGTGCGGCTTCCGCGAATGATGGCGAAGGCCGCATCGGGATGATCCGCTCCCAAGGCGCCGGTGCCAATCAGGCGATCAGGGAGCGTCGCATTGGCGACGGGGAGATTGTCGATCACATGGCGCCAATGTCCCTGGGGGACGTGGTTCGCGGTGTTCATTCTGAAGGTGTCCAAAAACAGCGGCTTGCGGGCCGCCTCCCGGTTTGTCAGCTCAATCATGGGGCATTTCTTCAAGGACTCGAGACGCGTTGTTTGCAGCGGATTCCATCTCTCTGTTCCGACCCGGAACCGCGGCAACAAGCGCACGGGCGTAAACGGATTGTGGCGCCAGCAGAAGATCGGCGGTCGCGGCCTCTTCCACGATCAGTCCGTGCTGCATCACCGCAATGCGGTCGGCCACCCTGGCCGCCACGCGCAGGTCGTGGGTAATGAACAACATCGCAAGCCCGAGGTCGCGTTGAAGTTCGGCCAGGAGATCGAGGACCTGTGCCTGCACGGACACGTCGAGCGCGGAAACCGGCTCGTCGGCCACCAGCAGCCGCGGCTTTGGCATCAGCGCACGGGCAAGGCCGATGCGCTGGCGCTGGCCGCCGGAAAAGGCATGCGGCTTCCGATCGGCGGAGGAGGGATCCAGCCCTACGCGCAAGAGCAGCTCCGCCATGCGGGATTCGGCTTCTTCTCTCGATAGGCCGGCTTGCAGCACAGGCTCCGTCAGGATGCGACGGATGCTGTGGCGTGGATTGAGAGAGGATTGCGGATCCTGGAACACCATCTGCACGGCAGGCCGTCTCTCGTGCGTGAACAGCTCCTGAGCACGGCTTATCGCCTCGCCGGAAAGACGGAAGGTGCCGGCATCGCGTTCGACAAGACCGGTGATGACCTGCCCGAGAGTGGATTTGCCCGATCCGCTTTCACCGACCAGCGCAACCGTCTCGCCGATGCGCAATGTCAGATCGATCCCCCTCAGCGCCTGTGTCGCCGGCCGGGCTGGGCCAAGGAAGCGGCGGCGGCTGAAATGGGTCTTGTCAATGCCTTCAAGCTCCAGCACTGGCGGCAGACCTGAAGGAAGCGGAGGGCGCCGGGCTTCAAGTTTCGGCACCGCGGCAAGCAGCCTCTGCGTGTAGGGATGGGCCGGCGCGGCGAGCAATTGTTCCGCGTTCCCCTGTTCGACGATCTCGCCGGCCTGCATGACGACGATGCGGTCGGCGATGTCTTGTACCACGCCGAAATCATGGGTGATGAACAGCACGGCGAGCCCGTGACGGGCCCGCAGGTCGAGAATGAGCCGCAGGATTTCCGCTTGCGTCGTCACATCGAGCGCGGTGGTCGGTTCGTCGGCGATCAGGAGATCGGGCCCGCAGGCCATCGCGATGGCAATCGCCACGCGCTGGCGCTGGCCCCCTGAAAGTTCGTGCGGATAACGCCGGCCGAGCGTGCCCGGATCGGGTAGACGCATGGCGGCAAGAAGCTCTGCGATCCGTTCCGGCGGTGCTGGGTGGCCATGAGCCGTGAGCGCTTCCGCGATCTGCCGGCCGATGGTCAATAGCGGGTTGAGCGCCGTCATCGGTTCCTGGAAAATGTAACCGATCCGCGCGCCGCGCAGGCGCCGGAGCGCCGTTTTATTGAGAGAAAGCACATCCTCGCCCGCAAAACGCAGGTTCCCCCGCTCGACCCGAAGGCCGTTGCCGGGAAGAAGGCCGGCAATGGCAGAGGCGAGCACCGACTTGCCCGAGCCGCTTTCGCCGACAACGCAGAGCACTTCGCCGCGCGCGATGGACAGGGTCGCGTCACGAACGGCAAGCTCCCGCTCGCCGCCCTCCGGAAGCCGTATGTCGATATTTTCGATTTCGACCAGGGGTGCCGTCGCGGCGGATTGCGATTGGCTCATCGCCCGCCTCCCGCTCCGCTTTTCGGATTCATCCAGCGTTCCAGGCCATCGCCGACCAGATTGAAGGCAAGCACGGTGAGAAAGATCGCCAGTCCGGGCAGGGTGGAGAGCCACCAGTTGACGCTGAAGGCGGTACGGCCGGATCCGAGCAGAAAGCCCCAGGAGACGGCGTCACGATTGCCCAGTCCGAGAAAGCTGATGCTGGATTCGATCATGACCGCACCGGCAACGAGAAGAGAGGCCTGGATCATCACCTGCGGCAATACGTTCGGCAGCACATGCAGGAATGCGATGCGCAGATGCGACAGTCCGCTGACACGGGCGGCGCGAACCCAATCGAGCCGACGCAGCGACAGCACCTCGGCGCGGACGATGCGCACGACCGGCGGCCAGGAGATGAGCGCGATCGCCAGGACGACGATGAGGCGGGTCGGTGACAGGATCGCCACGATGATGATCGTCAGCAGGAGCCCCGGAATCGTCTGGAAGAACTCGGTAATGCGCATCACCACTTCATCGACGGCCGCGCCGAGATAACCGGCGGCAAGGCCGAGCGTCACGCCAAGGCCGATGGCAAGGCAGACGACGCTGAGCGCGACGGCAAGGGTGGCGCGGGCACCATGGACGAGGCCGGCGGCCAGATCGCGGCCGAGCATGTCGGTCCCCGCCGGGTAGCCGGGCGACAGCGGCGGCAGATTTGGCCGCGCCACCATGCGCCAGGGATCCCCCGGATAAAGCACGTCGGCGAAAATGATGCAAAAGGCGAGGAGTGCGAGTACGGCGAAGCCGAACAGGACCGGCGCGCGGAGCAAGGGATGGCGTGGGCGGCGGATCATGTCCTCGCCTCCCGGTCGATCCTCGGGTCGATCATGCGGTAGGCCATGTCGGCGACGAGGTTGGCGATGAGAACGCCGAACGAGGAAAGGATGAACACGGCGATAAGGACGTTGTAGTCGCGGCTTGCAAGCGAATCGAAGGCAAGCCTGCCGATGCCCGGCCATGCGAAGACCGTCTCGACTAGGATCGAACCGCCGATCAGTTGGCCGGCCTGCAAGGCCGCAACGGTGATCGTCGGAAGAAGCGCGTTTCGCAGGAGATGATCGCGCCAGACGAGCCAGGCCGGAAGGCCCTTGGCCCGGGCGGTGCGGATAAAATCCATGTCGGAGATCTGCAGGAGCGCTGCGCGGCTGACCCGCGCGTGGATCGACATGTAGTAGAGGCCAAGCGTCAGAACCGGCAGGACCATATGCGCGGCGAGATTGCCGAATGCCGCCCAGCCGCCCTTGGCTGCAGCCGAAGGGGTCTGCATGCCATAGGACGGCAACCAGCCCAGCTTCACGGCGAAGACGATGATAAAGACCAGCCCGATCCAGAACATCGGCATGGCGAAGAAGGCGACGGATATCGTCGTGACGATGCTGTCGATCGCAGAGCCCGGCCGGCGTGCTGCAAGGGCGCCGAGGCCCACACCCGCGACGATGGAAAAGACGAAGGCGGAAACCGTCAACAGCAATGTTGCCGGCAGTCTTTCCAGCACGATGTCGATCACCGGCCGCTGATCGCGATAGGAGGTGCCGAAGTCGAGCCTGACAATCGCCTGCAGATAATGCCAGAGCTGCACGTCAATCGGACCGTCGAGACCGAGATGCTGGCGGATTTCGGCGACGAACGCCGGATCGCTTCCACCCTGATCGCCTGCGAGCAGGAGGGCGGGATCGCCCGGGGCAAGGCGGACGAGTACGAATGTCAGGACGATGACCGCCAAGAGAATGAACCCGGCCTTGGCAAGCCGAAGCGAAACGGCCCTGGCGAAGGCCAAGGCTGCTCCCTGTCCATGCACGCGACCGCGTTTAGACGCCTGGTTCATTTCTTGAGCCAGACCGATGCGAAGTTGTCGTCCGTGCCGAGCGCGGTCGTGATCAGATCCTGCACCCTGTCTCGATACAGGGTGGGGAATACGATGTCATGGGTCCAGACCAGAGGCACGTCATGCGAAACGATCTGCTGCACCTTCGAGTAAATCTCTTTGCGCCTGGCTTCGTCGGGCTCATGGGCGCCCTGATCCAGCAAGGCATCCACTTCCGGGTTGGAGTAGCCGTTGACATTGGCGCCGGTCGTGCCGGCATTGTCGCCCTTGACCGTCTTGTAACCGTAGGAAATACCGATCGCCGGGTCGGCGGTCGTATAGACGAAGTTCTCGGCGATGTCATAGTCGAAGGTGGTTAGTCGTTTGAACCAGCCGGCAACGTCGGTGGAAACGATATCGACCTTGATTCCCACTGCGCCGAGAGCCTCGCGCAGATATTCGGCCTCACGGGACCAGAGTTCGCCATAGGGAAGCGGGACCAGTTTCAATGTGAAGCGCGTGCCGTCCGGCCCCGGCCTGTAGCCGGCTTCGTCAAGCAGCGCCGCAGCCTTCTGCGGATCGAACGGGTAGACGGTTTCGACGCTTGCATCCTTGTAGACAGACAGGCTCGAAAACGGACCGTTGATGGGCTTGCCGAAGCCCGCGAAGATCGTGTTGATGATAAAATCGCGATCGATGGCCTGCGTGATGGCCTGTCGAACCTGCAGTTTCGCGAGGATCGGATTGCGGTTGTTGAGGTGAACATAGCCGATCGGTTGCAGATATTCCCAGCCGTCCTCGCGTGTCTTCACGCCCTCAAGCGCCGATAGACGCGGGATATCGAAATTCTCGACATCGCCCGACCGCAGCGCATCCACCTGGCCGGTCTCGAAAGCAATCGCTCGCGAATTTGCATCCGGTATGATCTGGAAATCGATTTCGTCGAGATAGGGTTTGCCGGCATCCCAATATTTGTCGTTGCGCACGAGGCGGATCAGGCTGCCCTTCTTCCACTCCGCGAACTTGAACGGCCCTGTGCCGATGAATTCGGCATTGGCCGGCGCGTTACGGAAATCGGTGACGCCGACATATTTGTGCGCGGGAACAATGGCTGCGTTCAGCGAGCGAAGGAAAGCCGGATAGGGATTTTTCAGGGTGAAGACGACGGTTAGATCGTCCGGCGTTTCTATGCGGTCTATCTCGTTGCGCAGATCGCGCGAGCGGGCTTGCAGCGCAGGCAGGAAGTCATTGTAGCTGAAGGCAACGTCCTTGGAGGTGAAGGGCACGCCGTCATGCCAGGTAACGCCAGATCTGAGCTTGAACGTATAGGTCTTGCCGTCGGGCGAAACGGTCCAGCTTTCGGCGAGCCGCGGGATCGGCGCCAGATCCTTTTGGGCGTAGCTGACGAGCGAATCGTAAATCTTGTCGCCGACGAAGGTTGCCGGCCCGAGGCGATTGATGCCCGGGTTCAGGGAGATCGGTTCCGGCTGCACGATCAGGTTCAGCGTGCCACCCCTGTCTTCCGCAAAGGCGGCGCCGGAGACAAGCACCAGCCCGAGCAGGGCGCCCAGAAAGCGCGAAGCCGTGTTTCTCGAAAGTCCGTCGAAGGCCATAGATCCTGGTCCATTTATTTTCTATAGATTTGATAGATTTATGCAACGGAATACGATCGTTGGCGCGGTCGTTCCGTTCTAAAAAGCGCAATTTGTGGGGAAAATCGTTCTCCGCTTTCATGATGCGGCCGCCTGCCGTGACGCAGTCCATGCAGACGGTGATTTCGGCGAATGGCTTCGCGGCGTGGATGAGAGCATCTCAAAACGGCACGCTTTTTTCGACGAAAGCCAATTTTCGGCAGATTATTTTCTTCGCGGGCAGCTCAATTGGAACGTTCCACCGTTTCAATTCTACATAAAAACTATAGAAAATAAGTGGAAACAATCGAAGCCGAGGCAAACTCCCAATGCATGTCACTGTCTTTCTCCGCGCCAGGCGGATCGCCGTTTCTTTTCTCGCGGCTTACACGGCCCTTTGCGCCCCGGCGTTTGCCGATGAGCCGAAATTCGGTGGCACGCTGCACATCGCCTCGCTTGAAGCCGATCTCGACGCTTTCGACCCGCTAACCGGCTACAGCATTGAATCTTGGGAAATTTTGCGTGCGACGACACGCCAGCTCGTTACCTATCCCGGTTCGCCGATCGGCCTCAAGGAAGATACGACCTTGGTGCCGGATCTGGCCAAATCCTGGGACGTCAGTCCGGACGGCAAGACCTATACGTTTCATCTGAAGGACGACATTTTCTTCTCGGGCTCCATCGAACGTAAGATCGTCGCCGGCGATTTTGTCTACGGCATAAAGCGCTTCTGCGACCCCAACAAGCAGGTCGCAGCCATCAATTATTTCAATCTCGTGCTGTCGGGCTTTGTCGAATACTGCAAGGATTTTTCCAAAGTGCCGACCGGGGATCTGGCGGCAAGCAAGGCCTTTATCGATAGTCACGAGATTTCCGGTGTATCAGCTCCGGATGACAAGACCCTGGTGATCCATTCCGATACCAAGAACTACGACTTCCTCAATATTCTCTCGATGAATTTCGTATCGCCGGTGGCGCCTGAAATCGCGTCGAAATATTTCCCGGACGCACTGGAATCGCGAAAGAATCTACCATCGAGCGGGCCGTACTATGTTGCCTCCTACGATCAGGGCCAGAAGCTGGTCCTGAAGAAGGCCAAGAACTTCAAGCCGGAATCGGACGAAGCCCGCAAGGCCTATGTCGATGAGATCGATGTCGATTTCACCGCCAACAGCGAAGATGCAGTCGTTCAGAAGATTCAGACCGGGGAGGCCGATCTCTCGCTCTATCTCGACGCGCCTCCGCGTGGCACCATCCAGCAATATGTATCTAAGAATAGCCCCTACCTGCACGCGACCAACAGCGGCTCGGCCAACTTCATCACCATAAACGCGCAGAAGAATGTCACCAGCGAAGGTATCGAGGCGTTGCGCAAGCCGGAGGTGCGCCAGGCCTTGTCCTATGCGGTCAATCGCGCCCATCTGGTTCAATCGCAAGGCGGATCGATCGCGGCCGTACCTCTGTCGCAGATCATCACCTCCACCATCTCGGGCTACGAACAGTTCGATCCTTATCCGACTGCAGGCAACAAGGGAGATCCGGCAAAAGCGAAGGAGCTTTTGGCGAAGGCCGGTTATCCTAATGGCATCACGCTCGACGCGCTCTATCGTACCAACGCACAGAACGAAACGATTGCGGTCACTCTCAAGGAGGATTTGGCGGCTGCTGGCATTACGCTGAACCTAATCCCGGCACCTGCCAGTGGATGGCGGGCTTACATTCAGGATCCGAAGTCGCGTTGGGACGTGTTCCTGAACGGCAGCTTTTCACCCGATTGGCAAGGTCCGAGCACGCGAATGCTGCTCGGTGGTTGGCTGAACTCGGATGCCGCGCCGTGTGGCACCGGAAATGTGTATGCGATTTGCTATAGCAATCCGGAGTTGAACAAACTCGCCGCCGAAGCTTATCCGTCCGACAATGCGACCCCACTCTGGACCAAAGCGGACAAGATCGTATCAACCGATCTGCCTTGGATCCCGCTCTTCGAAAAGCGCAAGATCGCCATCACGTCGGACCGCGTCACCCACTGGACCTGGTCTTCGCTCGCGGTGCAGGCCGACATCACCAACATCGCGGTGAAGAACTAGGCAGTGGCGTAGTTTGATGTCCGTCTTTTCCGTAAATGATCTACGAGTTCGCTTCGGCGGTGTCCAGGCGGTGAGGGGTGTCTCCTTCGCCGTCGAAGCCGGAAAGACGCTTGCAATTGTCGGCGAGTCCGGGTCGGGCAAGAGCGCCAGCCTTCTCGGCGCGACGGGGCTCGTGCCGGCTTCCGCCGTGGTGGAGGGCAGCGTGCGGCACTGCGGCCGGGAGATCCTCGGTCTGCCCCATAGGGAATTACGCAGGCTTCGCGGCGCGAAGATCGGTTTCGTCTTCCAGGATCCGCTCAGTAATCTGCACCCCTTGAAGACGATCGGCGAGCAGATCGGCGAGGCGATCTCGGTTCATGGCGGAGTTGGTCGCAGGGAGAGGCGCGAGCGCGTGCTGGCGCTTCTCGACAATGTCGGTATTGCCGATCCGCAGGCGCGGCTCGCGGACTACCCACGCCACCTTTCCGGCGGCATGCGCCAGCGGGTGATGATCGCCATCGCCATCGCGCTCGATCCAGGACTGATCATTGCGGACGAGCCGACGACGGCTCTCGACGTCACCGTTCAGGCGGCCATTCTCGATCTTCTCAAGCGTCTGCAGCAGGAGCACGGAACCGCGCTGATTTTCGTCAGCCACGATCTCGCGGTCGTGTCCGACATTGCCGACGACGTTGTCGTCATGCGCGAAGGCGTCGTCATCGAGAAAGCGCCTGCGGCCGAGATCTATCTCCGGCCACGGCAGGATTATACCCGGGAATTGTTGGGTGCGGCGCGCCTCGGCGGCCCGAAGACCTACGCGGCGGCCGGAGGCCGGGAAGCGTCCCGCCCTTTGCTTGCCATGCATGGAATTGCCCGTTCCTTCGGCACGCGTTCGGTACTCGATGACGTCTCCTTCACCATAGGCGAAGGAGAGATCCTCGGCCTCGTCGGTGAGTCCGGCTCCGGCAAATCGACCATAGGGCGGCTGATCGCCGGTCTGGACCGGCCCGACGCGGGTCTGATCAGCTTGCGGGGAAGGGACTATTCCCAGCCCGGATCCGGCGGCGTCCTGCTGCAGGGCGATCTGCGCAAGGCTATCCAAGTGGTGTTTCAGGATCCCTATGCCAGCCTCAATCCCAGACGGCGGATCGAGGCCATCCTTTCCGATCCCTTTGTCATTCATGGCTCCATCGGCAAGGCGGAACTGCGCGAGAAAGTGAAACAACTCGTGGCCGACGTGGAACTGCCGGAAGAGATTCTGAACCGGTTGCCGTCGCAATTGTCCGGCGGGCAGCGGCAGCGAGTCGCCATTGCGAGAGCGATCGCGCTCCGGCCCTCCCTGATCGTTGCCGACGAACCGGTTTCCGCCCTCGACATCACCACCCAGGCAAAGGTCATCAGGTTGCTCTCCCGGCTTCGCGACAAGCTCGGAGTCTCCTTCCTGTTCATTTCACATGATCTTGGCGTCATCGGCGAGCTATGCGACCGGGTGATCGTGCTGGAAAAGGGACAGATCGTGGAAACCGGCCAGACGCGACAGGTCTTCAGGCGCCCGGTCCACGACTACACTCGACGGTTGCTCGCATCCATTCCAGGAAACAAGCGTCTATCGGCCGATGCAGAGCTTGAAGAGGTGAGCCATGGCTGACCGCATTCAGTCCGTCGCCGCCCTGGCGCCTTCCGACCCGTCTCCGTCGCCGCTCACCCTGCTTTTGAAGCGCCTGTGGCGCGAAAGGGCGGTGCGCGCCGGCGCCATCATCGTTGGCTTCGTACTGCTGGCAGCGCTGTCGGCGCCCGCGGTCGCCAATCTCCTGGGGCACGGTCCGATGGAACAGTTCCAGGATACGGCGCTCGATGAAATGGGATTGCCCACGGGCCCGACACTCGACTTTCCTCTCGGAGCCGATGGAAACGGCCGCGATGTGCTGGTCAGAACCCTTTACGGTGCGCAGGTTTCGCTCATCGTCGGCATTCCGGCGACAACGATCGCGATGATCATCGGTACGGCCATCGGCCTGGTCAGCGGCTTTTTCGCGGGCCGAACGGATCGTATCATTTCGCAGGCCATAGACGTCGCTCTCTCTTTTCCCTTCGTGGTGACGGCACTCAGCCTTTTGTCGCTCAACCGAGGGGGAACGGGCCAGCCGATCGTTCCGCCGGTCATCGTGGTGATCCTCGTCATTGCCTTGTTTTCCTGGGCCTATTTCGCCCGCCTCACGCGGGGGCTCGTGGTGGAACTGCGCACCAGTCCGATGGTGGAGGCCTCGCGCACGATCGGCGCGTCATGGGCGCGCATCATCTGGTTCGATATCCTGCCGAACATCCTGCCGACGATATTTGTTTACTGGGCCGTGCAGCTGCCCGCCAATATCGTCGCGGAGGCGACCCTCTCCTTCCTCGGTCTTGGCATTCAGGCGCCAATGCCCAGCTGGGGCAATATGATCGCGGAAGCGCAGCGGACGTCCCTCTATCAGAACCAGCCCTGGTTTCTGGCAGGGCCCGGCCTCGCCCTGTTCCTGACGGTGGTGGGCTTCAATACGTTGAGCGCCGGGCTGCGAACCGTGCTCGATCCCCATCATAGAGGCGCGTGATCATGGTGAGCCGGTTTGCCTCCACCGCCGTGCGTTCGCTCTCGACGCTCGTCATCGTCCTCATCCTCTCGTTCTTCATCACCAGGATCGCCTATCGCAATCCCGCCGCGATGCTGGCGCCGCGCAATGCGACGCAGGAAACGATTGACGGCGTCGCGAGAGCGCTTCGCCTCGACGAGCCCTGGTATCTGCAGCTTTGGCACTACCTGTTCCGCGGTCCGGACATCCAGGGCGCGCCGATGGGCTTGATGCACTGGCCACCGGCTCTTGGCTTTTCCTTTCGCAAGCAGGCGCCCGTCACGGATCTTATCCTCGCCAAGGCGCCGGTGACGCTCTCATTGGCCTTTGGCGCGGTGATCATCTGGATGACGATCGCCATCATTTCCGGTGTTGTCGCGGCGCGCTGGCATGGCCGGCTCATCGACCACCTACTCGCCTTCCTCGCCTACGTCGGCCTTTCGGTTCCCACGTTCCTCAGCGGTATCCTGATCTCCTATTTCTTCTTCTTCCAGCTATCGAACCACGGCGTTTCATGGTTCCCCAGCAGCGGCTACGTTCCCTTGAGCGAGGACCCGCTGCAATGGGCGCGACATCTGGTGCTTCCGTGGGCGACGCTCGCGATTGCGGAGATCGGGATTTTTCAGCGCATGGTCAGGGCGAGCATGCTCGACGTGCTCGGGCATGATTTCATCCGCACGGCCCGGGCCAAGGGCGTGCCCGAGCGCCGGATCTATTTCTCCCATGCTCTGAAATCGGCGTTGAATCCGATACTGACGCTCGGCGGGCTGGAGCTTGCCTCCATCATGGGGGGCGCAATCGTGACGGAAACGATCTTCGGTCTGGATGGAGTTGGCCGCATGGCGATCACTGCCGCTCTGGATGGCGATTTCCCCGTCGTCATCGGCACGACCATCTTTGCCGCCGCCGCTTTCATCCTCACGACCCTCGCGGTCGACCTTGTCGCGCTGTGGCGCGATCCGGCAAATCGAAACTGAGCATCTTGGCGGATCAGGCTCACCATCCATACGATGGAAAAATCCAGGCATGAGCACAACGCGCGACCGCGACCGAACAAGCCCGGAGACACATTCCGTTCCCCCGTTTCTCGATGCAGCACCACTAAGAAGGAGAGAACAAATATGACCGCAGTGGATGCCCCAACTTCGCTGACCTACTTGCGCCCCGCCACCGCGACGGAAGAAGACCTCGTGGCGCGCTTCCAACCGGTCTTCGACCGTATCGCCGAGGGCAATGTCGAGCGTGAACGCAATCGTACTTTTCCTTTGGAACAGGTGCAGTGGCTCAAGGATGCCGATTTCGCTCTGGTGCGCGTACCTGAGGAGTTTGGCGGATGGGGCGCCTCGCTTGAACAGACATATTATCTCCTGGCTTTGCTGGCGGAGGCAGACGCGAATGTCGCCCACGTATGGCGCAATCACCTGGCCTTCATCGAAGACCGTCTCAACGCGCGGCCGTCACCGACCAACGACCGCTGGTTCCAGCGCTTCCGTGACCGCGAATTCGTTGGCGGCGGCTGGACGGAAGCCAATAACGGCACCTACGCGACCATAAAGACGACCGTGACCCGCGAAGGCGATCATTACAAGGTCACCGGCGCGAAGTTCTATGCCACCGGCAGTCTCTATGCCGACTGGCTGGACGTGATCGGCAAGGGCGAAGACGGTTCCCTCATTACTACACTGGTCAGCCGTCACCAGCCGGGCGTCGTGCTTACTGACGACTGGCCGGGTTTTGGCCAGCGCACCACGGCAAGCGGCAGCGCCACCTACCGGGATGCCGTTGCGCATGAGGGCGACGTCTTCCCGGCGAGCGAGCGCGTCGTCTACCAGGGGCACTTCTATCAAACGGCGCTGCTGGCCGTGCTCACGGGTATTACGCGTGCGATCCTGCGCGACGGTATTGCGGCGCTCAAGTCGCGCGGGCGCAACTACCCGCAAGGTCTCGATCCGGTACCGGCGCTTGACCCGCAGCTGCTGCAAGTGATCGGCGAGGTGTCGGTTCGGGTTTTCTCCACGGAGACAGCGCTACGCCGTGCCGCGAATTCGCTCGACCGCATCGCCGCTGCCCATGCCGCCGGCGACGTTGCCTTGCGCGACGAGCGGGCGACAGCTGGAGAAGTGGCTGTATCGCAGGCGCAACTCGCGATCATCGACGGCGTCCTCTTTGCCGCCACGCACATCTTCGGCGCTCTCGGGGCGTCCGCAACCTCCGAGGAAACCGCTCTCGACCGCCACTGGCGCAATGCGCGCACCCTCGCATCCCATAATCCGGTCGCCTACAAGGCGCGCATCCTCGGCGACTACTTCGTCAACGACAAGTCGCCCGTGTCGAGCATCGCCCGGCTCGGTCGCGGTGGCCAAGGCAACTAGGGAGACGCAGGATGACCAAACCCTACCTTGCGCTTGGCTTGGCCGGGCCGCATTTGATAGAGCTTACCGCAAGCCGCGCTCTGCTGTCGCGATGGGATAGATTGCCGGTTGCGTTCAGCGTGCTGGGAATCGACCGTGTCGATGGCAGCGCGCCGGCGCCGGTCACGCTGACCAGCAGTGCCGCCGGCGCCACTTTGGCCGGTGCCACCAACTACGGTCGTTTCCTCATCACTGCGACGCCGCAGCGCGACCACCCGTACAATGTCGCGCGCCGCGTCGCCTCGCTTGCCCACCTTTCGCATGGTCGCAGCGGCCTTCTGATCGGCGTGCGCGACGCCTATGCCCCCGAAGGTCCGAAGGAAGCACCGGCCTGGGGTGGAGCAGGGCTCGGCGGTGGGGCGCCGCTCACCGCTCAGACGGCCTATGACGCCGCCCTTGCGGTGCGCGCGCTCGAGCAGAGCTGGCCGTACGACTCGATCATCGGCAATCGTGAGACCGGCATCCTGGTGGAGTCGAATCGTATCGTGCATGTCGATATCAACAACAGCTTCTCCATCGCGGGGCCATTGAACGCACCCGAGCCATCCACAGGCGCGTCGGTGATCGCGTGGTATGCCGCAACGGCTGCGGATATCCCGCCGGCAAGCGCCAACGACCCGATCGAGCTTGTCCTGGGCGCTTCGGGCTCTGTGCCGATCGTGGCTCTGGGGCAGGAGCCGCCGCCACATGCTGTTGCGGGTGTCGTGCTGCGCGCGGGCCTTGAGCAGTCGGTGGGTGATCTCCTCGACACCGCCGAGCGGTGGCTTGCAGATGGTTTTGCTCCCATCGCGCCAGGCGGATCTCTGCGCACCGCGTTAAACCTGACGGCGCCAGCGCCGCTGCCGTCCACGGCGCGCGCGGCTTTCCCTCTGCCGCAACCGCATGTCTCTCTTTAGAGAGCAACGGAGATATCACTCATGACAAACAAGCGATCTGGTCACGTCCTCCTCGGGATCAACGCATTGGTGCTAGGTTATCTGCCGGCGGCATGGAAGACGCCGCTGTTGAAGAAGGATTCCTTCATTGACCCGGATTATTGGACGAACCTTGGCAAGACGGCGGAACGCGGCACCCTTGACGCCATATTCCTGGCTGATGGCCCGCTGCTGGGCGACCCAGCCTATGACGCCAATCCGATCCGCCTCGAGCCAACGGTGAACTGGGGTCATGTGGCCGCGGCAACCCCGCGCGTGGGCCTTGTCGCCACCGCCTCGTCCACCTTCAACGACCCTTTCGAACTCGCCGAGCGCTTCCTCTCATGGGACCAACAAACGGGTGGTCGCGCGGCGTGGAATGTCGTCACCACGCGCGGCGTGCCTGCCGCGCGCAATTTCGGCATGCCCGATATCCCCTTTCGTGACGATCGCTACGAGCGTGCAAGCGAATTCGTCGATGTCGTGCGGGCATTGTGGGAATCCGCGGCCACGGGTCGAGATGTGCATCACCATGGTGAATTCTTCGATGTCGACGGCCGTTTGCGGGTGCCGCCGTCGAAGCAAGGCCACCCGGTCATCTTCCAGGCGGGTGGTTCGCCGCAGGGTCGCGCCCTGGCGGGACGCGCGGCTGAAGGTGTCTTCGCGGCCGAACTCACCAAAAATCAAGCCATCGAGCACTACCGTTTGGTCAAAGGTCTCGCGCGGAGTAATGGCCGTTCACCCGACGATATCAAGATCCTCCCAGGCTTGTTGCTGAGCTTGGGCAGCAGCGAGGAAGAGGCGCGTCGCCGCAGCGATGAGATCCATGACGCAGGCCCGCCATCATATTCCATCGCCTGGCTGTCACAGGCGATCGGCTACGACGCCTCGAAACTCGAACTGGATGAGCCGTTTCCCGAGGATGTCCTCGGCCCGATCAAGGACACCCAGACCTTCCTCGGCAGTATCGGCTTTCGCGAATCGATCATCACGCAGATCCGCAAGACCAACCCCACCGTGCGCGAGTATCTCAAGCAGACGCGGTATACCGGGTCGGGTCATGCCGGATTCGTCGGCACGCCCGAGCAACTCGCCGACCACATCGAAGATTGGTTCCACGCCGGAGCCATCGACGGCTTCAACCTGCAGCCGGATCGCCTGATCGATGGTCTTGCCGTGATTGTCGACGAACTCGTGCCGATTCTGCGCAGGCGCGGCCTGTACCGCCACGAATACGAGACCGAGACGCTGCGCGAACATTTCCAGGCAGCGTCACCAACGCCTCCCTTCTAAGGCCCGTCGCAGCCGATCGGCTTTGGAATTCGATGTTTATCCGATTTGCGGTTCGTTTTGCCCGTGCAAAAGGAAGCGTCATGGGTCAGGTGTAGCCGATCGAATGATGGGAGAAATGACGGCAACCGATATGCTGCCGTTCATTTCCGGGAGGCGAGGGGATTCGCCGACTCGTGCAACCGTCGTCACCGTGCCCGCAGCCGCGCCTCCAGCCACAGGCTGTATCGCGAGGCGGCGAAGCTGATTGCGAAATAGATGCAGGCGGCAAAGATAAACGTCTCCGTATAGAAGCCGAGCCAGTTCGGGTCTGTTGCTGCGGTCTTTGCTGCGTTCAGAAGGTCGGTGATGCCGATGACGGCAAGCAGCGAAGTATTGAGCAAGATGCCGATCGATAGATTGACGATGGCCGGAATGACTGTCCTCAGCGCCTGGGGCAGCACGATCAACCGTGCTGTCCGCCAATAGCCCAGACCGAGGGAATAGGCTGCTTCCGTTTGACCAGCCGGGATCGATTGCAGACCCGCGCGAATGACTTCGGCCAGATAAGCGGAAACGAAGAAGGTGATGCCGACTTGCGCGCGCATCAGTTTGTCCAGCAGCGCGTCTGCCGGCAGCGCCATCGGAACGATAAGCATTGCGACATAAAGCACGGCGATCAGCGGGACGCCGCGCAGGCATTCGATGAAGATCACGGCAAGGCTTCGCAGGATGCCCATTTTGGATCGACGTGCGAGAGCCAGCAGCAAGGCCAGGGGAAAGGCAGTGGCGAGGCCGATCAGCGAGACCAGGATCGTTATCGGCAATCCGCCCCATTGGTTGGTCGGAGCTTCCGGCGGTAGGAGAGTGCCGGCCATCAGCAGCCAGCAGACAGGCACGGCAACAAGCCAGAGAATAAGAAGTCGCTTGCTCCAGAATTGCGGTTTTGCAGATAGGAAAAGCAGAGCCTCGATCCCGAGAATGACCAGAGTAGGGCGCCATTGCAGGGCGGGCGGATAGAAGCCGAAGATGATGAAGCGGAATTTCGCGCCGATAAATGCCCAACAGGCTCCGGCGCCATCGACGTTGCAGTTCTGTGCCGGCCCGGCCCAGACGGCGTCGTCAATAGCCCAGCGCCACAGGGGCATGAGAAACCAAATGGCGACGGCAAGGCAAGCGAGGGTTATGAAGCCATTCAGCTTGCTGTCGAAAAGTCCTGCTGTCAGGGGTCGCCGGGCGCGCTTGGGAAGTGTGATTTGCAATTCGCTCATCGCTGCCGAGCATCCTTGAGCATTATATTTCGATTATAGAGGTTCATCAGAATGGAGACGACCAGATTGATCGACAGATACGCGATCGCGATAATCGCGAGCGCCTCCAGCGTTTGGCCGGTCGTATTGGCGGTTGTATTGGCGACATTCACAAGATCGGGAAAGCCGATAGCCACGGCGAGGCTCGAGTTCTTCGTCAGGTCGAGATAGCTCGATGTCATCAGTGGCGTGATGACGCGGAGCGCCTGTGGCAGAACGACAAGCCGCATGATATGGCCGGGCCGCAGCCCCAGCGCGCGGGCGGCCTCCCATTGGCCGTTTCCAACCGATTGGATGCCGCTTCTGACGATTTCGGCGATGGTGGCGGCGGCGTTGAAGACGAGCCCGGTCAGAAGTCCGGCAAATTCCGGCGTCAGCGACAGGCCGCCGCTGATGTTGAACCCGCCTCTTGCAGGTATTTCGGCTGATATGTGAACACCCGCCGCCCAGCAGATCGTTATAAAAACCGCAACGGCGATGATAGCGATACGGCTTGCGTAAAAACGCCGGCCGAACAACAGGCGTCGCAAGACGAAGATTGTGACGCAGGCGGCAGCGCCGGCGAGGGGCAGCCAGATCAATATGGAAGGCCCATCGACGATCAGCTTGGGGACGAAGACGCCGCGATTGGTGAGGAAGAAGCTGCCGGAAACGTCGATCGCTCGGCGCGGCGGCGGGAGGCTATGGAAAATCGCACTCCACAGAAAGAGCTGGAGCAGAAGCGGCGTGTTGCGGAATATCTCGACATAGCCGCGAACGAAGGACGAAAGCACACGGTTTCCGGAAAGACGGGCGATCCCGAGGATCACGCCGAAGACGGTCGCGAGCAGGCATCCGAAGAAGGCAACATTGATCGTGTTGAACAGCCCGACCAGGAGCGCCCGGCCATACGTATCCGAAGACGAATAAGCAATCAGGCTCTCGCCGATCTCGAAGTTTGCTCGTTGAGAAAGGAAGGCAAAGCCTGGCTTCAGGCCGAGCCTGTGCATCGTCTCGATGACATTGTCGCCGAGATAGCAGAAAAGCGCGATGATGAGGAGTAGCACTGCCACTTGGGTCAGCGGTGAAGGACCGAGCCATTGACGGATTCGATCCGGGAAACCGGGCTTCGCGAAGCCCGGTTCGGAACTGTTCCGTGATGCCATATGCAACAACGGCATGAGATCAGCGGAAGGGCGGAGAGTAGATGAGGCCGCCCTTGGTCCAGAGCTGGTTCAAGCCGCGATCGAAATTGAGCGGCGTACCCTTGCCGACATTGCGCTCGAAGATTTCCCCGTAGTTGCCGACAGCCTTGATGATGTTGTAGGCAAATTTCGGATCGAGGCCAATCGCCTCGCCGAGGGAGGGATCGACGCCGAGGAAGCGTTTGATCGCCGGATCGTCGCTCGTCAGGAAGGTATCGACGTTCTCTTTGGTAATCCCAAACTCCTCAGCCTGGATCGTGGCGTAAACCGTCCAGTTGACGATCTCCAGCCACTGGTCATCGCCGGCGCGGATGGCAGGTGCAAGAGGCTCCTTGGAAAGCCGTTCCGGCAGAAGGATGTAATTGTCGGGCTTGGTGAGCTGGGTCCGCTTCGCGGCCAGATCGGTCGAATCCTGCGTCAAAGCATCGACGCGGCCGGTGTCGAGCGCCTTGGTAAACTCGCTCGTTTCCTCGATCGTGACAGGGGTGAACTTCTTGCCGGTCTTCCGGAAGAAATCGGCGATGTTGAGCTCACCCGTCGTGCCGCTTTGGACGCCGATCGTCGCCCCATCGAGATCTTCGCCCTTGGTGACACCAAGGTCCTTGCGAACGAGCAGCCCCTGGCCATCATAGAAGACGACAGGCCCGAAGTGGAAGCCGAGCTTGAAAGCACGGGTGATGGTTTCCGTCACCCCGGAAAGGAGAATGTCAAATTCACCAGCCTGCAATGCGGGAAGACGCTGCTGCGGTGAGGAGTTGGTGAATTCAACCTTGTCGGGATCGTTGAAGACCGTAACCGCCAGCGCCCGCCCGAAATCGACGAAGAAGCCCTGCCACCGGCCATTGCTGTCGGGTGTGAAGAAGCCCGGTGTCGTGCCCACGCCGACTTTGATAAGACCACGCTCCTTGATCTTGTCGAGGGTTTGCCCCGCTTCGGCTGCGAGAGGCGCAAGGGCCGTCGCAGCGAGTATCAGAGCGCCAATAGTGCTTTTAAAAGACTGAAGTATCGAAATGGGTCGCATGAAATGCTCCTTTAATGTATCGCCCCCGCCGGCGGCATCAAACTTGGGAGGATCAGCCACCGGCAAAAACTAACTTAAATACTTATTATCTATAGAATAGATAGATTATTGCGGATCGCCGGATGAAAATGAAACGATTTGCTCATTAATTCATCATTTCGTTTCAGGCGTTTGCGGTGGCCGAACTTTGCCTTGATACCGCTTTGCATCTTAGGTTCGGGCAACCGCATAGGCATAGGTTTCCACATAACGACGGAGCAGACCGCGCGTCACCTCGGTCTCTTTCCTGCGGCAGGATCCACTTGCGCTCAAACGAAAACGTCAGCTGCGATCCGACACAATGCTGCTCGCGCTTGCACAGGATCTCGGACAACCGATCCGGTGCAAGATTCATCCGCCGATGCGGGTCGTCGGACCGGGCAGGAGCGCAGTCGCCTCAGGTGTCGGTCGTGCTCGGGAGTTCCTCGTGGGCGCGGTTGCGCCGAATAGCTGCCAGCCGTCAGATGGACTCCAATTGCACCCGCTGCTCAAGCTTCTCGGCGTCCTCCTTCCGCTCGCTGTAGCGGTCGGTCAGGTAGGGTGAGGCGTCGCGTGTCAGCAGCGTGAACTTCACCAGTTCCTCGCAGACGTCGACGACGCGGTCGTAGTATGGCGACGGCTTCATCCGCCCGTCGGCGTCGAATTCCTGAAAGGCCTTCGCGACACTGCTCTGGTTCGGGATGGTGAGCATCCGCATCCAGCGACCGAGTACGCGCATCTGGTTCAGGGCGTTGAAGGATTGGCTACCGCCGGACACCTGCATCACCGCGAGCGTCTTGCCCTGCGTCGGCCGGACGGAGCCGACAGCCAGAGGGATCCAGTCGATCTGGGACTTCATGACGCCCGTCATCGCGCCGTGACGCTCCGGGCTGATCCAGACCTGTCCCTCGGACCATTCGGAAAGCTCCCTGAGCTCCTGGACCTTTGGGTGGCTTGCGGGGGCATCGTCCGGCAGGGGTAGTCCCTTTGGGTCGAAGAGCCTGACTTCGCAGCCGAGACGCTCCAGCAGGCGGCGGGATTCGTGAGCGAGCAGCCGGCTGTACGAGACCTCGCGGATCGAGCCGTAGAGGATCAGGATCCGGGGCTTGTGCGCGGAGAATGACGGACGAAGGGCGTTGAGGTCGGGCTGGCGGAGATGGTTTTCATCGAGGGCCGGGAATCCTTCAGACAATGCGCTTGCCCTCCGCGTCGAGAACCCGTTCGCCGCCTTCCTTGGTGAAGGCGCCCTTGTGGGTGTCGGGCAGGATGTCGAGCACGACCTCCGAAGGTCGGCTCAGTCTGGTCCCAAGCGGCGTGACGACGAACGGCCGGTTGATGAGGATCGGATCCTTCAGCATGGCGTCGAGCAACTGGTCGTCGGTCAGAGCGGGGTTGTCGAGCCCGAGTTCCGCGTAGGGGGTTCCCTTCTCGCGGATGGCCTGACGGACGGTCAGGCCGGCGTCCACGATCATCTTCGTCAGCTCGGCGCGCGACGGCGGCGTTTTCAGATATTCGATCACGGTCGGCTCGATGCCGGCGTTGCGGATCATCTCCAGCGTGTTGCGCGAGGTCCCGCAGGCGGGATTGTGATAGATGGTGACGTCCATGGTCATGGCCTTTCGGTTGCGGTGTTCTTGGCGACGGCGGGTGCGGCCTCGTACCAGCCCTTGCTGCGGTTCACGATCCAGACGACCGACAGCATGACCGGAACCTCGATGAGGACGCCGACGACGGTTGCGAGTGCCGCTCCGGACTGGAAGCCGAACAGGCTGATGGCAGCGGCGACGGCGAGTTCGAAGAAGTTGCTGGCCCCGATCAGGGCCGATGGTCCGGCGACGCAATGCTGTTCGCCCGACATCCGGTTCAGCAGGTAGGCCAGCCCGGAGTTGAAGTAGACCTGGATCAGGATCGGAACCGCCAGCAGGCCGATGATCGTCGGCTGCGCGATGATCTGCTCTCCTTGAAACCCGAAGAGCAGGATCAGCGTCGCGAGCAGCGCGACGAGCGAAAGCGGCTGCAGTCTGGACAGAAGGGCGTCGAGAGACCGCGTCGTGCCGTCGGCGGTGAGCAGCTTGCGGACGACCTGGGCGATGGCGACCGGGATCAGGATGTAGAGGACGACCGAGATCGTCAGCGTGTCCCACGGCACTGATATCGCCGAGAGGCCCAGCAGCAGGCCGACGATGGGCGCGAAGGCGACGATCATGATGGCGTCGTTCAGCGCCACCTGCGACAGGGTGAAGTGCGGCTCGCCCTTCGTGAGGTTCGACCAGACGAACACCATCGCCGTGCACGGAGCCGCCGCCAGAATGATCAGCCCCGCGATATAGGAGTCCATCTGGTCGGCCGGGAGCAGGGGACGGAAGAGCCAGCCGACGAACAGCCAGCCGAGCAGCGCCATCGAGAAAGGCTTGACCGCCCAATTGACGAAGAGCGTCACGCCGATCCCGCGCCAGTAGCTGCCGACCTTGGCCAGCGACCCGAAGTCGATCTTGAGCAGCATCGGGATGACCATCAGCCATATGAGTACGGCGACAGGGATGTTCACCTTCGCCATCTCGGCTGCGCCGATGGCATGGAAGACGCCCGGCATCATGTGGCCGAGCGCGATGCCGACGACGATGCAGAGGAAGACCCAGACGGTCAGATATCGTTCGAAGATGGACATCTCATTCCGCCTTTGCGGATTTCACGGATGCGCCTTCGAGCGTGCCGATCTGGCGCAAATGCTGCTCGAGAGCGAGCCTGTCGACGCTGGAATGCGGCAGGGCGAGAAACGCTGATATGCGGTTCCTCAGGAACCGTGCTGCCTGATTGAACGCTCTCTGTATCTCAATATCCGTTCCCTGGACGGCTGCCGGGTCTTCGATACCCCAGTGTGCGGTCATGGGATGACCGATCCAGACCGGGCAGGCTTCGCCGGCCGCGCTGTCGCAGACGGTGAAGATAAAATCCATCTGCGGTGCACCTGGTTCGGCGAAGACGTCCCAGCTTTTTGACGAGAAGCCCGCGGACGGATATCCGAGCGCCTCGAGTTCCCTGATGGCGTGAGGGTTGACTTCGCCCTTGGGTTGGCTACCGGCGGAGAAGGCTCTGAAGCGTCCGCCGCCTTCCTTGTTCAGGATGGATTCGGCGAGGATGGAACGTGCGGAATTGCCCGTGCACAGGAAGAGCACGTTGTAGGTCTTGTCGGTCATTGGTTTGCGTCCGTGTTAGGTCGGTGCTCTGTTTAGTCTCATGTTCGGGAGGCCTCCGGCGGGCAGCAGGGTGTGAGATCGGCGATCAGAGGCGCACACAACTCCGCGTTCCCACCGCAGCAGTCCTTGAGGAGGAATAGGGTCAGTGCGCGGAACCCTTCGAGATCGGCGCGATAGATGATGGAGCGGCTCTGTCGCTCGCTCTTGACGATGCCGGCGCGCTGCAGCGTGGCGAGATGCGCGGACATGGTGTTCTGCGGGACGTCGAGCATTCGGGCCAGCTCTCCCGCCGGAACACCCTCCGGTTCCGCCTTCACGAGCAGACGGAAAGTTTCGAGCCGGGTGGTCTGTGCCAGTGCGGCCAGTGCCGCGATCGCGAGTTTTGATTCCATATATCCAGAATGATGGATGTGTTGGGAGATGTCAACTGAAGGTTCTTTTCGATCAGTACATGGAAGCTGCTTTCAGTCGACAAAGGAGGGCCGACACACGTAGGCGCGACCCTCCCTCGATAACCGGTCTTATTCGGCGGCTTCGAGGCCGCGATCGTCGTCGTCCGAGGCGGCACTTGCTGATTCGGCTGTTGCCGGCAGCCGCCACCCCTTGATCAGCCCATAGACCGCCGGAATGACGATCAGCGTCAGCAAGGTCGATGATACCATGCCGCCGATCATGGGTACGGCGATGCGCTGCATGATTTCCGAGCCCGTGCCGGTCCTCCAGAGGATTGGCACGAGGCCGGCCATGATGGCGACGACGGTCATCATTTTCGGCCGGACGCGCTCGACCGCGCCGACCATGATCGCCGTGTTGAGGTCCAGCTTCGAGAAGGTGCGGCCTTCCTTTTCGCTGGCTTCGCGCCGCTCCTTCATCGCATGGTCGAGGTAGATAAGCATGATCACCCCGGTCTCGGCAGCGACGCCCGCCAGCGCGATGAAGCCGACGGCGACCGCCACCGACGCGTTGAAACCCATCCACCACATCAGCCAGATGCCGCCGACCAGCGCGAACGGGAGCGACAGCATGACGATGACAGTCTCGGTCAGCGCCTTGAAGTTCAGGTAGAGCAACAGGAAGATCAGCGCCAGCGTCAGGGGAACGACGACGGCAAGCCGGGCCTCCGCCCGTTCGAGATATTCGAACTGGCCGCTCCAAGCGACGGAATAGCCTGATGGCATTGTCACGCTCTTGGCAACCGCCTGCTGGGCTTCCGCTACATAGCCGCCGAGATCGCGGTTGGCGATGTCGACGTAGATGTAGACGGCGAGCTGGCCGTTCTCGGTACGGATCGTCGTCGCGCCGCGGGTCAGCTTGACGTCGGCGACCTCTCCGAGCGGAACCGTTCCGCCGCCCGGCAAGGATATCTGCACGTCCCTGGCGATCGACTGCGGGTCGCTTCGGGCTGCCCGTGGATATCTTACAGCCACGCCATAGCGTTCCCGGCCTTCGACCGTCTGGGTCACGACCTCGGAGCCCAGTGCCATGCCGACGACGTCCTGGACATCGTTGATGGTCAAGCCATAGCGCCCGAGCGCCGTCCGATCTGGAACGATATCGAGATAGTAGCCGCCGATCACCCGCTCCGCATAGGCGCTTGAGGTTCCAGGAACAGTCTTCAGCACGGTCTCGATCTGACGGGCGATCTTCTCCATCTCACCGAGATCGGTGCCGTAGACCTTGACGCCGACAGGCGTCCTGATCCCGGTCGATAACATGTCGATGCGGGCGCGGATCGGCATGGTCCAGGCGTTGGAGACGCCGGGGAACTGCAGGGCTGCATCCATCTCCCGCTTCAGACTGTCGGTGGTGACCCCGGGCCGCCATTCCGATTTCGGCTTCAATGTAATGATCGTCTCGAACATTTCCGTTGGAGCGGGGTCGGTGGCGGTGAGCGCGCGTCCGGCCTTGCCGAAGACGCTCTGGACTTCGGGGAACGATTTGATGATGCGATCCTGCGTCTGCATCAGTTCCGCCGCCTTGGTGATGGATATGCCGGGCAGGGTGGTCGGCATGTACATCAGCGTGCCCTCGTCGAGATTGGGCATGAACTCGCTGCCGATATGTTGGACGGGCCAGACGGTGACCCCGAGGATCACGAGCGCCGCCAGTATGGTCAGCGTCTTCACGCGCAAAACGCCCGATATGACCGGACGATAAATCCATATGAGAAATCTGTTCAGAGGGTTCTTATGTTCCGGGACGATGTATCCCCGGACGAACAGGATCATCAGCGCAGGAACGAGCGTCACCGAAAGCAGCGCGGCGGCGGCCATCGAGAAGGTCTTGGTGAAGGCGAGCGGGCCGAACAACCGGCCTTCCTGCGATTCCAGCGTGAAGATCGGCAGGAACGACACCGTAATGATCAGCAGGCTGAAGAACAGCGCCGGTCCGACCTCGCTTGCCGCTTCCACCAGGATTTCCACTCGCGGCTTGTCGGGTGGCGCCCGTTCAAGATGCTTGTGGGCGTTCTCGATCATGACGATCGCCGCGTCGATCATTGCGCCGATGGCGATGGCGATGCCGCCGAGGCTCATGATGTTCGCCCCGATGCCGAGCAGCTTCATGGCAATGAAGGCCATCAGGATGCCGACGGGGAGCATGATGATGGCAACAAGGGCGCTGCGGACATGGAGAAGGAAGGCAATCGTCACCAGGGCGACGACGATCGATTCCTCGACCAAGGTGCCTTTCAGGGTTTCGATGGCAGCTTCGATGAGCGTGGAGCGATCGTAAACAGGAACGATTTCGGTCCCCGCCGGAAGACTGCTCTTGATGGAATCGAGGCTCTTCTTGGCGTTGTCGATGACATCAAGCGCATTGGCCCCGAACCGCTGCAGCACGATGCCGCTCGCGACCTCGCCTTCGCCGTTCAGTTCGGTGATGCCGCGTCGCTCGTCTGGAACGAGTTCGACCCTGGCGACGTCGCTCAGCTTGAGCGGCACGCCGTTCCGGCTCTTCAGGACGATATTCTCGATGTCAGGGATGCCCTTGAGATAACCGCGCCCACGCACCATGAACTCGAACTCGGAGAGTTCGACCGTGCGGCCGCCGACGTCGGTATTGCTGGCGCGCACCGCATTGGCGACGTCGTTGAGCGTGACGCCCTGCGCCTTCAGCCGAGCCGGGTCGACGACGATCGAATACTGCTTGACGAAGCCGCCGACGCTCGCGACCTCGGACACGCCTTCGGACTTGGAGACGGCGAAGCGGATCACCCAGTCCTGCAGCGATCGCAACTCGGCGAGCGATAGTTGCTTGGCGACGACGGCATATTCATAGACCCAGCCCACGCCCGTCGCATCCGGCCCGAGTGTCGGCGTCACGCCCTGCGGCAGCCGGCTCTGGGCGGCGTTCAGATATTCCAGCACCCGGCTGCGCGCCCAGTAGGGATCGGTGCCGTCTTCGAAGATCACGTAGACGAAGGAGACGCCGAAGAAGGAGAAGCCGCGCACGACCTTCGATTTCGGCACGGTCAGCATCGAGGTCGTCAGCGGGTAGGTCACCTGGTCCTCGACCACCTGCGGCGCCTGGCCCGGATATTCGATGTAGACGATCACCTGGATGTCGGAGAGATCGGGGATGGCGTCGAGGGGCAGGGACCGCAGGGCGTAGATGCCGCCCGCGACCGCAAGTGCCGCACCGACGAAGATCAGGACGAGATTGTGGGCGGACCACGAGATGAGGCGGGAGATCATGGTTTCGTCTCCTCTGATGTCATGGCGCTGAGCGCCGAGTTCAGGTTGCTTTCGGCGTCGAGCAGGAAGTTGGCGGCAACCACCACCTTGTCGCCGGCGGCGACGCCCTCGATGATCTCCGTCTGATCCTCGCCCCGGGCGCCGAGCTTGACATCCTTTGGCTCGAAGCGGCCGTCGCCCTTGTCGATGAACACGACCTGCCGGTCACCGGTATCGATCACGGCGCTGTTCGGCACGGCGACCACTGGCTTTTGCGCGCCGGCCTCGATCTCGACGTCGGCATACATGTTGGCCAAGAGCACGCCATCAGGATTGGGAAGCTCGATACGCACTTTCGTCGTCCGTGTCTGCATATCGACCTGCGGATAGATCAGATCGATCAAACCCCTGAACGTTTTGCCGGGAAGGCTCCTGACGGTGACATTGACCTCTGCTCCGTCGCGGACCGACGCCAGATCATATTCCGGCACGTCGGCCATCACCCATACGTTGGAGATATCGGCGATACGGAACAGCACGTCGCCGGGCTTGGCCATCATGCCTGTTGTCGCCGCGCGCTCGAGGATGATGCCGTCGCGCGGGGCGACGTAGCCGATACTGGCCGGCACCTGACGGGTCCGCGCGATCGTATCGATCACCTGCTGGGGAACGCCGAGATTTTTCAGACGCAGAGCGGAGCCCGCGTCTGCATCGCCGCGGCCGTCGTTTCTCCCGGCCGCATACTCGGAGGCGGCAGTCGCTATATCCTTGGAGTAGAAGCTGAAGAGGCTTTGGCCCTTCCTTATGCGGTCTCCAGTGGTGACATTGGCGACGTCGTCCACGAACGAATCCGTCCGCATCGAAATGACGCTGACAAGCCGCTCGTCGAGGGCAACGGTACCGGGCACCTGGATCTTGCGGCTGATGCCGGTCATCTCGGCGGTGGCCGTCTTCACGCCCGTGCGCTGCAGTTTTCCGAGCGAGACTTTTACCGTCGAGGCATCGCTCTGATCGCCCTCGAAGACCGGGATATAGTCCATGCCCATGGAGTCCTTTTTCGGCACCTTGGAAGTATCGGGCAGGCCCATCGGGTTGCGATAATAGAGAAGTTTTCCCTTCGTCGCGGTGGTGTCGGATGACGTTGCGGTCGCTGCCGCTTCGACCGGTTTGGGTGCCGCCGTGGCGAAGCTCACGTCCTCACTGGCATGGACGGCGATGAATGGTCGTCCATCCTCGGTATTTTTCGGTGTTGCGGAAAACCTTGGTTGGCCGTCCGGATGACGGTAATAGATGATCGCCCCGGCTGGAGCGATCATGGAAGCGGCGGGCGTGGCAAGAGCGGGCTTAACAAGATGAAGTCCGAGCCGCGCGCCAAGATCGTTCGTGCCAGCCCAATAGCCTCCCCCGCCGAACAATACGGCGAGGGAGAGCGTGGCTGCCACACGGGATGGCGTGTTCAAGGCGCGGCCTTCAGGACAAGTTCGCCCTGGACCGTATCAGGTTCACCCTGGATCTTGGCGGCAAGCTTGAAGCGCCAGCCGCCCGCCATCGTGAAGTCGGTCTTGAAAGCATAGACGCCGGGTTCGGTCGAGGTGGCGGCCTCGACGGGCGTTGTCATCATCTCCATGCCCTCCGGGGCCATGTCCATGCGGGTGGTGAAGATGACGGCATCGGGAACGGGTTTGCCGGTCCGCTTGTCGATCAGGCGCACGGAGACCAATGATCCCTGTCCCTGTTTGACATCGGTCGAAACAGGCTGGAATTCGTAGTCCTGGGAGGCTGCAAGAGTCACGGTGGCGGAGCCAACGATCAGTACGCCGGCAAGGAGCATCGCTCCCGCGGAAAGAGAGGGCTTGTTCATGATTTTCGATCTCATCGGGACGGATGTGTTGATCGCGTCCTCGGGTCAAAATTGATAGCCATTGGGCAGAAGGAGACGCGCTCAGGCGTTCCACGCTATCCGCAGGCATGTTTCAACAATGGCGGGAGATCAGGCTTTCGGAGGGCGGGCCGGAGGCTCGACGAATGCGGACATCAGTTGCGATGTCGGCAGCAAACCGTAGCGGTGGGACTGCCAGGAAATGGCGAACGACCAGCCATGGCTGTCTGGAGCATGGGCGAAGATCGAGGTCGTGCAGACCAGGGCCAGCGGGCAGCCCTTGGCGCAATCCAGCTTGACGGGATGCTTCTCGGGGCAGCATGGCATCTCTTCCGCCATCTGCATGCCGGGCATGACGCTGCCCATAGCCTCCATCGTCGCCGCACCCGAAGACGCCATGGCGCTGCTGGCCACCCCGATGCTCATCGGGCCGACGACGACCGCGAGCATGGCGACGAGCAGGAACAGACGACGGGCGACCCTCAGCAATTTCATGGGCAAAATATTGGCATGCCGGTTGCGGAATTGGAAGCGGGCTCACGGAGATGTGTTGCCGCGCGACGCCGGACATCGCTCGATCCGAACACGCTGACTGACGGCCGGACCCAAGGCTCGGTCGCCGCCGTGGTCGATAATTGTTTTAGAGGGTGCCATGACGGGCATTCCAAGCAGAGTTCTGCGAACTGATTTTTACCGACGCCCATGCCATCTTGTTGACCAGAACCTTGTGCTCGACCAGGCTGAAGATCGTCATCCTTGCTCCCGACGTTGGCATTGACCAGCGCATCGAGAGGCGAGACTGTCGCATCTCTAACTGGCCCAACTGTCGCATTACTAAATAGCCCTGGAGAAGCTAACCCAAGTGCATCATGGCCGCCTTGGAGGGTAGGGCATCAGCCACCTTCGCGCAAATAGGCAGCAAAGGCTTCGGCGGGGGTCCGGTATCCGAGGCATTTGCGAGGCTGTGAGTTTAGATGATACGCCAAGTCGGTCAGCTGTTGCTGGGTGACATTGGCAAGATCCGTGTCACTAGGCATGAAGCGTCGGATGCGTTTGTTGGTGTTCTCAACGGCGCCTTTTTGCCATGGCGCGCTTGGATCGCAGAACCAGCTCCTCGCGCCGATGCCTTCCTCAAAAGCCCTGAAGCCGCTGAACTCCGTGCCGCGATCGAAGGTAAAGCTCTGCCGCGCCAACGCTGGCAACAGCGAGAAAGCATGAACGATCTTATCCATGATCGGTCGCGAATGACGACTGTTGTTCTTGAGCATGACCGTATAGCGGCTCTTGCGTTCAACCAGTGAGGTGACATTGGTCGGCCCAAGCTCCCGCTTGAAGATCAGCAGATCGCCTTCCCAATGTCCGAACTCGGTCCGATTGCCAATAAAATCAGGTCTTTGGGATATCCTGCAATCGGCCGGGAAGACGTTGCCGCGCGGTCGGCGAGAGCCCCGAGGGCGACGCTTGCGACGTGCCTCCGGCAGGTAGCGATAGAGGCCCAGACCATAATCCTCCTTGCAGTAGACAAAGCGATAGATGGTCTCCGGGCAAATGCGAACGGGGTTTGCGCTGTCTTCGGCAAGGCGACCGGCAATCTGTTCCGGTGACCAATAGGCCTTCAGGCGGTCAATGACCAGCTCGCGCAGTCTTGGATGCCGCCTGAGCTTGCGCAGCCTTCGGCGCCGCTCCTTGGCGATGTCATCGGCGATCGTATCAAAGTAGCCGGTGTACTCGGGAAACTCGCGATCGTGGAAAGTGTTGCGCTTGAGCTCACGATAGATCGTTGAGCGATGACGTCCGAGCTGGCTGGCGATCTCGCCAACTGGCACCTTTCGCTCTCTGAGATGATAAAGACGGCGACGATTGGCGAGGGTGAACTGCTGATAGCAAAGCGACATGCCAAAATCTCCAAAGTGAAGCCATTGAATTTACTGGCATGTCGCACTTGGAAATAGAATGTACCCCCCTACAAGAAAAAATCAGATAATCTATCTTATGGAACTATAGCAAGCCCATGACATGCCGGGATACCGCTCCTCAAATCTCTGGCAATATCAATGCCTTCCTTCGCGAGCACTCTCGTCCGAACTCACCAGCAGTTTGTCGATCCTGCGGCCGTCGAGATCCACGACCTCGAAGCGCCAGCCGTTCTTGGTGAAGCTTTCGCCGACATCCGGAAGATGGCGCAGTTCCTGCAGGACGAAGCCTGCAACCGTTTGGTAGTCACGATCGTCGTCGATCTGGAGGTTCATGAAATCGGCGAATTCGTCTATCGGCATCCAGCCGGACACGAGGTAGCTGCCGTCGTGGCGACGGACGATTGCCTGTTCGCCGCTGGCATCCGCTTCTTCCTGCACGGCGCCAAGGACGGCTTCGAGAATATCGCCCGAGGTGACGACGCCTTCGAAGTGGCCGTATTCGTCATAGACGAGCACCATATGCGCGGAGGAGCGGCGTAGCGCCTTGACCACATCAAGCGCGCTCGAAAGATCCGAAACGATCGGCACCTGCTTGGCCAGCGTCTGAATATCGACGCGGCCGCCGGATGCCAGCGCATCGAAGAAATCCCTGGTCGTCAGCACGCCGACGATTTCGTCCGAGCTGTCCTTGCGCAGCGGCAGCCGCGCCTTGTCCGTGCGGCGAATCTGCTCCCGAACCTCTTCGAAACTGTCCTCGATATCGATGACCTCCACGTCGCGACGCGGCGTCATAAGCCCTCTGGCATTCCGGTCGGCCAGGCGCATGACGCCTGATATCATGGCTTGTTCTTCCGTTGCGATCACGCCGGCGCTCTGCGCCTCCGCGAGAACGGTTTTGATTTCCTCGTCGCTGACGCCGTCTGCCGCCTTGCCGGATTGGCCGAGCGCGCGCAGGACAAATCGTCCCGAAAGATCCAGCAGCCAGACGAGCGGCGCGGCCGCTCGCGAAAGAAACACCATGGCCGGTGCGATCTTGGCGGCCACGGCTTCAGGGGCGCGAAGCGCAACCTGCTTCGGCACCAATTCACCGATGATCAGCGAGAGATAGGTGATGGCGACGACGACGGAGCCAACGCCGATCGCGTCGGCCGCGGCAACCGAAAGCCCTTGCGCGGCAAGCCAGCCCGACAGCCGAGCGCCAAGTGTGGCGCCGGAAAAAGCGCCGGAAAGAACACCGACGAGCGTAATGCCGATCTGCACCGTCGAGAGGAAGCGGCCGGGTTCCTCGGCCAGCCTCATCGCCATCGCGGCACCTCTGCTTCCTTGGTCCGAAAGCACTTTCAGGCGGGCGGGCCGGGATGAGACGATCGCCAATTCCGACATTGCCAGTACGCCGTTAAGAAGGGTGAGAACGATAACGATTGAAATTTCGAGAAGCAAAGTCGGCCCTTTTTTGTTTCAGCGGAAAGATAGGTGGCGCATGCTGCAAATGCCAGCATCCAATAGACATGATTTCCATGGCACCACCATTACGGGCAAATCGCCGATGCTAACGCATGGCCGGCAGGATATCCGCTGCGATCTCCTCCATCACCTCGCCGGGCGGCCTGCCCTGGGCGGCGAGGTTAAAGGCGACATGGTGAATGCCGGCTTCCCGCATCGCCGCGAGCGCTCCGATCAGCCCTCGCCTGCCGCTTCTGCCACCGAGATTCGCCTCCTCATACGCCGCCTCGGGATTGTCGAGCAATTCCAACACCATGGACTGTCCGAATCCGCGGAAATCGGTGGTGACTTTTGTCCGAGCATTGCGCCAGAGCGCCAAGCGATCCTTCTGGATGGACAGCGGGCGGTAATAGGTCATCCAAGCCGACGCGTGCCGGGCGATCCACTCGAGAGATTGCGACGACGAACCCACGGCCACCATCGGAATGGATCCTTGCTGCAGGCTGGGTCTTATGGCGAATTCGCTGCGCACGCGGCCACCTTCGTCAATGACTTCCGGGTTCTGCCGCAGCGCGGCGGCGAGGCGCTCCCAATGAAATTGAAAGAGCGTCTTGCGGTTCTCGATATCCGCTCCGAATATTTCGTACTCCGTCGGCCTGTCTCCCGAACCGAGACCAAGGACGAAACGCCCCTTCGACAAGGAGGCCATCGAAAGGGCTGCCTTGGCGATGTGGAGCGGATGCCGCAGAGGCAGCACGATCGCGCCCGTCGCCAGGGCGATCCTGGATGTGGACGCCGCCAACGCGCCGAGGAAAACCCAGGGGTCGGCATGCCCGACGGGGTCGGGGTAGCTTGCGCTGTTGAGAGGGACATCCCTTACCCACAGGGCATCGAAATCCAGCCTATCGGCGTGGCCTGCCATATCGAGCTGGGTATCGAACCGTATGTCGGTTGAGGTCTTCGCCTGTACCGGCAGGACTATGCCGAATGAAAGTCGGTCTGGATGGAAAAGCACGCCGCGTCCCGAAACTTATTGCCCTGACAGAAAGATAAGGACGATCGCCTGCGAGAAAAGGGCCGCGTTGCGGGAGATCTAGCCATGGATCGAGGCTGGAGCGATATGCCTTGCGGATTGACGGCGACTAGCAAACTAGCTGGCTTTCGCGAACCGCCCGGCATTGCGCGATGGATGCAGCTTACGGTCGATGCGCCGGCGCTGAAAGCAGCGAGAGGAACTGGCCAAGAAGAACGAGGCCTTGCGGCCAGAGTTCCAGTTTTTCAGCAGCGCCAATATGGCCCAGCGGGCCGGCATTGACGAAGACGGAACCCCACGCATCGGCGAACTGCCTTGCCCGTTCGATGGAGACATGCGGGTCGGTACTGCTGGCGACCACCATGGATGGAAACGGCAGAGGCCTCAATGCCATGGGCGCGAATCCGGTGATGGCCGTATTGGCCAGGGCCGCCTCGGTATCCCGATCGGTCGGCGCAACGAGGAAGGCACCTGCGATCCCATCGGTCGATCCCTCCTGCGCCCATCGTGTGAGTAGCGAGGTGCCGAGACTATGGGCGATGATGATGATCGGTCTGTTGCTCTGCGTCACCCTCGCGGACAGGTTCCTTGCCCACTTGACATAGTCGGGGTGATCCCAATCATCCTGGCTGACACGTTGTATCGTGGGGAATGCTCGTTCCCAGTGGCTCTGCCAATTATCCGGCCCGGAATTATGCCAACCGGGGAGCGTAAGAACGTCGAATCCATCGAAAAGCAAGGCCGAATCCCTTTGGTCAGTCTTTCATGTCGGTTGACATGATTGCAGGCATCGGAGCGCCGCGAAAGATACAGACAGGATCGCCGACGCCAAACTGTCTTGGTCGAGCCATCGGTACAGTTTTCAAGCAACTTCGGGAAACGTGAGCGACTGCTTTTCGTCGGGAATTGCGTCGGAACAGGGAGATCGAACGGTCGCCCTCGCCTCGATCAGCACGTCGCCTGCCTTCGACTTTTCAAGCTCAATCGTCATCAGCGCAAGCGGCTTGCTGGTTACGGCCGCTCGTCTATCCATATATTTCCGTTTGAAAACAAAATAGTGTCGCCGATATCTCGTCTTATGTCTTAACTGACGGACTTCGCCCACAAATCGCGTATCTCCTGCCGCATAAGCAGGGATTCTTCCCACCGGTCGGTGGTGTCTTCGTCATCCCTTCCCGTGATCGCATAGGGTTTCGGCCCCAGCTCGCAGGTAAAGGCGAGTGTGGCGTCTTTGCCTGCGCGCTTCCGCCAGCTCTTGAAGCCGTAGTCCCACCAGCCGAGGAAGAGGTCGACCCAAGGCCTGTGATGCGGGAAGGAAATCTCGATCTGGACCTGCTCGCGCGAGGCGACGCGGCCGTGGAAGGCCCAGCAACTATCCAGTATCCGATGAATAAGCGCATGATTTTCGTCGGATACCGGCCAGGCGAATTCCCGCCCGACGAGGAAATGCGAGATGTCGCCCAGCAGCCGCAGATCAGGCATGCGATCGAGCAGGTCGAGCGTGAAGAACAGGTCCGTCGTCATCCGGTCGCGATGCGTCTCGATCCAGACGTCGATGCCCGCCTCATCCGCCAGCCGCTGCCAGCCTTCCAGCAGGGGAATGCAATCCTCCAATCGCCGCAGCCGCACGTCCGGCTGGAGGCAGATGTGATGGACATTGTGTTCGGCGGCGATTTCCAGCACTGGCTTCAGATCATCGACGCTCTTGGGAAAGCACTGGCCTTCCGCCTGAAGTCCGTGCTGCTTGAGCAGGCCCGCGACGCGGGAGACGATGTTGCGATCGTGCCAAGGCGTGCTGATGCCATCGAAGCCGGCGGCGGCGATCTTTCCGATGTTTTCCTCGAGAGAGAGCTCCGGATAGCGAGCGCTGCGTCGCTCCATGGCCCAAAGCGACTGGAATATGAGCAAGTTCTGCATGGTTCCTCCCGTACCGGTAGGCTGCTCAGATCATGAATCCGATGTCTTTGCCAGATGGCGCGGCGATGGGTTTTGATCCCGGGCGCGTTTCATTGCAAGGCCGATGTATTCGGCTGTCCGGAACCCGCAGCGTGATGGTTTTTCATCAAGATACTCCCGGCCCCAGATCGCCGATAGCATCCGGATTGCGGATGCAGGACGTACTGAGGACAGGCAAGTGCAGCTCAGCTCAGGTCAACCTGTTTGCCAGACGAAGAGTGCCGATCGCGTCGATACCCAGGCTAAGACGATCATAATCTTCGACACTTGGATGCCGCGTGGCCGGCGGCCCCCGATGGGTCGCGCTGATGACAAGCACCGAAGCGCCCGCGGCTTCCGCTGCCTCTATTCCCGCCGGCGCGTCTTCGAAAACGAGGCAATCTTCAATAGGTTGCGCCAATGTCCTTGCAGCCAATATGAAGCAATCCGGTGCCGGCTTGCCGTTCTGTACGTCCTCGCCGGCAATCAGAACCGGCGGCCAGGGAAGGCCAGCCGCCTCAAGGCGAACCTTGGCCAGTTCCCGCGGGGCGGAGGTGACGATCGCCCATCGATCCGGCGGCAGGCTTTTCAGAAAGGCGATAGCGCCTGCGATCGGTTCGACGCCGGCAACGTCGTCGATTTCGGCCTGCGTGAGAATCCTGACTTCTTCAGCGGGATCGATCCCCGCGAGGCCGAGCTGGGTGATCGTCTCGATCGCCTTGCGGCCGTGAACCGTCGCCAGCAAGCTGACCGCATCGACGCCTCGCCGTTCCGCCCAGGCGGTCCAGACTCGTTCTGCGACCGCAATCGAATTGAGGACGGTTCCATCCATGTCGAACAGGAAGGCGCCGAAGGAGCGGCTGTCAAAGAGCATCAGGATCGATCCTCGGCTTTCTGATGGGATGACAGGCGATCCAGAATGGCCTGCGCGGTGTTGGCGTCGGTCACCAGGGCGTTGATCATTCCCGACCGCGCCGCGCCGATGATGCCGCTTGCCTTGCCGGGCGTGGCTGCAACGGCGATGCAGAGCGGCACCTTGCGCAATTGTTCGGGCGAGGCTGCAATCATGCCCTCCTCCCCGTCCCAATGCAGGATTTCGCCGGCCTCGGTCACATAGTGGCGCAGCACGTCGCCGGCCGCATGGCTCAGCGCCTTTTCGCCCGGCAGCGCCGCTTCCGAGGGGTTCGCCGCATGCGTCAAGCCGACACCGACGATCGCCGCGTCCAGCCTGTCCCAGAGAGAGGTGACCTGCTGCACCGTGGGGTCGCCCAGAAACGCATCCCTGAGTTCGGTAGAGGAAATATAGGGGGCATGCAGGAAGTGCGGCACGCCGCCCATCTGGGCTGCCGCCTGCCGCACGAATTCGTTGATCTGGAAGTGCGCGGCTGCCTGTTGCATGCCGCCATTGAGCGCAACGGTCGTGATGCCAGGAAACTGCGGCAGGCCGGCCATGGTCACCTCGCGGACCGCCCGCCCCCAACCGATGCCCAGCGTCGAGCCGGAGCGCATACCCGCCTGCTGCAAAAGCGCGCCGACGGGTGCCGCCAGTGCGCTCAGCACGTTGGACGACGGCGTATCGATCACCGCGGCCGTTTGCAATTTCAGGCCGTCGATCAACGCGGCACTCAGATCCTCGGCGGGCGAAAGATCGATCACCTCGATCCGGACGATCCCGACCGCCCGCGCTCGCTGCAGCAACCGTGAAACCGTCGCAGTCGATAGGCCCAGCTTCCTCGCAATATCCACCTGCGACATGTCGGACTGGTAGTGCAATTTGGCGACGGTATGCAGCAATGCGCGATTTGCCGCAGCCTCCTGCGATTGAGACGAATTCAGGTTGAAATTCCTTTCTGCAATGTGTTACATCTACTGCACTTGAGGGAGTTATGGCGCAAAACAGCCGATTTCGCAACGTTTATACAGCGCGCAGCAGCCCTCAATTTCAAGAGCAGTGCCTTCTTCGGGGAGTGGAGAAGGCATGGCTGCGTCGGTGCCGTCTTGCGACGGCTGGAGGAAAGATCACATGACGAAATTGACGACAGCGGAGATGCGCGGCTACCAGCAGATTTGCGGCAGCGACGGCGCCATGATGGTAATTGCCTGCGACCAGCGCGGCGGGATGCGCAGCCTCCTGGCCAAGGATCCGGCCGAACAGGCGGCCATCTCCGACAAGGTGCTGGGGGACACGAAGGCCGATATCGCCCGGTTCCTGGCCAGCAAGGCATCCTGCGTTCTGGTCGATCCGATCTGCGCCGTGCCTGCCCTGGTCGACGATCGGGTCCTTCAGCGCGATACCGCGCTCCTGATCGGGCTCGACGCTTCCGGCTGGGATACATCGCCGGAGGGCTATCGCCTGTCGAAGCTGGTTCCCGGCATTTCCGCACGCCGCGTGCGCCAGCTGGGTGCGACCGGCGGCAAGATCATGGTCTACCTGCGCTCGGACCGGGATGCGGCAAATGTCCACAATATCGAGATCCTGAAGCGCTGCATCGAAGACTTCGCGCATGAGGATCTTCTGCTTGTCGTCGAGTTCCTGACCTACAAGTTCGATGACGAGGATGACGCCGATTACAAGGCCAGGCTACCGTCGCTGATCGTCGGCGGCAGCAGGATCTGCCTGGATCTCGGCTCGAAGGTTTTGAAGATCCCCTATCCGGGCTCGTCGGACGCCTGTGCCGAAGTTACGCGCCTTGCCGGCGCCGCCGGCGACGTGCCGTGGGCGGTGCTGTCGGCTGGCGTCGACCATGAAACCTTCCTGGCGCAGGTCGAAGATGCCATGCGAAACGGCGCTTCGGGGGTCATTGCCGGCCGCTCCCTCTGGAAGGATTGCATCTCCCTCGACCGCTCGGTAACCAGGGATCGGCTGGAATCGGTCGCGGTGCCACGGCTTCGTGAAATCCAGGCCGTCATCACGACGCACTTCAAAGGCGCAGGCTCGCACGGCGCTGACGGAAGGCAGCGCGCCAATGGCTGACATCGCCATCGGCGTCGATATCGGCGGCACGAATATTCGCGCCGCCCTCGTCTCCGCTGCCGGCGAAATTCTTGCCAAGCGGTCGGAACGCACACCGAGCGATCCCTTGCAGGTATTGGAGCGCGTCATCGCGATGGCGCGCGAACTCGACGCATCCGAGGTTTCCGGTATTGGCGTCGGCATACCGGGGCGGGTCGATGTCGCCAGGCGCGAGATCCTGTCCGGCGGTATCGTCAATCTGGCGGGCCTCGATTTCGTCCGGCGGCTGGAGACCGCGCTCGGAAAGAAGGTCGTCATCGAAAATGATTGCAACATGGCACTGATCGCCGAGATGCGCATCGGTGGCGCCAAGGGCTATCAGAATGTTGCGATGCTGACGATCGGAACGGGCATTGGCGGTGCCGTCGCCCATGCGGGTCGCATCTATCATGGCCACAGGGCTGCGGGGCAGCTCGGTCATATCTGCGTATCACAGGACGGTCCGCCCTGCCCTTGCGGCCGGCGCGGCTGCGTCGAGACCTTCAGTTCCGGAACCGCCTTGCGCCGGCACATCGCCGAAGCCGGATTGTCCGTTGCGACGATCCGCGAAGTCTTCGACATGGCGGCCGGGGGAAACGCTGCGGCAACCCGTGTATTGCGCCAATGGGCCGGTCCGCTGCGTACGGCTCTCGACAATATCGCCGCGACGATGGATCCCGAAGTCATCCTGCTCGGCGGCGGCCTCGGCTGCGATGCGGCGCGTGCCCTTGCCGACTTGCCGGCAGAAGCGCCATGGTTTTGCCCGGCAATATTGCCGGCGAAGCTTGCCGACGATGCCGGCGTGATCGGCGCTGGCCTGTCTGTTTTCGGGGATGCCCTTCCGCGGCAGGGAAAGCGGGTCGTTCTGGTGAACGGCGTGCCGGCCTCCGGCAAAAGTCGGCTTGCGAAGGCTTTGTCCCAGCGAACCGGTTGGCCGATCCTGTCTCTCGACGACATCAAGAATCCCTTCCTGCAGCACATCGGCCCTGTCGATCGAGACTTCAACCGGACCTTGGGCAAGGCGAGCTACCAGGCGATCTGGTCTTTCGTCGCGGAAGCTCCCGCCGGTTCGACTTTCATCATCGATGCCTGGTTCGGCTTCCAGCCGAGGGAACAGCTCGAGAGCTATATCGGCGCGGCAAAGATCGAGCATGTCGCCGAGCTGTGGTGCAAGGTGCCGGGGTCGGTTGCCGGCGAGCGCTATACCAGCCGGCTGAAGGATCGGTTGCCCGGCCACCCGGGCGCCGAATACGTGCCGGAGCTGATTGCGCTCGCCGATCGGGCCGAGCCCATGGGTTGTGGCCCCGTAATGACGGTCGACCGGACCCTGGAGCCGGATATGGATGCCATCATGGCGTGGGTATCGCAGGTCTTCGACTGCGGATAAGGTGTGTCGCCGCGCAAGCGATGGCATGATTGCGGAATAATTCGGAACCCGTGTGCGACGCTATGTCCTCGACGGACCATACCAGTATGCACATATTCGAATTATCTAAGTATATCAATGAATTAAAGGAAATTCATTACAGAAAAAAATTACTTGACGCGTGGCAACAACCCACTGATTATCGCTGTGCCGGACAGGGGAGGTTCGGCTTCAAGAGGAGGAAAATTATGGAGCGCCGCTCATTTCTAAAGGCCACAGCCGTGGCATCGCTCGCTACCGGTGTTGCGGCAGTTGCCGGTGGCACTAAAGCTGCAGACAAGAAATTTACGATTGCCCTCATTCCGGGCCTGACGACCGATGCTTTCTACATCACCATGCGCAAGGGTGCCGAAGCGGCAGCCAAGGCGGTCGGTGCCGAACTCGTATTCCAGGGTGGGCCCGATTTCAACCCGGTGACCCAGGTTCCGGTTCTTGACGCGGTGATCGCCAAGAAGCCCGATTTCATTCTCATTGCGCCGACAGACAAGGATCAGTTGATCCAGCCGCTCAAGAAGGCCGCTGACGCGGGCATCCCGATCATTACCGTCGATACCTTCATAGGCACCGGCGTCTACCAGACGGGCAACGGCGATGCCGATTTCCCGCTTGCCTATATCGCTTCCGACAATCTGCTCGGCGGTGCGATCGCCGCACGCGCACTGGCAAAGGCCGTGGGCGAAAAGGGCAAGGTCTACGTTTCCAACGTCAAGCCCGGTGTATCGACCACCGACCAGCGCGAGCAGGGCTTCAAGGAGGAAATGAAGAAATACCCGAACATCACCGTTCTTGAGACGCAGTACAACGACGACGACGCCAACAAGGCGGCATCGCAGCTTCAGGCTGTCTATGCCCGCAACTCCGATCTCGACGGCGTCTTCGGGGCAAACCTGTTCTCCGCCCTCGGCGCCGCCAACGGCGTGCAGCAGGCCGGCCAGACGGGCAAGATCCGCGTCGTCGCCTTCGATGCGCCGACGTCGATCATCGACAACATCAACTCCGGCCTCGTCGATCTGGCGATCGCACAGCACCCGGCTGAAATCGGCTATTTCGGCGTGATGGCAGCCTATGCCCATCTGACCGGGAATTCGATCCCGACGGCGATCGGCACCGGCTTCACCGTCATCGACAAGTCGAACGTGACAGACAAGAACATCGCGAAGTTCATCTACTCCGATTAACTCGGGGATAGCCTGTGCCTCGCCGGTTCGGCGAGGCACATCATCCAACGATGATAGAGCGAACGGCGCCGCAATCTCGTGCCGATAACGCTCCAGTTTGGACCAGTCCATGACAATCGACAATGCAGACGTTCGCAAGACGGATCAGCATGTGGCGCCTCAGGCAGACCACGGCGACCAGGAAAAAACTATCCTTAATCGTATCGCGCAATTGCGCGCATGGCTCTTTCTTGCCGCGCTTATCGTGACGTTCGAGATCTGGGCACGGATCGACTTCGGCGGCACCTTCATCGGCTCCAGCTTCAATTGGCAGTCCGTCGCGGTCTTCGCAGTGGCGCCGCTGCTGCTGGCGATCGGGCAGACTTTCGTCATCATTTCCGGCGGCATCGATCTGTCGACCGGCTTCATCATGGGACTTGCGGCCGTCGTCGCCGCGCACGTCGCCAATATCGCCGGCCTTTATATGCCTTTGCCGCTGGCAATGGTGTTCGGCATTCTCGTCTCCATGCTGGCAGCCGCCGTCCCCGGCTTCGTAAACGGTCTTCTGATCTCCCGGCTCAAGGTTCCGCCGTTCATCGGCACGCTCGGCATGTTCGGCGTTGCGCGTGGCACGGCCTTCCTGCTCGCCGGCGGCACGACGGTGCCCGTCAAGAATTCCTATTTTGCCGAACTCGGCAACGGGCGCTTCTTTGGCGTGCCCTATCTCGTCATCGTCACGCTCGTCTTTGTGCTGATCATGCATTACCTGCTGAGCCAGACCCGTTTCGGCCAGCATAACTACGCCATCGGCGCCAATGCGCAGGCCGCGCGCCGCGCCGGTATCGACATCAAGTCCCATCTGCTGCGGCTCTATATTCTTTCGGCCGTCTGCGCGGGATTGGGCGGGGCGCTCTACGCGGCGCGCTTCACCGCCGGCGCGGCCCAGGCCGGCGAGCCGCTGCTGCTCGATAGCGTCGCCGCCGTCGTCATCGGCGGCGCGAGCCTGTTCGGCGGCTCCGGTACGATCATCGGCACCATTGCCGGCGCTCTGGTCATCGCCGTCATCCAGTACGGCCTCGTCTTCATGAATGTGGAGCCGTTCTGGCAGTTCATCGCCGTCGGCGTCGTCATCATCATTTCGGTGCTCATCGACCAGGCACAGCGCAGGTTCAGCGGAGCGAAGCAGGATGAATAGTGTCACCCCCCTCCTCGAGGTCCGCAATCTCTCGCGTTATTTCGGCGCCGTGCGTGCCCTGGACAACTGCTCCATGGTCGTCAGGCCCGGCGAAGTCGTGGCACTTGCCGGCGATAACGGTGCCGGCAAGACGACGATGATCAAGGCGATCTCCGGCGTCTATCCGCCGACCGCCGGCGAAATCCTGATCGAAGGCAAACCCGTTACCTTCTCGTCACCGCAGGATGCGCGCGAGAAGGGCATCGAGACGATCTACCAGGACCTCGCGCTTGCCGACAACCTGCCGATCGGTGCGAACATCTTCCTCGGTCGCGAGCCGATGAAGAAGCTCTTCGGCTTCCTGCCGGTCCTGGATCGCAAGGCCATGGCGGAAGCGGCGCGCAAGACGATGGCGGAGCTCGACTTTCATGTGAAGCGGCTCGACGCCCCGGTCAGCAATTTCTCCGGCGGCCAGCGCCAGGCAGTCGCGATCGGCCGCGCGGTCTACTGGAATGCCCGCATCCTGGTCATGGACGAGCCGACGGCTGCGCTCGGCGTACCGGAGCAGCGCAAGGTCGTCGCCCTGATCAAGTCGCTGAAGGCGCAGGGGCGTGGCGTCATCTTCATCTCGCATAATCTGCAGGATATTTTTGCCGTCTCCGATCGCATCGTCGTCCTGCGGCGCGGGATTGTGGCCGGGGAGCGGAACATCGCCGACACCAATCACGAGGAAGTCGTCAGGCTCATGATCGGCGGCTAGCGTGAACGCCGGCATGTAGTTCGAAAAGAGGAAGCGGCAATGGCAATGAAACGTCATTGCCGCTTTGCTATTTGCGGCCGATTTGATGCCCGATTCATCCATTGATCCACGGTATCTTGAAACTCGGACCAATGGCCTATCCCGAAAGAAGCGCTCTGCCCGGTGGCCGTAGACCGGGTTGCCAATGGCGAAGCCGCCTTCATTTTAAGCGGTTCCGATTATTGCCTTGCAACTGCCCACGCGCTGTGCCTGTATATACAGGCGACAGGACTGGATAAGCCATGCGAATGCGTATTTACAATGATGAAACAGTGCTTCCGATGATTGCCGCCACCCGCTGCCAGATCGTCGCAACGCGGGTTTGACCATGCCCATCACGGCACAGTCCCTCATGGCATATCCCATTCCCGACATGCGGCGGGCGGTCAGCGCACGGGACGCAATTCTTTACGCGCTTTCCACCGGCTATGGCAACGATCCTTTGGATGCGGCACATTTGCGGCGGGTTCAGGAACGGGACCTCGTCGTCACGCCGACATTGCCGAATGTTGTGGCCGATGCGGGTTCCTGGATGGAAGATGCCGGTGTCGACTGGCAGCAACTGGTCCATGCCGAGCATCGCCTGACGATTCACGCGCCCGTGCCTGTCGATGTGCCCCTGCTTTCGCGCTCGCGTATGCGTTCGATCGTCGACCGCGGACCTGATAGGGGCATGTTCGCCACCTTCGACCGGACGATCATGACTGCCGGCGATGAGAAGATCGTCGCAACCATGTCTCAGACGAATGCCTGTCGTGGCGATGGCGGATGCGGCTCGGCCGGGACGCCGCCCGAAGCGCTGCGGCCTGTTCCATCGCGCGCGAGCGATGCAAGGCTTGCGGTAGCGATCCCGGAGGATGCAGCACTCCTTTATCGCCTGAACGGCGACCTCAATCCGCTGCACGCCGATCCGGCCTATGCCGCCCAGGCCGGGTTTCCGCGCCCGATCCTCCATGGTCTCTGCACATTCGGCTATGCGGGCTATGCCATAGGGCGCCTGCTGGGAAAGCAGGACTTCGCGGATATAGGCTTCATCGCGGCGCGTTTCACGGCGGTCGTTTTTCCCGGCGATACCCTGGAATTCGACATCTGGCGTGACGGACAGGATGTCTATTTCCAGGCGCACGTCCCCGCCCGTGAAGCGACGGTGCTCGATTACGGCAATGCGAGGCTGGCATGACGAGCTTGGAAGCCGAGCCGCCGAACGACATGCCGCGTTACCTGCGGATCAAGGAGCGGATCGTCGGCCTGATTGCCGAGGGCAAGCTCAAGCCGGGCGATCGCGTCTATTCCGAAAGCGAGATCGTTTCCTCCTTCGGCGTCAGCCGCATGACCGCCAATCGGGCCTTGCGGGAGCTGATGTTCGAAGGCGTCTTGACCCGTTGCGCGGGCCTCGGAACCTTCGTTTCCTCACAGCGTGAGGATATCGATCTGCTGCAGATCAGGAACATCGCCGACGAAATATCCGAGCGCGGCCACCGGCACACCGCCAAGGTTCTGGTCGCCGACCGCATCAAGGCGGATGCCCGCATCGCGCAGGCCCTTGATTTGACGCCCGGCACGGAGGTCATGCACAGCCTGATCGTGCATCTGGAGGACGGCCAGCCGATTCAGGTGGAAGAACGCTATGTCAATCCCGCCGTCGCGCCGGATTATCTCGCCAATGATTTCAGCACGATCACGCCGAACGAGTATTTGACGCAGCTGGCGCCGATCACCGAATTCGAACATTTCGTCGAAGCTATCAAGCCGGATGCCGAGATCAGGAAGTTGCTGGGCGTCAAAGCAGATCAACCCTGCCTGCGCGTCTTCCGGCGCACATGGTCCGGCAAGTTGGTGGGCACATGCGCGCTGCTGACCTACCCCGGCAACAAATATCGTCTGGAGGCCGGCTCCAGAAAAAGACACCGGATGCCCGGCGCTTTTCCCGGAGGCAAGCAAGAATGACCGAGGCCGCAGACATGGTGTCCTTAACCGGTGCCGCGCCGACGATCGGCGACATCGCTTCCATCGCGCGACGCGGTGTGCGGATCGTGGTTTCGCCGGAGGTCGAAGCGAAGATCAATGCTGCCCGTGCCGTCGTGGAACGCTATCTGGCTGCCGACCGGCCCGTCTATGGCCTGACGACAGCCTTGGGTGCCGGTGTCGATACGCGATTGGCCGCAGACGATCTCATCGCTTTCCAGCTGCGGGTGCCGCAAGCCCGTGCCGTCGGGGTCGGGGCGGCGCTGCCGCGCGAAGCCGTCAGGGCGATGATGGCTGCTCGTATCGCCGGGATGGCGGCCGGTGGCTCCGGCGTGTCGCTGCCGGCTTTCACCGGTCTCGTCGCCGCGCTGAACGCGGGCTTCCATCCAGTCGTGCCATCGCTCGGCTCGATCGGCGCTGCCGATCTTGCACCCTTGGCCCACATGGGACGGGCCCTGCTCGGGGATGGCGAGGCTGAAGTGGACGGCATGGTCATGCCGGCGCTCGATGCGCTTTCGAAGGCCGGGCTGAAGCCATTGCCGATCGCGCCGAAGGATGGCCATGTCCTTGTGGTCGCCAACAGCCTGTCAGTCGGCAAGGCCTGTTTATGCATTGAGGATATCGAGCGTCTGTTTGACTGGTCGCTTGGCGCTGTCGCTTTGAATTTCGAGGCATTCCGCGCCAATGTATCGGCCTTCGACGACAGGGCACTGGCGGCAAGGCCAGCCTTCGGCCAGCGCGAGGCAGCCGCAAGACTTCGCGAGCTGCTTTCCGGCAGCTCTCTGCTTGCCGATGGCGCCGCGCGTCGTCTGCAGGATCCTTTGAGCTATCGTTGCGCCCCCCAGGTATGGGGCGCCCTCCTCCATGCGATCGGCGAAGCGCGTGTCGCCACGGAAATCGAGCTTGCTAGTTCCGGCGACAACCCTGTCGTGCTCGCCGAAGAAGGGCTGATCCTGTCGCATGGCAATTTCGACATGACGGCCTTCGTTTTGGCCTGGGAGCGGCTCGGCCAGGCAATCGCCCATTGCGCAGCGGCAACGGCCTATAGAACCATGAAGATCATGTCGGCGGGCATGTCGGAGCTGCCGCGCTTCCTGACGCCGCTCGGACAGAGCAGAACGGGGTTTGCCACCGTTCAGAAGACGGTCTCGGCCCTCGAAGCAGAGATACGGCATCTGGCTGCTCCCGTCTCGCTTACGCCCATCCCGGTTGCGGACGGCGTCGAGGATCAGGCTTCGATGGCGCCGAGCGTTCTGGCAAAAATCGAAGCGATGATCGAGCGATTGCGCTATCTTGTAGCGATCGAACTTGTCGCGTCGGCGCAGGCCGTCGATTTGCGCGGCGTCGCGGGCGAGCTTGGCAGCGGAACGTCGCACGCCTATCGACAGGTGCGCCAACGGGTGCCGCCGCTTGAAGAGGACCGCGCCCAAGGGCCGGATTTTCAAAGAATATCGGACTTTATCGCCCATAGCGCCCTGCAGGCGGCTTCCTGAGCGACATGCGGCCAGGCCGTTGCGCCTGCCACTTCCTTTTGCCGCAGGCCATCCAACGGCCCGCATCATTCGATAGACCGGCATTGCCGGTGAAAGGCCTGGAGAACGGTAATGCAGGAAATCTGGATCGACTATTTGAACGCCATCGACGCCAAGGCGCTGGCGCTTTCCAACGACGAAATCCTTGAGGCCGTGACCAAGGCGCTCGATGCGCAAGGGCGCGGCGAGACCGTGATCGAGCCTCGCGTTCATCTCGTGCCGGAGAGTTCGGACAAGGGACATTTCAACGTGCTGCGCGGCTATGTGAAGCCGCTCGACTATGCCGGCGTCAAGGTCGTCGGCGATTTCGTCGACAACTACAAGCAGGGGCTGCCCTCGGAAATGGCGGTCCTCAATCTGTTCGATCCGCGCACCGGCGTGCCGAAGGCCATCATCGACGCGACCGCGATCACCGACATGCGCACCGGTGCCGTCACCGCCATCGGTGCGCGCCATCTCGCCCGCAAGGGCAGCAAGATCCTCGGCCATATCGGCGCGCGCGGCACCTCCTACTGGAATGTCCGGTTGCTCGATCACATCTTCGATTTTGACGAGATCCGCGTGCATTCGCGTCGTCCGGAAAGCCGCGATGCCTTTGCCGCGCGTCTGGAGAAGGATCTCGGCAAGAAGATCATCGTCACGGACAATTGGGAGGATTGCCTGAAGGGCGCCGACATCATGATCGAGGCAAGCCGCCTTCCGGAGCCGACGCCGCTCTTCAAGACTGCATGGGTCAAGAAAGGCGCCTTCGTCGTGCCTTACGGCACCATGAGCGCGCTCGAATTCGACCTGACCGACATCATGGACAAGGTCGTCGTCGATGATTGGGGGCAATGCGGTCCCGGCCGGCCCTTCGGTGCGCTTCGCCGCCATGTCGACGAGGGCAAGGTGACGGCCGAAACGCTGCATGCCGAGATCGGCCAGATCGTGTGCGGCGCCAAGCCGGGCCGTGAAAGCGATGACGAGACCATTCTCTTCTGGCACCGTGGACTCAGCACGACCGATGTCGCGCTCGGGGCGGCGATGGTCGAAAAGGCAAAACGTATGAATATCGGCCAGCGCCTTCGGTTTGCGTGACCAGCCATGACGACTTCAGCCGCCATCGCCTGCTCGCGAATGTACAACCTTAGCCCAAAGATATCAGCATCTTGGGATCGGTTCTTCCATTGGCTTGCGCACCGGTCGGGCGTCGAGCTTGAGGTTATCGCCCATGCGGCTCCCGCTCCGCTTTCCGAGCTGTGGGGGCGCCCCGACATGGGCGCCGTCTTCATGTGCGGCTTTCCATTTTCCAGGCTTGCGGCAGATGAGCGCCCGCTGCCATTGGCCGCTCCCGTTTCGCTGGCGGATTGGGCAAAGGGGCAACCCGTCTATGCGAGCCACATCGTCGCGGCCCGCGAAAGCCCGCTCAAGGAAGCCGATCTTGTGTCCGCCCGTTGGGGTTGGACCGTGCGCGACTCGCAGTCCGGCTACAACGCGCCGCGGGAATTCTTTGCAGCGCTTGCGGGCGGACAGCCGGCCCGCGAGACCATTGGCTCGCTCCTCAATCCGCGCGGCGTTGTCGAGGCGATCCGCTCCGGTGCGATCGATGTCGGCGCGATCGATGCCTACGCCTACCAGCTTCTGGCACTGCACGAACCGGAGATGGTTGCGCCATTGCGCATTGTCGCCACGACGAAACCGGCACCCTTCCCCTTGCTGGTCGCCGCCAGACAGCAACCTCCCGAGATCGTTGAGGCGCTTCGCGGCAACCTTCTCAGCGCCCACCGGGATCGGGAAGGTCTTGCTCTCCTGGCGGCGCTCGGGCTGGCCCGCTTTGCGGAACCGGATATCGCTGCCTATGATCAGCTTCCCGCAAGAGCGCGCGCTATCGATGAGGCTCTTGGACCCTGGTGAGCTTCGGCAGGCAGGCCTAACCGCCAAGCTGTTATGCCCCGGCGGCTTCCTTCAGCAGTTTCTCGGCAGCCAAGCCCAGGCATTCCTCGAATGCGGTCAGGTCCGTAAAGAGCTGATCCGCCGAAACCTTGCGGGTGACGATCACGCCGCCGCGTGCGGCAATGCCGCCGTCGAGCATCAGATTGTCGGCCATGTCGAAGTTTTCCAGCGCCAGCCCGTCGGGACCGCGATGGCGTCCGTCCGGACCAAGATGAACCTCCCCACCATAAAGCCCGCGCACACGCTCGAAGTGGTTTTCGGTGCAATTGGAAAAAGCGAATGCAGGGCAGCCGCGGGCACACATGAAGCCGAGTTCGAAGGCCGTGCCGACATCGGCGGCAACACCGCGAAACGGCGTCAGATTGGCGATGATAAGATCGGCGCTCGACATCAGCTTCTCGTTGATGGCGCTGATGGCAAGGCCGCGCTGCCTGCGTGTTTCCGTCTCGGGAACGGAGAGGTCACCCGGCGAGACCGGCGTAAAGCCATAGCTGCGCGTCAGCGCGATCTTGCGATCGAGGATTTCCCTCGCATTCGGGAGAAATACCTCCGGACCTGCCAAATACGCTCTCATTCCCTTGCCTCTTCGCCAGAATATTGCACCGCGGGAGTTGCGGGACCATATGAGGCCTATGGCCGATTCACGGCGCTTCTGCCATAGCCGGGCGCATAATTTACGATATCGCGAAATAGAGGCGATAGCCGTTCCCGGTCCTTGGCTCGACGCGTATAGTGATGTTCGGGATCGAACGGCGCTGACGGCCTGCGACAGGTGACGGAATTTGTGGGGTAAAGGAAATGCAATCTTCCATTGAGGCTATTGCCGCCTCGACACATGACGATCACGGCAGCTGGCCGACGAAACAAAGCAAGATACTCGATTGGCTGATGAATGACGTCCGCGATCAGCGCTTCATCGACAACATCCTCGTCGAACTCTGCGAAAAGATGCGGGTAGCCGGAATTCCGGTTGCGAGGGCGACCATGCATTTCAGAACGCATCATCCGCAATGGCTCGGCGCGCGGATTCTCTGGCGGACGGGGATGAAGGAGGCCGATATCGCCATGTTCAGCTACGGTGTCGAAAACACGCCGCAGTTTCTGGCAAGCCCCATCAACGAAATCTTCAACGGCGCGACGGAAGTCCGCAAAAATCTGGAGATTTGCGAAAAGGCGGAACTCGACTATCCCCTCTACAGGGAGATGCACGCGGAGGGTTTGACCGACTATATCGCCTGGCCGATCTATCACACGCTCGGAAAGCGTCACATTGTCACGTTCGCCTCGGATGCTCCCGGCGGTTTCACCGAACGGCATATTACTTTCCTGAAGGACCTGCTGCCGGCCCTGACGATGGTGACCGAGATCCGGCTGAAGAACGTCATGGCGCGCACGCTGCTGCGCACCTATGTCGGGCCGCATGCCAGTGAGAAGATCCTGGCGGGCGCCACGACGCGCGGGAGCGGCACCACGGTCGGCGCGGCGATCCTCATCTGCGACCTGCGCGATTTCACCACCATTTCGGATATGTGGCCGCGGGACGACGTGATCGAACTGCTCAACGGCTATTTCGACGCGATGGTCGAGCCGATCGAAAAGCACGGCGGCGAAATCCTCAAATTCATGGGCGATGGGCTATTGGCCATCTTCCCATTGAGCGACCCCAATGCCTGCCACAATCTCCTTCTCGCCATCAGCGAAGCGCAAACGGGCATTGCGGCACTCAATGAGGAGAACCGCAAGCATGGCCGCGAGGTGCTGCGTTATGGCGTCGGAGTGCATGTCGGCGATGTGATGTACGGCAATATCGGCTCGCGCACCCGGCTGGACTTCACGGTGATCGGGCCGGCCGTCAATATCGCGTCGCGGCTGGAATCCCTGACGAAGGAGGTCAAGCGGCCCGTGCTCCTGTCGAAGGCTTTCGTCGATATGGCCGGCTGCCAGCGGGATATGGAAAGTCTCGGCTCCTTCCCCCTCAAGGGTCTGGGGGAACCGGTCGATGTCTTCGCTTTCGCGGCAAAGGAGAAGCTGCTGCAGCACAGCTGATCGTCAGGCGGGAGAAAACCTTGCAAGCCGTCGATTTTGTACGGCGCGATTCAGTCGGTTGCAAAACGTGAAACGATTAGGGGATGCCGTCCCGGATGGACCTCCCTATATTGTGATGGAGATCATGACGATAGCCGCCTTATTTTGGGGATCGTTCTGCGCGTACACACGTTAAATACGGGTTGATTCCATCGGCTCGACGACGAGGGTGCATGCCACCCATAATACTCTGACAAGGAGAAAACAGATGAGAAAAATCCTGACCCTGACGCTTTCAGCAGCATCGTTGATCATTGCAGGCGCGGCTGCAGCGCGGGCGGCGGACATGCCGACGACCTACAATGAGGAGCCGGATCAGCGCAACGGCGTGAAGATCGGCTATCTCGATTGCGAAATCGGCGGCGGCGTCGGCTATGTTCTCGGTTCTGCCAAGGAAGTCGATTGCACCTTCCATTCGACCGTCGGACGCGAGCGCATCGATCACTACACCGGCGCGATCAGAAAGATGGGCGTCGATCTCGGTTTCACGACGCGCAGCCGGCTCATCTGGGCTGTCTTTGCGCCGACAGCCGGCTATCATCACGGCTCGCTGAGCGGCCTCTATCAGGGCGCCACTGTTGAAGCGACCGTCGGTGCCGGCGTGGGCACGAACATCCTTGTCGGCGGCACCTCCGGCTCCATCCATCTTCAGACGGTAAGCGTGACCGGCCAGCTCGGCCTCAACGTCGCCGCAACCGGCACCTCCGTTACCCTGACCTCGACCGATTAAGGCTTTCGGTCGTCCCGATAGCTTGACGTTTGGCCGCTCCCGCAGAACGCTGGAGCGGCCATTCTTTTAAGGCGGACGGCGCAAATCCATTTCGGATTTCACTGTATTTCAGCGTGAAATCGGCTTATCGCCGCTATAATTTACGCAAGACCGAATGATTCATGGGAGCCAGGTTCATGACCGATACCGTCACCGATCGCTTTCTTCGCTATGTTGTCGTCGATACTCAATCGGACCCGACCTCCACCACGCAGCCTTCCACCGAAAAGCAGAAAAACCTCGGACGCATCCTCGTCGCGGAGCTGCTGGCAATGGGACTGACCGATGCGCATCTGGATGAGCATGGCTATGTCTATGCCACCATTCCGTCGAATGTCGACAAGCCGGTTCCCGTGATCTGCTTCTGCTCCCATATGGACACCGCGCCCGATTTCACCGGCACGAACGTCAAGCCACAGATCCTGCGGAACTACGCCGGCGGCGATATTCGCCTTTCCGGCGATCCGCAGCAGGTCATCCGCGTCGACGAGCACCCTGCCCTGCGCGATCAGATCGGCAATGACATCATCACCTCGGACGGCACGACGCTGCTTGGAGCCGACGACAAGGCGGGGCTCGCCGAGATCGTGGCAGCGGCCAAATATCTCGTCGACAATCCCGACATTCGTCACGGCACCATCAAGTTGCTATTGACGACCGACGAGGAGATCGGCCGCGGCGTCGACAAGGTCGATCTGAAGAAACTGGGCGCGCAATTTGCCTACACGGTCGACGGCGAAACGGCTGGACATATAGAAGACGAAACATTCTCGGCCGACAGCGTCGAAATCGTCATCCAGGGCGTAGCCATTCATCCGGGCTTTGCCTTCGGAAAAATGGAGAACGCCATCAAGATCGCCGGAGCGATCATCGACCGGCTGCCGAAAGAGATCGCCCCTGAGACGACGGCGGAACGCGATGGTTTCATCCATCCGACGGGCGTCAGCGGCTCGATGGAGAAGGCTTCGCTCGGCCTCATCATCCGCGATTTCGACGAGGCCAGCCTTGCGACCAAGGAAGCCATGCTGGAGCAGATCGTCAAGGACGTGATGGCGGGCTATCCGGGCTCGTCGCACACATTCACCGTGCGGCATCAGTATCGCAACATGAAGGCGGTTCTCGATCGCCATCCGGAAATCGTGGAAAATGCCGTCGAAGCAATCCGACGCGCCGGCATGACGCCGGTTCGCGGCAGTATTCGCGGCGGTACCGACGGATCCAGACTTTCCTTCATGGGACTGCCGTGCGCCAACCTTTTTGCCGGCGGCCATGCCTTTCATTCGCCACTGGAGTGGGTCAGCCGGCAGGATATGGAAAAAGCCGTGAAAACACTCGTCGAATTGGCGAAGATCTGGGCAGAGCGCTCTTAACCTCGTCCAGGAGTAGACTTTATTCCCAATTTGAAAGCCGGTGGCCCTGTTGCGAAACAGGGTACACTTGTTCGTTTCGATGAAGATGATCGTGACCGAACACCAAGCGGCACTCCGCACCGTCCTACCAATCTATGCGGCCGACATCGTCAAGCGCTTCGCGGCCGCGCCGCAGCATGACGCCGGGGGCATCCGCCGCCCGGATCAATAGATGGCGCGCACCGGCCAACGGGTGAAAGCCCTCCTCTTCTCTCACTATCGGAGGAGGATCGTCAGCCTTCATCACGGGCAGCGCAGCCTGAGCATATTGCGGATGCCCAGCGATCAATGGATCGCGCGTTTCGCATTGTGGCAGGCAGCGGTCGAAACGCTCGACGCCACCCGATGCAGCAACCTTCATCCTGGCCACATCGCCATGCGAGGCGACCTTCTTTCCGACCGGCGTGCCGCTTTTGGCCGCGGCGAGAGGCGATGGCTGCGGGATCGGCACGGACATCAACTGCAGGGCGGGACTTGCATCTACCGCGACCTGCAATCCGTTCTTCGACGAATGCGCCAAAGGCGCAAGGCCGCCTAGAACAATGCGGCCGCTATCGTCGAAGACGCGCATCGCTTGTTCGGTCGGGGCCGTCTGGACGACGATATAGAGAGCACCGACCACTATGCCGCACACAGCAAGCCCGGAACTCAGCCGCCGGGTCATTTCGGTTTGGCCATTCCACCATTTCATCGGCTGCGTATCCATCGACCGCTCCTCTGGAATAGATATCGAATGCCCATTCTCACGAGAACTGTGGCGTGTCCTTTACCGAAACATGGCCAATTGCCGGCCTTTTGCAAAGAAATGTTGACGAGCAGGGAGCGGTGACTGCGAAAACCGGCTCTCGAACACGGACGCCGGCAATAGTCTTCGACGATGGCAAGATGTGGCCTTCTGGCGCCAGTTCATCTGCTTCGCAAGCGCGGCGCGATGGTCGAAGATGGTCAACATAGGCTCGACGCTTTTCTTCGCTGATGAAACTGTAACGCCCCATCATCGTCGTGGTCGCCGCATCAAGCGGCGTTTGCATCACCCGCTTTTTCCGGGCCGCTTCCCCCTGTAGACACGGCCGTTGTCTCCTCCGTTCCGATATCGGATGAACAGACCAGATTGCGTCCGCCCCGCTTGGCTCGATAAAGCCGCCTGTCGGCGACGATAGCCAGCTTCTCCCAATCCGCGATCGTACATTGCGTGCGCCAGTCGACGCCGAAGCTCGCCGTGACCTTCAACCCGTGTTGGTCGCTGATGACGGCCCGCTCCAGCGTTTCCCTCAATCTCTCCGCAGTCGCCCGCGCCGATGCTTCGGTCGCATCGTTCAGCACGATAATGAACTCCTCGCCGCCATAGCGCGCGAAAAGATCATCGGGCTTCAGGCACGGCTCCAGGATCTGGGCCGTCCGCTGAAGCACGAGGTCGCCGACGGCATGCCCGTGGCGATCATTGATCGATTTGAAATGGTCGATATCGAACATGATGATACCGATGCTGCGGGAGCGGGAGCCGGAACCGGTAGCGGCGAATAGCTGCTCCACGGCCTCGCCAAGCGCACGCCGATTGAGAAGACCGGTGAGCGCATCCGTCTGCGAGAGGCGCCTCAGTTCCTCCGTCATCGATTTGCGCTCCGTTTCCAGATGCCGTTTGAAGCGCTGCTGCTCACGCAGAAGATCCAGCCGCCGGAACATCTCGCCCACCTCGCGTCCGGCGTGAGGCATTCGTGGCGGCTGCACGAGGTTGCCGGCGGCAATGTCGTCGATCTGGCGTATCGCGGCAAGCATTGGCTGGAAAAGCGACCGTCTCAGCACATAGGCCAATCCGATCACGACGGTAATTGCCATGCCGGCGAGAAGGGCCGAGATCAGCATGGCCTTCAACTCTTTCTGCTGAACCTTCTCGAGCGACGTCACTGCGGTCGTCTCGATGAGTTCGCGCAGCGTTTCGGTGGACTTCATTCCCGGAACGTATTTCGTCGTGAACTCGCCCGGTGTCGGCGCATTGCCGTTATTCAGATCGAAGGCGACACGCTGAGCATATGGCAGCGATCCAGCGAAATAGCTGACCGCGACCTGATCCAGCAAACTTGCGATGGCCTGGGATTGAAGCGTGGTGGATGCATAGGTCTTCAGAAGCGCATTCACTTCGAGAACGCGGTTCAATTCGCTATCGAACTCGGCCCGATAGTGCGAACGGGCCTGCCCTTGCGAGGTCATCATCATCACCACGTAGGAACCCAGTCTTCCCGCGCGTTCCCGCAGCGTCCCGGCCATCGATGCCAGCATGACCTCGGCGCCCGTTTCCGGCGCCAGCGCAATGATTGATCGGCCGGCGGCATCCCGATAGTCCTGCGCACGGTCCGCCGCGCGGAACATCGTCTGGATCGCCTCCGCAATCTTCGCGCCGCTGCGCTCCTCGAGCGGCGTCGCGGCCACCGCATCGACGGCCTGCCTGCCGGCTTCCAATTGAGCCTTCACCGCCGTGAACGTACTGCGCATCTCCGGCGACTGATCTATTTCCGTGCGAAACAGGGTTTCGAGCCTGGCGATATCCTTGTCGGTCTCGTCGCGGCTTGTCATCAGAGCAGCGGCAAATTGTGACCGCTCCTCGTCCGACGCCCCCATGAGACTATTTGCCGGCCCCCGTTCTCTGGAGATTGTCGCCGCGGCATGCAAGGCGGCATGAAAGCGGCTGAACTCCGTCACGCCCCGCCTGTAGTTGACATAATCGGAAAAACTGAAAGCAATCGTCGAACAGGCCATCATCAAGCAAACCATGATAACAGCTACTGCACCGATCCATTGCAGCTGTTGAATTCCAAGCCGCGACAAGAAATGCTCTCCAAAACTACCGTCCGTTCCAGATTACACCAGATTTGGTGGAATCTTCATTTAACGAACAGGTTCAAATCCTCTTCATTTTCGTGGAGCGATGCTATCGGGTAACCTCCAATGGCCGCAGCTCCCTGAAACATGGGAGGATTGTACTTTGCGGACCGAAATGATGTGCCTGCCCCTTCCGGTGCCGAAGCGCGGCATTATTGCCGATAACCGGCGTCGCGCTCGCAAGCGCAATAGAAAAGAATAGTGCCGAAAATGAGTTCGCAGGATGTATCTATGATGTATCGATACATTCCAGCAAGTAGATTTCGCTTGAAATTCCGAAGAGATGGCAGGAAAAAGTTTCGAACAACCGGCGCGTCAAGCCGGCATAGCAGAACGAGCTAGTCTTGCTCAAAGGCCGAAGGCATGAAATTGGCGCGGGCAGAATAGTGCTGCTGGCCGGCTACATGCGATATCACCAGCGCATAGACCAGGATCGCACCAAGGGCGATGACAATTCCGTTCAGCGGAAAGCTTGTCTTCGAAGGTGTGCCGGACGATGTTTCGGGAGGGCTGGCGGATGCAGCCTTCGTCGCGAAGGGAAGCAATAGTTCCCGTTCTATACGGGCCTGCGCATCGAGGTGCTTGCCATATCTTGTTGTGGGTCGGAACTGAATGACTTCGCCCATTTTTCACGCGGTCCCTTTTACCGCTCGCGGTTATTGCTCATTCTCCTGGCCGTTGTCCGCATCGGTATAATCGACACGAACGACCACCTTTTCAGGCCGTTGCTCACCATGCGGAATGATCACGGTCACGATACAACGTTTCTCACGCGGCTTGACGGACAGCAGGCGTCCTTTCGTTTTCCACAAGACCTGATCCACCGCACTCGAACAATCCTGGATCCTGTAGGCGCCTTGAACGATCTGACTTTGCTCCGCCGATGCGCAGCCTGCAATCGAAACTCCCGCAAGTATTGTTAGCAACCTAATCATGCCTCACTATACTCCAACGCGGGCCGGGAAGCGACAGCGGTTCGCAAAAACCACAGTCTATTTGCGTCATCTTTTCGACATGAGCGGCCAAGTCACAAAGACCAGATCGCGGCGGAAAAGATGGACTCCTCCAGCAAATTCGTGGATGGAGAATTTTCCGGTTTCGTGACGTTTGCAGGATGCTGCGTGCCCCTCATGTCGCCCAAGTCAATCCATTCGCGCAGGGAGCCTAATGCTTATTCTCGAAACGTCCCGACTTGTCCTCAGGCCCTGGCGGGATAGCGACCACGCTCCGTTTTCCGCCATCAACGCGGATGCCGAGGTCCGGCGATACTATTATCCGCACCTCCTCACGTCGGAGGAAACCCGCGAGCTGATCGACGAGGCCAACGAGCAGCTGACACGGAGAGGCTTCGGCTTCCTCGCCGTCGAGCGCAAAGCCGACGGCGCCCTGATCGGCGGCGCGGGACTATCTCGACCCGGACCGGAAGTTCCGGGCAACTTCCCGCTTGAAATCGGCTGGATTCTGGGCCGCGCCCATTGGCGCAAGGGCTATGCGACGGAAGTCAGCCACCGTTTCCTGGAGTTTGCCTGGCAGCAGCTGCAGGCCGAATGCGTGATCGGCTATACCTCCGATATCAATTTCCCGTCGCGCCACGCGATGGAAAAGATCGGCATGGTGCGGGTCGAAGACGGCGATTTCGAAGACACTACTGTCCCGCCTGGCCATATCCTGCGACCGCATGTGCTCTATCGCATCGATCGCCCCACGCAACAGACCCATCAATGAACGGCTGCGGCCGGCGATGTTGGCGATCGAGTTCGCCCTTGCGTCGACGGTGCTTTCACGAGACAAATTTCAGATGACCATACCGACGGCCCATCCCTTTGATTTCGATCCCACCTACGGCATGGAGCAGGAACAGCTGCTCGCCATCCAGCCGCCGGAAGCGCCGCCCGGCTTCGACGAGTTCTGGCAGCAGCGCTACAAGGCCGCCATCGCTATCGATCCGCAACCGCGACTTCGCCATAGCAGGCTGCGACACGACGATTGGCATGTCTTCGATGTCAGCTACATGTCAACGGGATCGTTTCAGATCAACGGCTGGCTGATCGTTCCCCGCACCGGCCAGGTGCGGCGCGGCCTGATCGTCGGCCATGGATATGGCGGAAGAGACCAGCCCGAATTCGATCTGCCGGTCGAAGAGACGGCTGTCCTGTTTCCCTGCAGCCGAGGCCTTTCCCTCAGCGCCAGCCCGCAGATCCCATCCGATGCGTCCGGTCATGTCCTCTACGGCATCGAAAGTCGCGATACCTATATTATCGGCGGCTGTGTCGAGGACATCTGGCTCGGCGTTTCGGCGTTGCATACCCTCTACCCATGGCTTGCCGGCCATATCGGCTATAGCGGCATCAGCTTCGGAGGCGGTATCGGCGCCCTGGCAATTCCATTCGATGCGAGGATCAAGCGCGGGCATCTGGTGGTTCCGACGTTCGGCCATAGGCAATTGTGGTTGACCTTGCCGACCGTCGGCAGCGCCCAGTCCGTCCAGGCCTATCAGAAGCAGCATGGCAGCGTTCTGGAAACGTTGCGTTTCTTCGACGCGGCGATCGCGGCGAGCCGGATCACCGTGCCGATGCTCGTCGCCCCTGCCCTGTTCGATCCTGCCGTTGCGCCCCCGTGCCAATTCTCCGTCGCAAATGCGCTACAGAAGTTTAACGAAATCTTCATCCTGGATGCCGGCCACTTCGATTATGCTGGCAGCGAAGAGCAGAACGCAATTCTGCGAGACAAGGTGGGGCGATTTTTCAAGGTGCCATGAACCGCGAATATCTGCGCTGGTACAGCCCGAGGCTGGAACGAGACATGGAGCTGCTGGTGTTCGGCCACGCAGGCGCAAAGGTATTGGTGTTTCCCACGCGCGAAGGCCGTTTCTGGGAATATGAGCAGATCGGCATCGTCGCAAGCCTTGCCGACAAGCTGAATGCCGGGCAGCTTCAGCTCTATTGCATCGAGGGACTGGCTGCGGAAACCTTCTACGGCTCCCATCGACACCCTGCAGAGCGCATTCGCCGACACAACGCTTTCGAGGAATATATTCTGAACGAAGTCCTGCCGCTGATGGCGCAGAAGAACCCTCATGAGTGCATCATCGTTCACGGCTGCAGCCTCGGGGCCTTCCAGGCCGCCAGCCTCGTCTTCCGTCACCCTCACCTCTTTCGCAAGCTGGTGGCATTTTCCGGTCGCTACGATCTGACGATGAAGGTCGAATCCTTCACGGATCTGTTCGACGGCTATTATGACGACGACATCTATTTTCACACGCCGACGCATTTTCTGCCGGGGCTTGCCTGCGAATGGCAACTGGAGAAGCTACGCCAGATCGATATCGTCATGACGATCGGCGGCACCGACCCTTTCTTCGACAACAATCGCCATCTCAGTCGCCTGCTGGCCGAGAAGCGGATCAATCATCAACTGCACATATGGGATGGGCGCGCGCACCGCGCCGGCGCGTGGCGGAGGATGGCGCCGCTCTACGTCTGACGCGGCAATCGGCTTTCGATATGCCGCGCGCCGAAGCAAGCGGCACTCACCGCCGCCATTTCAGGCTAGCGCAGCCGGGATCGGCCGGAGCACCTTGCGGGCACCGTAGTCCCGCTCGTGGGACTTGCGATGCTGCTGCTCGGAGCCCGCGGAAAATTCGACAAGAATGCGCTCCATCATACCGTCCGGATAGGTTCCGGTGTCCTCGGTCTCGACTTCAGACTGGGCGGTAACGATCTTCAGATTCATCTCTAGTCCTCCGGCTCTGCACGGAAATCCTTGATTCCAATGTTTGTTCCATTAGTATCCGGACAATTGTTAAAAAATTAACTACGTCCGTTAATCAATTGGGGCGCCACGGTATCGAACTTGAACGGCTGGCCGGATTGGAACATTCTCCCGCTTTCGGCGTTCAATCTCTGATTGATTGGGGAGCTTGATGCATCGGTCCGAATTGCCCTGGAAACGGCACCCGTCGCTGCCACAGGATAAACCAACATCGATTTCGACATAGACTAACCTCGGGATCCTTCCGGCGCCCGCGTGGTTTTGCATGCCTTCCATCAATCACTGTCCAATCGGCGGATAGACTGGAGCGGATCATGGCCATTCTCATCACTTCGATCATTCTGGCACTCATCGGCCTGGCGCTTGGCGGCGGCGGCCTTTGGCTGGTGCTGCTCGGCGGCAGCGCCTTCTATGTGCTGGCAGGCCTGGCCTTTCTCGTGACGGCGATCCTGCTTTTCATGCGCAAGGCCGCGGCGCTCTGGCTCTATGCCATCTTCGTGCTCGCCGCACTTGCCTGGGCGATATGGGAGGTGGGCTTCGACTGGTGGCAGCTTGGTCCGCGCGGCGGCCTGATCATTCTGATCGGCCTTTGGTTGCTGACACCCTGGATCCGGCGGCCGCTCGGCTTTCGCAGCCTCGACGGCGTTCATTATGGGGCCAACCCATGGCCGCTCGCCGTCTCGCTGTTCATCGCGATCCTCGCCGCCGCCTATTCGATGACGACCGATCCCCACGATCTCTCGGGCGAATTGCCGACAACGGTTGCGACCAATGCGCAGATGGGAGGCGATGTCCCGAACGGCGAATGGCATCAGTATGGCCGAACCTCCTTCGGCCAGCGCTACTCGCCACTCGATCAGATCAATGCGCAGAACGTTGCCAACCTCAAGGAAGTCTGGCGATACCAGACAGGCGACGTGAAGCGGCCTGACGATATCGGCGAGACGACCTACCAGGTCACGCCGCTCAAGATCGGCGACACTCTTTTCATTTGCACGCCCCATAGCCTGGCGATCGCCCTCGACGCAAAGGACGGCAAGGAGAAATGGCGGTACGACGCCAATGCCGGCCTGAACCCCAACCGCCAGCATCAGACATGCCGCGGCGTCTCCTACTATCACGACAGCGCAGTCGCCGCGGGAGCGCCCTGCGCCGACCGCGTCTATCTGCCGACCTCGGATGCACGGCTGATCGCGCTCGACGCCGCCAATGGCAAGGTATGTTCCAGCTTCGCCAACGAGGGGACGCTGCATCTCGAAACCGGCATGAAGTACAATCCGGCCGGTTATTACTATTCGACGTCGCCGCCCGTGATCGTTGCCGACAAGATCATCATCGGCGGCGCTGTCAACGACAACTACTCCATCCAGGAACAGTCCGGCGTCATCCGCGCCTTCGACGCAAGGACGGGCGCGCTGCTCTGGAACTGGGATTCCGGCAACCCGGACCAGACGGCGCCCCTGCCTGCCGGCCAGACCTATACAACCAACTCGCCGAATAGCTGGTCGGTCTCCAGCGCCGACGAGAAGCTCGGCGTGGTTTATGTCCCGCTCGGCAACCAGACGCCCGACCAGCTCGGAATGGGCCGCAGCGCCAACGTCGAGCGCTTCTCCTCCTCGGTGGTGGCGCTGGACATCAACACCGGCCAGCTCAAATGGGTGCAGCAATTCGTTCATCACGATCTCTGGGATATGGATGTGCCGGCCCAGCCCGTGCTCGTCGACCTGACCAAGGCCGATGGCAGCACCGTGCCTGCGCTCGTCGCCTCGACCAAGCAGGGCGACATCTATGTGCTGGATCGCCGCACCGGAGCCCCGATCATTCCCTTCAAGGAGATTCCGGCGCCCAGCGGCACCATTCCCGAGGATCACGCCTCACCGACGCAGCCGATCTCGGACCTGACGTTTTCGCCGCCGCCTCTGCAGGAAAAGGACATGTGGGGCGTCTCGCTGTTCGATCAGCTCGCCTGCCGCATCGCCTTCCATCAGCATCAGTATGAAGGCCGCTACACGCCGCCGTCGCTGCGTGGCTCGATCATTTTTCCCGGCAATTTCGGCACCTTCAACTGGGGCAGCGTCGCAGTCGATCCCGAACGGCAGATCATGTTCGGCATGCCGACCTACCTGGCCTTCACCTCGAGACTGGTGCCGAGGGCCGACATCCCGCCGAAGGGAGCGGGCGACAAGGGCAGCGAACAGGGCCTGAACCGGAACGAAGGGTCTCCCTACGGCGTCTATATGGGGCCATTCGTCAGCCCGCTCGGCATTCCCTGCCAGGCGCCGCCATGGGGCTATGTCGCCGGCGTCGACCTGAAGACCGGAAAGATCGCCTACAAGCACAAGAACGGCACCGTCCATGACATGACGCCGCTGCCGCTGCCCTTCAAGGTCGGCGTTCCCGGCATTGGCGGCCCGATCGTCACCAAGGGCGGCGTCGCTTTCCTCGCCGCCGCAGTCGACGATTATCTGCGCGCCTATGACGTCACCAGCGGCAGGCAACTCTGGGAAGCACGGCTGCCGGCCGGTGGTCAGGCGACGCCGATGACCTATACGGCCAGCGACAACAAGCAATATGTCGTGATGGTCGCGGGCGGACACGGTTCGGTTGGGACGAAGCCGGGTGACTATGTGATCGGCTATACGTTGCCTTAGCTGAGGTTGAAGCGGGGCTCCTCGCCCCTCGCCCTTCTCAGCTCTTTCGGGAGCGCAGTTGATCCGCCTCCATGTGATCGGCGGCGGGATCGGAGGGCGGTTCCCAGCCGAAGACGCTGCGGCCGCCATAGGAGAAGGAACGGTCGAATTCGCCGGCAACGATCTCCTTGAGATCGGGACCGGTGACATATCGCTCCAGCATTCTCGACTGATCGTCCAGGCGCCTGAGGGCTGACAGTTCCTCGTCCCGGCCGAGCCGACCTTTTCTGACGGCCGATTTCATTACGCTGATCGTCTCGTCGTAGACTTTCAGCGGCACGGGAAAGGGATGCCTATCCTTGCCGCCATGCGCCAGCGAAAAGCGGGCCGGATCGGAAAAACGGCATGGCGCACCGTGGACGACTTCCGCGACCATGGCCAAAGCCTTAACCGTTCTCGCACCCACACCGGGCGTCAGCAACAGCTCCTGGAAATCCACCGGGCCGCGATCGGCCGCGGCGGCAAGATTGCCATGGAGGCGACGCATGTTGACGTCTTCCTCGCGCACGTCATGATGCGCCGGCATGATGAGATAGGGCAGCATCGGTTGAAGCTCTGGTTTGGTCTTTCCTTCAGCTTGCCGTTCCAAAACATTGAATTCGCGGATAATTCCGTCTGGACCGATTGACGAAAGCAAATCAAGTTGCTCGCTGCGAGAGTGTTCTGCGCGCCTGTCGGCGAGGTTGATGATCTCACCCTGCTCGCGCCCTTCTATGGCTGCGTGGGGCGAATCCAGAAAACTCGTCAGACCTTCGGATAGCCAGTGATAGCGCCGCGCCTGTCGCCGCTCGCCGTTCATGCCCTGCTGGACGACGACCCACTTGCCGTCATCGGCGACGATGAAGCCGTGAAGATAAAGATCGAAGCCGTCCTGCACGGCTGCGCTGTCCACTTTTGCGATCAGCCGGCTCTTGGTGGCGAGGGATACGCCGTCGATGCCGACGCGATCGCCGATATGAAGCAGCTCGTCCGGCGTCTTGCGCGATTGCGCACCGCGGCCGCCGCAGACATGGATGCCGAGCTCGCCGGACAGCGGCGTCAGACCGCGCTTCAACGCGCCGAGGACGCTCGTCGTGATGCCCGAGGAATGCCAATCCATGCCCATGACGGCGCCGAAGGACTGAAACCAGAAAGGATTGGCCAGGCGGCGAAACAGCTCGTCGCGCCCGTAATGCTGCACGATCGCTTCGGTGATGACAGCGCCCAGGCGTGTCATCCGGTCTCCAAGCCAGCGCGGCACGCGGCCGCCATGCAGGGGAAGGTCAGCTTTGCCAGCTCTCTGTGCCAAATCCACGACTCTCGTTCTTTACCGTGGCATTGTAGCCCCGGCGTCAGGTCTGCGCCATCCGCTCCGCTCTTCTGATTTCACGCATTTGGAAGCAGGCCGTGGCGGTCAGGCGCGATTGCGCAGCAGGTAGGAACGCATCGCCGCGATGCCTTCGTCGATATTGGCGCGGCCGAAGCCGATGCGGAACCGATCGCCGGGCGTTGGATGGAGATCCGAATGGTAGAGGCTGGCCGGCAGGAGGAGTACGCCAGCCTGCTCGACCAGATCGCGCGCAAACGTCTCGACGCCATCGGCGCCCTTATAGCGCGGATAGCAGACGCAGCCCCCGTCAGGAGTATACCAATCGAAGAGATGCTCGAATTCCGAAAACAGCCCCTTCAACTTCACCAGATTGGAAGCGATCAGACGGTTGTTGCAGTCGAGGATCCTGTAGGCATTCAGCAGGGCGATCTTGGCCAGGCTCTCGCTCGGCCCGGCGTTGCAGATCGAGAGATAGTGCTTCATCCGCTCCATCTTCGAAAGCAGGACGTGATCCCGGCAGGCGATCCAGCCGATGCGCAAGCCCGGCAATCCGTAGGCCTTGGACATGACGCCCAGCGAAAGGCCGCGCTCATAGACGTCGGCGGCGGCCGGCAACAGCGGCTTGCCCTCGACGGTCAGCCCGCGATAGACCTCGTCGCTGAAGAGCCAGATGCCATGCCGCCGGCAGAGCTCCACGAGCGCATCGAAACGCTCCCTTTCGAGGACCTTGCCTGTGGGGTTATGAGGGAAGTTGATCGAAATCAGCCTGGTATTCGGCCGGATCGCCGCGGCAACCGCGTCGATATCGAGCGACCAGGCGTCATCAGGATCGAGCGCCACGGCCGAGACATCGCAAATGCTGAGCGGGATCGTTTCCGCCGACTGATAGTTCGGGGTGACGACGATCGCATGGTCTCCTTTATCGAGAAGCGCATGCATGGCGATGTAGATGCCCTCTTCCGCCCCCGCGAAGCACAGAATATCAGCGCCCTGCATTTGCCCGTAGAGGCCGGCAATGATCGCGCGCAACTCCGGATTGCCGAAGGTCTCGCTATAGCCCAGCCACAGGGTCTCATGCTCCCGCCGCTGCTCCGGCGTCGCCATCGCCAGCAGCTCCGCCATCGTCATGCTTTGCGCGTCGGAGGCGGTCATGTGGTAGCGCGCGCTGAATTCCCACTTCGAGAAATAGGTTTCGAGCTTGAAGTCCGGCAGGAGCGGCATGGGTTTTCTCCATAAACGAGAAGGACCGGCACAAATCCGTGCCGATCCAGTAGACCATGACGTTAGAGAGATATTGACAAACTGTCAAATATAGAGCGATTGTAAATTAACGTGAACGGAAGGCAACCATGGCGAAGAGCGCGAACGCAGGCGGCGCGGAGTGGGCTCAGGAGGATATCCTGCAATTTGTCCCCATCGCGGAAGCGGTGGCGGCACTGCTGAAGCCGCATGCGGAAGTCGTCATCCACGACTTGCGAACCCAGACCATCGCTCATATCGCCAACAACCTGTCACGACGTGAAATCGGCGGCTCGTCTCTTGCCGAACTGAAGGACATCGGAGCCCTCGGCACCGATGTCATCGGCCCCTATCGCAAAACGAATTTCGACGGACGGCAGCTCAAATCCATCACCGCCGTTCTCAGGACCAAGGCAGCCGAGCCGTTCGGCCTGCTCTGCATCAATTTCGACATCGCACCGATCGAGGCAGCGCGCGACGCGCTCAATCTTCTTGCCGCATTTCAGGGAACAGGCGCACAGCCGTCCGCGCTTTTCCGCACGGACTGGCAGGAAACGGTCAACAGCGCGATCGCGGATTTTCTTGGCGAACGCGGGCTCGCGGCTTCCGCACTGGCAAAGGAAGATCATGCGGCGCTCATCGAAGCGCTGGAAGAGGATGGCTATTTCGCCATCCGCAATCTCGTCCCCTATCTTGCCAAGCTGCTCGGAATCTCCCGTGCGACGGTCTACAAGCATCTGCGCGACGCGCGACACAACAAGCTGCAAACGGTTGAGGCGTAAGGCCTTCACCGAAGGTCGCTGCTGTCAGGCCAGCAGCGGCATCGGCGCAAAATCGCGCATCGTACCCGAAAAGGCTTTGGGCAATGGCGAGGCATAGGAACTGCGCTTGCTGGTCGACAGGCCGAGCGATACCAGCGCTTCGGCCTGCTTGACCGCCGCGGCGACACCATCAACGACCGGGACGCCATAGATCGATTGCAGCTCTCTTGCGAGATCCGTCATGCCGGCGCAGCCGAGCACGATGGCTTCCGCTCCATCATCGGCGAGCGCGCGCTCGATTTCCGCCCGCAGCTTTCCGATTGCACCGGAAGACGAGTCTTCAAGCTCGAGGACGGGAATATCCGAAGCGCGAACCTTCGCGCGTCCACCCATGCCGTAGCGCTGGACAAGATTGTCGATGAGAATGCGCGAGCGCTCGAGCGTCGTCACCACGCTGAAGCGCTGCGCCAAAAAAGCGGCCGTCGCAACGGCGGATTCACAGAGGCCAACGACGGGGACATCGCAAAGCATGCGTGCGGCTTCCAGGCCGGTATCGTCGAAGCAGCAGATGATGGCCGCATCATAGCCCGCGGCCTGCCTCTCCTTCAATTCGCGCAGCATGCCGGGTACGGCGATGGCGCCGTCGTAATAGCCCTCGATCGAGGCCGGTCCCATCTGCGAGGTGGCGGCTATGATCTCCGTGCCGGCGCTGGCCACGGCACGCGCGGCTATCGCCGCCTTCTCCGTCATGGAAACGGTGGTATTCGGATTGATGAGCAGCAGGCGCATGGTCTCAACTTTTCTTGGCTTGGCGGCGGCCGAGCATGGTCATAACTGCAAGCGCCACGAGAATGATCGTGAAGGAAAAAAGCGTCGTCACCGTTCCGAGCGCATAGAGAACGGGTGTCGTGACGTTCGTCGTCATTCCGTAGATTTCGAGCGGCAGGGTATTGTAAGTGCCTGATGTCATCAGGGTGCGGGCGAACTCGTCATAGGACAGCGTGAAGCCGAACAGGCCGACGCCGATGAGGCTCGGCGCGATCATCGGCAGCACGACATGGCGGAAGGTCTGCCAGGAACTCGCCCCGAGATCGCGGGCGGCTTCCTCATAGGCCGGCGAAAACCGGTTGAAGACCGCGAACATGATGAGCACGCCGAAGGGCAAGGTCCAGGTCAGATGCGCGCCGAAGGCCGAGGAATACCAGGCAGGCGCCAGACCGCCCTGCTGGAAGACGACACCGATCCCGAGCGAGATGATGATGGACGGCACGACGAGGCTGGCGACCGTCGCATAGAACAGGAATGTCGAACCGCGAAAGCGGCGGCGGAAGGCAAGGCCCGCCAGCAGCGATACGACGACGGTGACGATCATCACCATCACGCCGAGCATCAGGGAACGCTGGAACGAAGCTCCGAAATCACCGACCGCCTGCTTCTCGAACAGATTGGCGAACCAATGCAGCGACACGCCGTTCAACGGGAAGGTCAGGCCGCCATCCGGCCCCTGGAAGGACAGGATGACGACCGCCGAAAGCGGGCCGTAGAGAAACAGCACGAAAACGGTGAAGAAGATCGCCAGGATATAGAATTCCAGACTGCGCTTTTCGCGGTTCATCTCACAGCTCCTTGCGGATGTCGACGATGCGCAGGATAGCGGCGACCATCAGCAGCACGACAAACAGCAACACCACGGCATTCGCGGCCGCGGCCGGATATTGCAGCAGCGACATCTGGTTCTTCATCATCAGGGCGATGGAGGCGCTTTGTCCGCCGGACATGACCTGAACGGTGGAGAAATCCGCCATGACGAGCGTGACGACGAAGATGCTGCCGATTGCCATGCCCGGTTTGGCAAGCGGGATCACCACGTTCCAAAGCACCTGCCATCCACTGGCGCCGGCATCGCGGGCAGCCTCGAACAGCGAACGGTCGATGCGCATGAGCGTATTGAAGATCGGCGTCACCATAAAGAGCGTGTAGAGATGCACCATGGCGAGCACGACGGCGAAATCGGAATAAAGCAGCCACTCGATCGGCTGCGGGATCAGGCCCATGTCGATCAAGGCGGAATTGACCAGTCCGTTGCGGCCGAGCACCGGGATCCACGAGATCATGCGGATGATGTTCGATGTCATGAACGGCACGGTGCAGACGAGGAAAAGGATCATCTGCGTCGATGTGCGCCTGATATGAAAGGCAAGGAAATAGGCGACCCAGAAACCGATGAACAATGTCAGCGCCCAGACGATGGCCGTGAATTTCAGCGTGTTGAGATAGGTCTTCCACGTCACCCAGGAGCCGAGCGTATCGGTGTAGTTGGTGGTGAGGAAGGCAGGGTAGATGCCGGCGAAATCGTAGTCCCAGAAGCTGACGACGCCGATCATTGCGATCGGCAGCAGGAAGAAGAAGCCGAGGATGAGAAACAGCGGCGTTGCCTGCAGATAGGAAAACGCCCAGGCGGGCACGCCAGATCCGCGTCCGGTTTTCGGTGTTGCCTCTGCTGTGTGAGAGGAAGCGATCGTCGCCATGGTTCGGCTCTCCGTTTGGGGATGCCTCCCCCGCAACAGCGGAGGAGGCGATATGCGGATATCGGCTCAGGCAGCGATGAATTCGTTCCAGCGACGAACCATGTAGCGGTCTTCGTCCATCACCGAATTCCAGCAGGCGACGGCTCCCATGCGGGCCTCGAAGGAGCCGCCGTCGCGAACCGCACCGGCCTTTTCCATGACCTTGCCTTCCGGAGAGAGAATATCGCCCTGTGCCGGCTTGCCTTCGATCCAGTAACCCCACTCATCGGCCGACATGAACTGCTTGGCCGTGTCCATGCAGGCGGAGTAGTAGCCTTGGCGGTTGAGATAGCCGCCGACCCAGCCGGAGGTGTACCAGTTGATATACTCATAGGCGGCGTCGAGTTCGGCGCCCTTGAGATGCGCGGCAAGGCCGAGACCGCCGCCCCAGGCGCGATAGCCTTCCTTGAGCGGCTGGAACGTGCAGGCGATGCCCTTGGAGCGCACGGCGGCAACGGCCGGCGACCACATCGACTGGATAACGACTTCGCCCGACGCCATCAGGTTGACGCTTTCGTCGAAGGACTTCCAGAAGGCGCGGAACTGGCCATCGCCCTTGGTCTTGATGAGGAATTCGATCGTCTTGTCGATCTCTTCCTTGGTCATGTTGCCCTTGTCGGCATATTTGATCTTGCCGGCGGCTTCCATGATCATCGCGGCATCCATGATGCCGATCGAGGGGATGTTGATGATGGCGGTCTTGCCCTTGAAGGCCGGATCGATGATATCGGCCCAGCTGGTGATCGGGCGGCCGGTCAGGTCGGGACGAATGCCGAGCGTGTCGGCGTTGTAGATGGTCGGAACCATCGTCATCCACTGTGTCGGTTCCTTGGCGAACTTCTTGGAGTCCTGCGCCTCAAGGAAGCCGACCGTGTGCGGCGCGGTGCCCTGGGCGATGACGCTGTCCGGCTTCATCTTGCCATTGATGAACAACGGCACGATCTTGTCGTAGTATTTGAGCTTCTTGACGTCCATCGGCTGCAGGACGCCGGCCGGGAAGACCTTCTTGGCGATCCAGTATTCGATGTCGGCGATATCGTAGCTATTCGGCTGCGTCACGGCGCGCTGGGCAGCGGCATCGGAATCGGTCGCGGTCATCTCGAGCGTAATGCCGAGATCCGCCTTGCACTTCTCCGCGATCGCGTTGATGTTCGAAACGCCGGTGCCGAACTGGCGCAACGTGATGTTCGATTGCGCCCAGATGGTCGGAAAGCCGGTGATGACGCCGGAGCCGGCCATTGCGCCGAGCGCGGCAGCGCCGGTCTTCAGCAGAGAGCGGCGGGAAATGCCTTTCGTCGTCTTCGTAGTCTTCGTTTCAGTCGTCATGTCAGTTCCCCTTTTTTGATGCTTCGGATTCTCATGCGGACATACAACCCAGAAGGATCGCATCCTCCTGAGCCCAACTCAGCGAGACGGCGTCGCCGACCGCCAGGGTTTTGGCGTCATCGTCGTCGTTGCTTGCGATCACGGTGAAGTCGTCGCTCCCTGCGCCGATGACGGTGATCTTCAGCGTTGCGCCGCGATATTCGATGTTGGAGACCACGCCGTTGAAGCCGAGGCCCTTGCCTTCCGGCTGCGAAAGCTGGACGCGATCGGTACGGACGGCGATATCGACGGCCTCGCCGGCCTGCCGCCCTGCCCCTCTTACCGAGAAGCTTTGCCCCTCCGGCGCGGTCATGGTGATGATGCCGTCCTCGCTCGACGTGACGCGGCCGGACAGGACGTTGTGATCGCCCATGAAGCGGGCGACGAAAGCGGTTGCGGGGCGTTCGAAGACATCTCGCGGTGAGGCAGCTTGCTCGATCCGGCCGTCATTCATGATGACCATGATATCGGCGAGCGCCATCGCCTCTTCCTGGCTGTGCGTGACATGGACGAAGGTGATGCCCAATGTCTTCTGCAGCTTTTTCAGCTCGGCGCGCATGCGGATCTTCAGGAAGGGATCGAGCGCCGACAGCGGCTCGTCCAGCAAGAGTGCCTCGGGATCCGTAATCAGGGCGCGTGCGAGCGCGACACGCTGTTGCTGTCCGCCTGAAAGCTGCGCCGGACGCCGGGTCGCATAGGCCTCCATCTGCATGAGCTTCAGCATGTCGAGCGCCTTGGCGCGGCGCTCCTCCTTGGCCACACCCTTCATCTTCAGGCTGAAGGCGACGTTGTCGATCAGGTCGAGATGGGGAAACAGCGCATAGGACTGGAACATCATCGCCGTTCCGCGCCTGGCGGGCGGGAAATCGGTGACGACTGTATTTCCGAGGCGAATGTCGCCGGATGAAATGCCTTCGTGGCCGGCGATCATGCGCAACGTCGAGGTCTTGCCGCAGCCGGAGGGGCCCAGGAAGCAGCAATAGGAGCCCGCCGGTATCTTCAGGCTGATCGCATGAACTGCGGTGGTCGTGCCGTAGACCTTCGAAACGGACACTATATCGATCTCTGCCGCTTTCGACATCATCTTCCCCTGTTGTTTGAGAAAGACAGTGCATCAATCGTGCCAGTTTTGTTGCAGCGCACTAACCGTCTGCAATTTCAACACTTTTTCACACGCGGAGGATTTTTGCCCCCTGTGAGGCAATTCGATATCTGCTCATCAAATAGGCTATCGTGCTCGATGAGTGCGCATTATTGTATGCAATCCAGCGCACCATTGAATGAGATTTCATTTAACTTCGATCGGAAAGCGGGCTATCATTTCCGCCGAATGCTCAGGTAAACGATTATGAATTCTTCAGCAGACGGGCTGTTGACGCCCAGCGATCTCACAGAAAACGGCACACAGCAGATCCGCGACGCCATTCGCGACGCGATCGTCGAACGCAGACTGGCACCGGGAACGAAACTGTCCGAGAGCGATGTCGGCGGCCTGTTCAACGTCAGCCGAACGCTGGCGCGTGCCGCCTTGCAGGCTCTTTCCTACGAGGGCCTCGTCAGTGTGGAGAAAAACAGGGGCGCTTTTGTCGCCTATCCCTCGCCCGAGGAAGCCCGGCAGATTTTCGCCGCGCGTCGCCTGGTCGAGCCCGGCATATTGAAGTCGGCGGCCGAGCGGATCACCCCGGCTGAGATAAAGCAGCTGAGGCAGCTTCTCGTGGAAGAAGGCCGCCTGATGAACGAACGCGGTCAGTCTGCCCGCAGAGCCGAGATCAAGGCTTCGGGCGATTTCCACCTGATGCTGGCGTCCTTTTCCGGCAATCTCATCATGCAGCGTTTCATGGAGGAGCTCGTCGCCCGCTCATCGCTGGTGATCGCGCTCTACGGACAATCGAGCGCCTCCAGCTGCGGTCATTCCGAGCACGGTGACATCATCACCGCCCTAGAACGCAAGGACGTCGATAGAGCCTGCGACCTGATGCTTCACCATATCGCGCATATCGAAGCCGATCTCGATCTGCGCGAACGCAAGAGCTTCGGCCTCAGGGAAGCGTTCGAGCGGTGAGATGGCGCGCCTGGAGGCGCCTCCCGCGCGGATCAGCGATTATGGCTTGCGGATCGGCGCGAAAGCCGACTTCGTAACCCTGAGGGCGGAACATGTGCCCGAGGCGGTTGTTTCAGTCCCCAAGCCGCGTTCGGTCTACAAGGCAGGCAAGCTTGTCGCCAAGGACGGCATCGTTTTGCGGCGCTGAACCTGGGCATTCCAGGCAGAGGGCTTGATTGCCGCGTGGAGACGCAACGGTGCGGTCACGCAGCCGTGACGCGCCTATCGTTTCAACTCCCGCTCGAATTTTTCGATCTGCTGCAGGACCCAGGGATCATCGGCGGAATGTTGCGCCGTCTCCAGCTCCAGCCGCCGCTGACGGCGGTGGCGAATCCAGTCGATGAAAGCGCGAAGCAGCCACATGTCGATATCCAAGGTTTTCAGTAGCTGAGAGGCCCGGCCGCCAGGCTCGAAAGCCAACCGGAAGCCGGGCCTCAACGGCCGCAAGGCGTTGCGGCGATTACCTTTTTGCCCGCGCAAAAATGAACGCTAGCTGAACATCCTGCACGGAAGGATGGTTTGGTCCGATCTTCGCACCCAGGAAGCGAAACCATGCGGTGTCGAGAATATGCGACCTCTAAAATCCGAAATCGGCGATTGCATGGGCAAATTCGCGGAACTCGCTTGAAGAATGGAGGTTTTTTGCAGGAGCGTACCGTTATGGCCAAAACTGACCTAGCCGGAAGGACATGCGCCGACTAAACAACGCCGCGTCGCTTCCGATTTCCCCGGAGCGGCACAAGCTTAGCCTCGCCTGTGCGGGGCTTTTTTCTTTTCTACTTCCGATTGTTCAACGGCGCGGCTCGCCGCCCGGCGCATAGACGGTATCCTGCTCGAAAGCGAAGACAGAGCCGCAACGGCAACGAATCATATGCTTGCGCGGATCGGTCGATGGGCGCTCGGTGGAAAAGCCGCGCGGCATCTCGTCTATCTTGAAATCACGACTGGCTGCGCGACGATCGTCGGTTTCGGAAACCTCGGCAAATCCGGTGTGATCGCACTTGGCGCATTCCAGCTTTCGTGAATATCGATCTCGCGCGGCCATTCTCTTCCAATCCGGGACTCATGCTGGAAACCTTCTAGCAGCGCCTTGCACGCACTTGAAGGCCGTAAGCAGTCTCCGATCCAGTTCGATTTCCTACCTTAAAAATTTAAGGAGCGAAAAAGGCGGATTGCGTCGAAAAGGGGATTGACCTGATGGCAGATGTCAGACCAATTTACCGCCCTATGACGAAACCGATGCTTACACCCCTTCCTTCCATCGACCGGACGCAGCAAGTCATCGAGGCGCTGTCGACCTTCATCGAGTCGTCGAAGCTGCAGGCCGGCGACAAGCTGCCGACGGAGCGCGAGCTGATGGCAGCACTTTCGGTAGGGCGTTCGACAATCCGCGAGGTAATCACCTATTTCCAGGCTCTCGGGGTCATGGAGACGCGCAAAGGCAGCGGCACCTATCTGCTGAAGCCGGTTTCGAAAGCGACGATTCACATGCCGCTTTCCTTCAACCCCTCGCATCTGCGCGACGCGCTGCTGCAGACGCTGGAGGTTCGCCGCGGCATCGAATGCGAGGCCGGCATGGTGGCGGCAAGAAAGCGGACCGACGAGGACATCGCCATCATCGAGCAAAAGCTCAACGAGATGGAGCGCGTCCACATGGCCAAGGGCACGTCCGGACCGGAAGACCTCGCATTCCATCTCGCCGTCTATGACGCCACGCACAATCCACTGTTCAAGCAGCTTCTCGAACAGATGCGCGAAACCTTCGAGCGCTTTTGGGAGCATCCCTTCGACCGGCTGGATTTTGCCCGCCGGTCCTTTCCCTATCACCGCACGCTGTTCAACGCGATCGTCGACCAGGATCCCGAGGCAGCGCGCGCCGAGACACTTAAAATTCTCGACGTTGTCGAGGAAGACATCAAGGAAATGTCCAAATGACTAACGGACCGGAGCCGTTCGAACTTGCCTCCCTCATTACAGCCCATGACGACGGCAATTTCGCCGAAGCAGTGGTGCCGCCGATCTTCCAGACATCGCTGTTCACCTTCTCCAGCTACGACGAGATGATCGCCTCCTATCGCGGCGAAAAGGTGCGGCCGATCTACACGCGCGGCCTCAACCCGACCGTGCGTATGTTCGAGGAGATGCTGGCAAAGCTCGAGGGCGGCGAGGATGCGCTCGGCTTCGCCAGCGGCATGGCGGCGATTTCGTCGGCCGTGTTGAGCTTCGTGGAGCCCGGCGACCGGATCGTTGCGGTCAAGCACGTCTATCCCGATGCCTTCCGCCTGTTCGGCACGCTTCTGAAGCGGATGAAGGTCGAGGTGACCTATGTCGACGGCCGCGACGAGGAAGCCGTGGCAAAGGCGCTTCCCGGCGCCAAGGTCTTCTACATGGAAAGCCCGACCAGCTGGGTCATGGAGGCGCACGATGTCGGCGCCTTGGCAGCTCTCGCCAGGCAGCACGGCGTCGTCTCGATGATCGACAACAGCTGGGCCACGCCTTATTTCCAGCAACCGCTGAAGCTCGGCGTGGACCTTGTCATCCACTCCGCCTCCAAATATCTCGGCGGACATAGCGACGTGGTTGCCGGCGTCGTTGCAGGCTCGAAGGAAATGATCGCGCGCCTGAAGGCCGAAGCCTACCCCTATCTCGGCGGCAAGCTTTCTCCCTTCGACGCGTGGCTTCTGATCCGCGGTCTGCGCACTCTGCCGATCCGCATGAAGGCGCATGAGGCCGCCGCCATGACGATCGCCAAGCGATTGCAGGAACTCGATGTCGTCGAGCAGGTCTGCCATCCGGGTCTCGCCAACCGCCTGCCGGCCGGCCTGAACGGAACTTCGGGCCTGTTTTCCTTCATCTTCCGCGAAGGTGTTGACGTCCGCGCCTTTGCGGATCGTCTCAAGCTCTTCAAGCTGGGCGTGAGCTGGGGCGGTCATGAGAGCCTGATCGTACCGGGCGAGGTCGTGCTGCAGCAGAAGGCGCAGCCGAATTCGGCGCACACCTTCGGCATCAATCCGCGCTCCGTGCGTCTCCATATCGGCCTCGAAGGAACCGAGGCCCTATGGAAAGAACTCGAGGAGGCGATCGCCGCCGCCTCGTGAAATCATCAAACTGAGAGGAAACCTAAAAGGGGAACCAACATGAAAAGACTGATAACAGCAGCACTCTTTACCGCAATGATGGCCGGAACCGCCTTTGCCGATACGACGCTCAAGCTTGTGGAAGTGATCACGAGCCCGGAGCGCACCGAGACGCTCAAGTCGATCGTCGCCAAGTTCGAGGCCGAAAATCCCGGCACCAAGGTCGACATCATCTCCCTGCCCTGGAACGAAGCCTTCCAGAAGTTCGCCACCATGGTTTCGGCTGGCGACACGCCCGACGTCATGGAAATGCCCGACACCTGGGTATCGCTCTACGGCAACAACGGCATGCTCGAAAGCCTGGAACCCTATCTGGCGAAGTGGGACCATACCAAGGAGCTGACGCCCCGGGCGCTGGAGCTCGGTCGCTACGTCAAGAACACCGCCTATATGCTGCCTTACGGCTTCTACCTGCGCGCCATGTTCTACAATAAGAAGCTGCTCAAGGACGCCGGCGTTAGCGAGCCGCCGAAGACGATGGACGATTTCGTCAAGGCTTCCGAAGCCGTCTCCAAGCTTCCGGGCAAATACGGTTACTGCATGCGCGGCGGACCGGGCGGACTGAACGGCTGGATGATCTTCGCCGCCTCCATGGCCGGCGACAACAAATACTTCACGGATGACGGCACCTCCACGATGAACAGCGCCGGCTGGGCCAAGGGCATCGAGTGGATGGTCGATCTCTACAAGAAGGGCCTGGCGCCGAAGGACAGCGTCAACTGGGGCTTCAACGAAGTGGTCGCCGGCTTCTATTCCGGCACCTGCGCCTTCCTCGATCAGGATCCGGATGCGCTGATTGCCGTCGCAGAACGCATGAACAAGGACGATTTCGGCGTTGCACCGCTGCCGAAGGGCCCGGACGGAAAATCCTTCCCGACCATCGGCTATGGCGGCTGGTCGATGTTCTCCACCAGCCAGAACAAGGATCTCTCCTGGAAACTGATCGCGACCCTCGAAGGGCCGGAAGGCAACCTCACCTGGAACAAGAAGATCGGCGCGCTGCCGGCCTATACCGCCGCTGAGAAGGACCCCTTCTATGCCGGCGATCAGTTCAAGGGCTGGTTCCAGGAACTGGCCGACAAGGACACCGTGCCCACGGTGATGCCGACCTATCTCGAGGAATTCGCCTTCTTCAAGGATTCGCTCGCCATCAAGACATCGCAGCAGGCAATGCTCGGCGATATCTCCGCGAAGGATCTCGCTGACCAGTGGGCCGACTACCTGACCAAGGCCCAGCAGAAGTTCCTGGCCAAGAAGTAAATCGTATATGCGGCGGCGGAGCGATCCGCCGCCGCCTTTACCCATTTGAAACAGACGGCGTTCGAACGCCGCGAACGGGAACACTTGCAGATGACTTCGATCGCCGACACGCCCGACAGGCGCGACGACCGCAGGACGTGGCTGACGCGCCTGGCCGACGCCTCCGAGCCCTATCTCTACAGCGCGCCTGCCCTCATCCTCATCATTGCCGTGATGCTGGTGCCGCTGGTGATCGGCATATCCTATGCCTTTCGCGATATTCAGTTGCTCAACCCGTTTTCCGGCGGTTTCATCGGCCTGGAGCATTTTCGCGACCTCGCAAAAGATGGTGCCTTTTATTGGGCTCTGAAGAACACGCTGTGGTGGACCGGCGCTTCCGTGGCGCTGCAATTCATCTTCGGATTGATCCTCGCGCTGCTGCTGGACAAGCCATTCGTCGGCAGGTCTCTCGTGCAGGCGCTGGTGTTTCTGCCGTGGGCCGTTCCCTCCTTCCTGGCGGGCCTCAACTGGTCGTGGCTGTTCAACCCGGTCATCGGACCGATACCGCATTGGCTCTACGCGATCGGCCTGATGAGCGAGCCGAGCAACATTCTGTCCGATCCGAACTATGCGATGTGGGGACCAATCGTCGCCAACGTCTGGTGGGGCATACCCTTTTTCGCCATCACGCTGCTGGCGGCACTTCAGGCCATCCCGCGCGATCTCTATGAGGCGGCCTCGATCGACGGTGCCGGCTGGTTCGAGCGTTTCCGCTCGATCACGCTGCCGTTCCTCGCTCCGACCATCGCCATCACCGTGCTCCTGCGAACGGTCTGGGTGTCCAACTTCGCCGATCTGATCGTCGTGATGACGGGCGGCGGTCCCGCTGACCGCACGCAGATCGTCGCCAGCTACATTTTCACGCAGGCCTTCAAGCGGCTGGACTTCGGCTATGCCTCGGCCATCGCCCTGGTGCTGCTGGTGTTGCTGCTCGCCTATTCCATGCTGATCATTCTGCTGCGGCAGACCCTGATGAAGGATTGAGCCATGAGACGATCCGTCATTCCTACCATTGCACATCGCCTGGCGATCCTCTGCTATGTCGTCTTCGCGCTCTTTCCGCTCTTCTGGCTGCTCAAGGTGTCGGTGACGCCGAACGACCTGCTCTATACGGAAGGCGTGCGCATGTGGCCGTCGCGCACGACCTGGGAACATTATTCCTTCGTGCTGCAGCACAGCGATTTCCCGACTTTCTTCGAGAACAGTCTGATCGTCTCCGCCTCGACGGCGATTGCCGTCACCATTTGCGCGTCGCTGTCGGGCTATGCGCTTTCGCGCTTCAATTTCCGCGGAAAATACTGGATCGTGGCCCTGATGCTGCTGACCCAGATGTTTCCGCTGGTCATGCTCGTCGCCCCGATCTTCAAGATCCTGACGCCGCTGCATCTGACCAACAGCCTGACCGGGCTCGTCATCGTCTACACAGCCTTCAACGTGCCCTTCGCCACCTTCCTGATGCAATCCTTCTTCGACGGCATTCCGAAGGACCTGGAGGAGGCGGCCATGATCGACGGCGCCACGCAGTTTACAGCCTTCAGGCAGATCATCCTGCCGCTGACCCTGCCCGGCATCGCGGCAACGCTCGGCTTCGTCTTCACGGCCGCATGGAGCGAGTTGCTCTTTGCGCTGATGCTGATCAACGGCAACCAGGCCGCGACCTTCCCGGTCGGCCTTCTCACCTTCGTCTCGAAATTCTCCGTGGATTTCGGGCAGATGATGGCCGCGGGCGTCATGGCGCTTATTCCGGCGGCACTCTTCTTCCTGCTCATCCAACGTTATCTTGTGCAGGGCCTGACGGCCGGCGCGGTCAAGGGTTAGTCACATGGCATCGATCGATATTCAGAACGTCAAGAAAGCCTACGGCCATGTGCAGGTGCTGCACGACATCGATCTTCGGATCAAGGACGGCGAGTTCGTCGTCCTCGTCGGCCCGTCCGGATGCGGCAAGTCCACCTTGCTCAGGATGATCGCAGGTCTCGAAGACATCAGCGGCGGAGAGATCCGCATTGCGGAAAACCGGGTCAACGAACTGCATCCGAAGGATCGTGACATCGCCATGGTGTTCCAGTCCTATGCGCTCTATCCGCACATGAATGTCGCCGGCAACATGAGCTACAGCCTGCGGCTGCGGAAGATGGCGAAGGAGACCATCTCCAAGGCCGTGGCCAACGCGGCGGCAAAGCTCGGTCTCGATCCGCTGCTCGAACGCCGGCCGAAGGCGCTCTCGGGCGGGCAGCGGCAGCGCGTCGCCATGGGCCGTGCCATCGTGCGGCAGCCGAAAGCCTTCCTTTTCGACGAGCCGCTTTCCAACCTCGACGCCCGTCTTCGCGAGCAGATGCGCGCCGAAATCAAGAAGTTGCACGGTGATCTTAAGGCGACGTCGATCTACGTGACCCACGACCAGATCGAAGCGATGACGCTGGCGGACCGCATCGTCGCCATGCATGGCGGCGTGGTGCAGCAGGTCGGCAGTCCGCTTGAACTCTACGATCGCCCCGCCAATCTCTTCGTGGCCGGCTTCATCGGGTCTCCCGGCATGAACTTCCTCGACGCAACATACGAGGGCAGTGCCGTCAAGCTCAAGGACGGCACGCTCGTTTCGCTTCCGGAGCCGCTGAAATTGCCGGTCGGCGCCAAGGTGACGCTCGGCATCCGGCCGGAGCATGTGGTGCTGTCGTCCAATCCGTCCGACATGGCCGCCAATGTCGAACTCATCGAACCCACCGGCTTCGGCATCATCCTGCATCTTTCGCTGCATGGCCTGCCGTTCAAGGTATTCACGCTGGATCGCAGCGCGCTGAGCGCGGCCACCCAGGTCAATGTTGCTTTCCCGGCGCAGTATCTGCACGTCTTCGACGAGGAAGGAAAAAGGGCGGCTTAACCGCCGCCCTTCCGGGAAATTCTCAATCTGCAAAGGGCTTGGTCGGTCCATTGGAAGGCTGGGTAAACCAGTGCGGGCCGTCCGACGCCATGTAGATATGATCCTCGAGCCGGATACCGAATTTCTGCGGAAAGACGATCATCGGCTCGTTCGAGAAGCACATGCCGGCTGAGAGCTTCGTCGCATTGCCGCGCACGATGTAAGGCTCCTCGTGAATCTCCAGCCCGAGGCCATGACCGGCGCGATGCGGCAACCCCGGCAGCTTATAGTCGGGACCGAGCGAATGTTTCACGAGCACGGCGCGCGCCGCGTCATCCAGGCTGGAGCAGGCAGCGCCCAGCTTCGCGGCATCGAAAACGGCCTGCTGCGCTTCGCGCTCGATCGCCCAGGCGTCTTCGAAGGCGCTGTCGCCGCTCTTCAGCTTGTACGTCCGTGTCAGGTCGGAGTGATAGCCGTCGATGCGGGTGCCGGTATCCACCAGAATGACGTCGTCTTCGCCGAGTGTCTGGTCGCCGTTGGCGCCGTGCGGCAGCGACGTGGCCTCACCGAAAGATACGATGCAGAAGGTTGAGCCACCATGGGCGCCAGCCTCGCGATGTCGCCGGTCGATGAACTCGACCACTTCCGAGGCGCGAATCCCCGGCTTGAGCAAGGCATGCGCCTGCCTGTGCACATCGAGCGTCAGGTTCATCGCATATTGAATGAGCGCGATTTCAGCCGGAGATTTGATCCGGCGCAGGCTGTTGATGACCGGTCCGCCGTTCGCCAGTTTTTCGGCTCCGAGCTCCGTCGCCAGTGCGTTATAGAAGTAAAGCGGCATGTTGTCGTCCAGCGCCAAAACACCTGACTTGCCGAGCACGCGCGCGATCAATGCCGCGCTGCTCTCTTCTTCCTGCCATTCGAGGATTTCGGCCGGCAGATGCGGCAAGGTCTCGACCCGGCTGCGTTCGAAACCCGGTACGATGTAGTAAAGCCCGTTCGGCGTCACCAACGCACCCAGAAACCGCTCGCTCGCATGCCAGATCAGCCCGGTAAAATAACGCAGGCTCTCCGTCGGCCCGAGCAACAGGCCGGCCAATCCCTGCGCGTCGAGCAATTGGCGAAGACGCGAGAGGCGTTGCAGCCTTTCCTCTTCGGTGATCCGGGGTACTGGATGTTGCCACGACATTTCTGGTCTCCTCAACTATTTCCGTTTTATGCATTTTCATTCGTATCAGGCGCAACACCACAGACACTATCGCTCTTGTGGGCAAAGTGTCGACAACGAAAATGCTAACATTCCAATCACTTTGCGCTTCGCTCCAGCCGCTCCGCAATGCGGCGTCAGGGCCATAGCCAGCCTGCTCGATCGCTAAATTATCTGACAGCGCGAACGCTGCCCCAATGGTTCACTGCCTCCATCGAAACAGACGGTGGAACATCATCATGCAAATCGCAACTATCATAGTTCCCTCCCAGCGGATCCGCGCCAGCCGCAAGGCCCGGCGCACGCCTCTTTCGGTCGTCGCCGATATGGTGCGCCTGCTTGCACGCAAGATGGTCGAGCGGAAAAACCGCAATGCGCTCATGGAACTGTCGGACGATCAGTTGAAGGATATCGGGCTTTCACGCGGTCAGAATGGAAGCGACGTCCATGTCTACAGCCGCTACTAAAAAGATGAAACGGGACGTGCTAAGTTCGTTCGGCGCAGCGAACTTCAGCGCTCTGATGGGGATTTCGGCATGTCAGACATTTCGACAGCCTTGCTGCTGAAGACGAAAACCGTCCTCATCCGCGATGTCGTCTGCAATGGCGAATGCCGGCATAAGAGCGACGAGGAATGCGCCCACAGGACCAGCCTCGTCTATCCCTATCGCGGCGTCTTCAAGCGCGACGTCGGGCAAAACGATGCCGTTGCGGAAGCCAACCAGGTGCTGTTTTTCAATCGCGAACAGGGATACCGGATCAGCCATCCCGTCGAGGGCGGCGATTCCTGCCTGGACCTGATGATCGACGAGACCGTCCTTCACGAACTTGCGCCAAAAGAGCAGGTTCACGCCGGTGACGGCGTCATCTTCCGTCGGCAGCGGCGGCGCATAGACCCTCGGGCCCAGGCGCTCGTGGCGATGCTGCGTCACGGCTTGAGCCGTAACATAGCCGAAAGCCTCGAAGGAGAAACGCTGGCGCTGACCCTGGTGCGCCGCTCGCTCGGCGAGCGCACGTCTCATGCGGCCGGCGCAAGCTTCGGCCGGCAGAAACTTGTCGACCGGGCCAAGCTCGTCCTGTCCTCCGATCTTGCGCGGCGATGGACGCTTGCGGAGATCGCCAGGGAGGTCGGCGTTTCGCCGGTTTACCTGACGCAGGTCTTCCAGCAGGTCGAAGCCATGCCGCTCTATCGCTACCAGTTGCGGCTGCGGCTGGCGCGCGCACTCGATCTTCTCGGCTCCTATGACGACCTGACCATGCTTGGTCTCGATCTCGGCTTCTCCAGCCACAGCCATTTCAGCGCCGCATTCAAGCAGACCTACGGGCTGACGCCGGCGGAGTTCCAACGCTCCGCGCAGTTGACGCCGAAACGCTATACGGCTCGCTAAAGATTCTGACAGCGCTCCAGGGATGATCGGTGCTCTCATGACCCTGCCCCGACATGGGGAACGATCAGGAAAGGATCATGAGATGAAGAAAACCACATGTGCAGCCTGCGACTGCGAGCTGGGTGCGGAGACCATCAAGGTCAATCTTGGCGGCAAATCGGTCGAAGTATGCTGCGAGGAGTGTGCGGCCGCCCTGAAGGAGGCGGATCAATCGACATCGGTCGCGTCCGCCGGCAAGGAGTAAGGCCGCCACAAGAGACACTGGCGATCGCCGCTCCGGGAGGGCCGCGATCGTCGATGTCCAAGCCGCGCAACGGCTGCGGCGATCCTCGCATCCGGCCAACGAAGAAAAATTTGTAATGAAGTATTGCCGCAAAGCTCACAGAAAACTTCGTTCGCAACATTCCTCTTCCGGGACATACTCGGAAACATAAGGACGTATCGCGTTCATACAGCCTCATTAGCCTCCGCATCGGTTAATCGCAATGAAGGTACTGATCATGAGGCAACGATACATCGTCGCAACTTTATTCATAACAGCCATGGGCGGCATGGCCGCGGCAGCCTATGCCGCCGAACCGCCGGCTGCGCCTGACACGCAGAATCCCGCCATTGCCGAGACAGCGCCGCCCGCGCCGGCGGATATGCCGCCCTTCGGCTGGCCCCACCCTGGCCCGCATCCCCATGGACCGATGATGGCGTTTGGCGCTGGCATGCCCATGCCGCACATGCCGCCCGGTGGCTTCCCGCATGGCGACAATCCGGCGTTGGAACTCGCAGGCAAACTGTCGGCGATCGAAACATTGATCGGCATTCGCAGCGCCCAGCTCGACGCCTGGAGAGACTATACCAATGCTTTGACCGATCTCTTGGCCATGCCGAGGCATCAACCGCCCGGTCCGCCGGTCGGTGACGATGCGCCCCCTCCCCAGACCGCCCAGGATGCCGGCAAGCCGACGGAACTCTTCGGCGAGCGCATTGCCGACCGCGTGCTGGATCGCGCCGCCAAGGCAACCGTGCTCAAGGACAAGGTCGCGGCTTTGCGCAATGTTCTGACATCCGATCAGCTCGCCAAGCTTGAAGATGCCGAACGATCCCTCGTCGCCGGTCCTCATCCATTCCGCTGAGCGACAACACGGGAGCAGGCCAGGGGAAATCCCGCGCCAAGTGATAGCCTAGACCAATTTCTCTCCGCCTCCAGCCGATCGAGATCCCCCCGGACGCCCCGATCGGTTGCAAGGCGCGGCTCTTTGAAGAGCCGCATGGTCCGGAAGTGCCCGCCCGGCGCTCCCGGACCAAAGATGCGTTGGTATCAGCGGCCATATCGCCACCAATATGGGCCACAAAAGCCATTGGTATCGCCCTGCTTACGTCGCCACGGCCGGGATTTTCGCCGTTAAACAAGATCCGTATTCGGCCCGGCCCAAATGATATCGTGCCAAGACACCGCCAATAACAGGAAATATGTAGGCGGCTATTGGAATGGCGCTGCCGTTTACTCTGATAGGCGTGTGAAGGGAGGATCGTCCGACGGCATTTACCGTGGTGTACAGGCACGCAACGACATGCAGGCCATTGGCGACACGCCGCGCTTAAATCATTGATTTTTTGGAAATTTTCAATTCTGCCACCGGAGACAATCCGGCTTCGCCATTCGTGTTGGGGGCGTCATGGCGAAGCCGGGTATGCGGGGCGATCAAAGCCTGCTCGAGTCAAGCTGGTGATCGCCGTCAAACTACAACAGTTGCTGCCCCGAACATTTCCGAACATTGCTGAAACAAGGCATTTTGAGGAAATTTGGTGTCTCGGCTTTTCCATCGAATTCGCATTATTTAGCAAATTCCGCGATAGCATCATCAATACTGTCGTTCGTAGAATTTTCGGGAATTCTACGCAAGTAAAACCTGTTTTACCGGAAAAATGCGGCGTGAACTGACCGCCGCTTTGCAGGGCGCCGACGATCGCTCTGCTCTAGCTCGCGGCCTTCGCATCGGCGCTCTTGAACGAGACGACTTGCTCCAGCCCTCTCGGCTTGCGGTTGCGCACGGTGATCTCGCCTTCGAAGCGCGTGACGATCTCCCGCGCGATAGCCATGCCGAGGCCGGCGCCGGGGAAAGATCTTTGTCGTGCTATATCGATTCGGAAAAAGGGCTCGAACACCTGGTTCAGCCGATCCTCTGGAATACCTGGCCCCGTATCGATAATTCTCACCACCGCGCGGTTGCCGAGATGAGTGACCGTTACCGTCGCCGATTGGCCGTGTGTCGCGGCATTGATGAGCAGATTGCGCAGCGCCCTGGTGACGGCGAGCGGCCCCGCGCAGATCGTCGTCTGCTCCATCTCGCCACTATCGATGTTCATATCGATTGCCCTCAGCTCCGCGACGATGGCCGCGACGATCTTGTCGAGCCTGACCTGTTCGAGGCTATCTCTGGAAATCTCCTCCCGGACGAGGCCGATGGCACTGTCGGCAATCCGGTCGAGCTCCTCCAGATCGGCAAACCATTTGCGCCGCTCTTCGTCATCCCGGATGAACTCCGCGCGCAGGCGCATCCGGGTCATCGGCGTTCGCAGATCGTGACCGGCGGCGGCAACGAGCCGCATGCGGCTTTCGGTGGCGGCCTTCACCCTGGCGGACAGGCCGTTGAGCGCTTGCGCCGTAGCGCGAACTTCGCCCGGCCCGGTTTCAGGTATGTGCGGCAAGGTGCCGTCGGGGTTGACCGCGGCAACCGCCTCTTCCAGCAGGCGCAGCGGTTTCATGATCTTCGAGGCGGCAAAGATCGAAACCAGCACGCTGCCGATGATGATGAGGCCAAGCCACCCCATGAGGATCTTCCAACCGCCCGGCGGCGGGCCGTGCTGCGGCATCGGCAAGACCAGCCAATTGCCGTCGGAGAGTTTCAGCGATGCGATCATCTCTCCCGTCGATTGGCGCGTTATGGTCGCCTCGCGCATGCCGGTAATTCGAAGCAGCGCTTCCATGAGAAAGCGGGAGAGTTCTTCGTCGCGCTGGCCTTCGACCGGCTTGGGCGTAATAACCAATCCCGCCGATGCTGCCGTGGCCCTGTCCTTTTCAGCAAAGGTCGCCAGAATGGAAAGCTGCCTGGCCATGCGCTCGACCATCATATCCGGCCGCGGCCCGCGCATGACGAGGCTTGCCACGAATGACGAGGAAATGACCACCAGCACGATGGCCGTCAGCAGAAGCAACGCCAGACGCGCACCAAGCGACCTCATGAATCGCCCTTGATAGCCATTACGGGGACGACCAGCTGATAGCCACCATTACGAATGGTTCTGAAAATTGGCTCTTCCACGGTCTCACCGAGCTTGCGGCGTAGCCGGCTCATCAAGACGTCGATCGAGCGGTCGGCCGGGTCACGGTCGCGACCCTGGGTCAGATCCAGCAACTGATCGCGCGACAATAATCGGCCAGCCCGCTCCAGGAAGGCTTTCAGAAGATCGAACTCCGCGCCGGTCAGCGCGATCACCTCGCCATTGTCCCTGCTCACCCGCCGAAGCTGCGGATCAAGCATCATATCCGCAAACTGATAGCGTCTCTGCTCGGGCTCGGAGGATGAGTCCTCGTTCGTGCGGCGCAGGACGGCACGGATGCGTGCGGCCAGCTCGCGCGGATTGAACGGCTTGCCGAGATAGTCGTCCGCGCCGATCTCAAGACCCAGAATGCGGTCTATATCCTCCTTCAGCGCCGTCAGCAGGATGACCGGCACCCGAGGGCGGCGGTTTCGCAGATCTCGGCAGAGATCGAGGCCCGATCCGTCGGGAAGCATGACATCCAGCACCAGCAGATCGGGCTGGCGTCGGTTGAGCGCATCGTTGCATCCACGAAGATCGCTCGCCGTCGACACGCGGAACCCCTGCTCCTCGAGATAGCGGCTGAGCAGCGAACGTATCTCGTGATCGTCATCGACTATCAGAATATCCGGCGCGACGTTCGCATTCATAGGCTTCATTCCGTTTTCTCAACCCTTATACAAGCTATCGACTCTCTGAAAAGAAGGGTTTTGCGGCACCAATACGGAAATTTCGGGCGAGGAAATGTTGGTTTACAAAATTCCCGGCATCAGAAACGTTGGGCAACACAATAATGCCGGGTAGTGCCAAGAATGCGAAACCAGGGCTGCGGACGACGCATCGGCCCGATGAAACCACGCCTCTCGATTGGCCTGTTCGGCGCCGGCGCGCAAGACGGACCGGCCACAGCGGACGAAATCGCCGCAAGCTCCATGGCTCACCAACCGCATCGGGGATGCCATGCACATAATCACGGGACGAAAGAGGGGCGAACCTGGTGCAGCGACGTCCTGCCTTTCACTTATGCAGGAACATACGCGCTTCAACGACATGACGCACGTATAAATTGCGGTCGTTGACATGAAACTCCCACGTGACTCCGCCACGAAAGGAGTTGAAGAGGCGCACCGAAGTGCGCCTCATGTTCAGACGATGAAAAAAGTCGAGGGCGGAACCTGCAATGCGAGTGCAATGCGCCGAAGTTTCGCCGGATCGGCCTCTGCACCAGCCTCTATTTCAATGATTTCCTCACTGGTGAGGCCACAGGTTTCAGACAGGTCATCAACCGTATAACCGATGGCTTCACGCGCCTGCCGCACGGCAGCAGCGATTTCGCCATGGGGAACGGTGGAAGCCTTTGAACTATCGATATTGTTCGGAGTAATGGACATGAAATTTCTCCTTCCAAAGTCCGCCGGCCGGTTCGTTGCCGGGTGAAGGCAGCTATTGCAGCCATGAGGCATATCGACCTAAACAGACGCGGCCGAACGCTCGGTCAATATAGGCATCAATGCGGCAAGGGCAAGCACGGAAGCGCATAGCTGCCAATCCTCCAGCTCTCGGCTCATATCGTGTTTTAATATTCGGTGAAAGCCACTACACGCCTTGGTTATAAAAATGCCGTCCTTCACCGCAATTCCAATCCCTGCACCCCATTTTCCCTTCACCAAGATGTGACAGGCGGAAGCAAGAATCCTGCGCGAAGGACGACTATTTCCTGCCTTTCGCCTTGCGTATCTTACGCTCGGCCGCAAGCAGAAGGCCCTTGAGCTCCGGCTCCCGCACACGATTGGCCGCCTCGACGAAGGAAACCCATTCGACACGGCGCTGGCCTCGCTCGGGAAAATCCTGGAACGTCCGGTCGACCTCGAGCAGACGCAGTTCGACGATACAGGGGACGCGACCGCCATCGGCAAGCTGCTTCAGATAGGTAAAGTATCCGAAAGGCTTTTTCTTCACCTTGCCGCGTACGCCGGCCTCCTCAAAGGCCTCTATGGCGGCGACCTCATGCGGCTTCTTGCCCTTGATGGGCCAGCCCTTGGGAACGACCCATCGGCCGCTTTCCCGGCTCGTGACGAGAAGAACTTCGGCGTCCGCCTGCTCAGAACCTCTCCTGTAGCAGATAGCGGCATATTGCTCGTATGCACGGCCACGAAGCAAGGTATCGGCATGGGAGGCAAGTTCGGACAAAAAAGTCTCCGTCTGCCTCAAGGCCTTCTTTTGTACCGACACGGAAGACGCCATGTGCGGCTACCGGCGATGACGTCGATTGAGGAAAATCCATCGTGGCGTTGGGTGATATGCGCCCACAAGAATTGTCTGTGACACGCTGCCCTCCCATTCCGCTCGCGACTCTGCCGAAATTCACAACTGTCTTATTGATCCTGTGATCCGTTGCAGTGACAGTTTTATGAAGGAGGCTGTTGATGATGCCGGTCGGATGGGTTGCAACGGCCGACACATGAACGTGGCTATACGCACGAAAACTGAAACGGCCCCGCAGAGGGGGCCGTTTCATCCTTGGGAGGATGCGGCGAAGCTTACTCGGCGGCCTGCAGGGCAGGCACCTCGATATCTTCGCTCAATTGCCCCGCCATGGCGGCAGCAAACTTGGTCTTGTCGAGCTCGTTTTCCCAACGGGCGACGACGACGGTGGCAACGGCGTTGCCGACGAGGTTGGTCAGGGCACGGCATTCCGACATGAAGCGGTCGATGCCGAGGATCAGCGCCATGCCGGCGATCGGAACGGAAGGCACGACGGCAAGAGTGGCGGCAAGCGTGATAAAGCCGGCGCCGGTAATGCCGGCCGCGCCCTTGGAGCTCAGCATGGCCACCAGCAACAGCAGGATCTGGTCACCGAGCGACAGCGACGTGTCGGTCGCCTGGGCAATGAACAGCGCCGCCAGGGTCATGTAGATGTTGGTGCCGTCCAGATTGAAGGAGTAGCCGGTCGGGATGACGAGGCCGACGACCGAACGCTTGCAGCCCGCACGTTCCATCTTGTTCATCAGGCCCGGCAGTGCTGCCTCCGATGAAGACGTGCCGAGGACGAGCAGCAGCTCTTCCTTGATGTAGCGGATCAGGGCCAGGATCGAGAAGCCGTTATAGCGCGCGACGGCGCCGAGCACGACGAGCACGAACAGCAGCGACGTCAGGTAGAAGGTGCCGATCAGGAATGCCAGGTTGGCGATCGTGCCGATGCCATACTTGCCGATGGTGAAGGCCATGGCGCCGAAGGCGCCGATCGGCGCGAATTTCATCAGCAACGATACCATGCGGAAGATCGGGGTGGTCAGCGCCTGCAGGAAATCGACGACCGGGCGGCCGCGTTCGCCGGAAGCGCCGAGCGCAATGCCGAACACGACGGAGAAGAACAGCACCTGGAGAATATCGCCCTTGGCGAAGGCGCCGACGATCGTGTCCGGAATGATGTTCATCAGGAAGCCGACGACCGAGGCATCATGAGCCTGTGCCGCATAGTTGTTGACGGCCTTCGTGTCGAGCGAGGCCGGATCGATGTGCATGCCCGCGCCGGGCTGAAGGACGTTCGAAACGATCAGGCCAACGATCAGGGCCAAGGTCGAGAAGGTCAGGAAGTAGATGAACGACTTGCCGACGACGCGACCGAATTTCTTCAGGTCGGACATGCCGGCGATACCCGTCGCGACCGTCAGGAAGATGACGGGGGCGATGACCATGCGCACCAGCTTGATGAAGGCATCACCGAGCGGCTGCATCGATGCGCCGAGCTGCGGATAGAAATGGCCCAGCAGGATGCCGGCGGCAATCGCGGTGAGAACCTGCACGTAGAGGTGCCGGTAGAAAGGAAGCTTGCCGTGCGGTTCAGCGGCAGCGATGGGAGCAATCATGATGTCCTCCGTTAAGCCCAACCGATCTCTCGGCCCTCCGGGCGACGACTAGAATTCAACAGCCTCCGACTGTTCCATCTGCCTTTGCAACGCCTGTGCCAACTCGGGGACTTGGTTATAAATATCTGATTTCACGCTATTTATTTATACTGAGGCGAAAGCTGCCCCGGTATTCGTGCGATAATCCGCACAGATTGATTTGCCGTTCGCGCGAAATCATGCACAATGGACGGATGCTGCAGCGCCCGGCCACCGAACGATTTCTGACGCCCGCGCAACTGGGCCGGCGCTCGCGCCGGATCTGGTTCGTCTTTGCGTTTCTATGTGCGGCCATCATCGCAGCCGCGCTTTATGGCGCGAGCTTCTACGGCCGCCTTTCCGCGATCGAGACGTTGCAGAGACAGGGCCATACGGATGCGAACCTCAAGGTGGCCCTCTTGCGGGCAGTCCTCGAACGTCCGCGCGCCCTCCCCCTCTTGCTTGCCGACGACCGGCAGGTACGCGACGCGCTTGCCGGCCAACGCACGGATGATGTCGTGTCCCTCGACCGAAAGCTGGAAAGCCTGGTTTCCGGCACGAGCGCTTCCGTCCTCTATGTCACCGGCAAGGACGGCGTCGCGATGGCTTCCAGCAACTGGCGGGAGCCGCTGAGCTTCGTCGGCAACGACTATTCGTTTCGCGATTATTTCCGCAAGGCGATGGAAACGGGAACCGCCGAGCATTACGCGCTCGGGACGGTCAGCAACCGCCCCGGCCTCTACATTTCCCGCCGTGTCGGCGATGCCGCTTCGGCTTTGGGGGTTGTCGTCGTCAAGATGGAGTTCGATCAGCTGGAGGCCGATTGGAGCGAAACCGGCCGACCGGCTTACGTGACCGACGAACACGGCGTCGTTCTCATCACCAGCCTGCCTTCCTGGCGCTTCATGACGACGGCGCCGCTGGACCGCGATGAAGCCGCGACCATTCGCAAAAGCCTGCAATTCGGCGCGGCTCCGCTCTCGCCGCTGCCGATCAGCCGCCCTGAAAAAGTAGGCCCGGACGCAACCATCGTGCGTGCCGTTCTGCCCGGAAGCAGCGCTGCCGAATATTTGCGGCTGACCACGCCCATCCCGTCGACGCCATGGCAGCTCGGCTATCTCATACCCACCGATCAGGCGATCGCGTCTTCCGTGCGCGAGACACGCTTCCTCACCCTCACCGTCCTGTTGCCGATCCTTGCCTTTGCCGCCTTCCTCCTGCGTCGGCGCGATGTCTCCGCCATGCAGACCGCCGTCAGTAGGATCGCCCGCGAGGAATTGGAGCGCCGCGTCCTGGAGCGGACCGAGGATCTCAGCCGCGCCCGCGACCGGCTGGAGGCGGAAATTGCCGATCACCGGGCGACGGAAGCCAAGCTGCAGGGCGTGCAGCAGGATCTGGTACAGGCCAATCGCCTCGCCATTCTCGGCCAGGTCGCAGCCGGCGTCGCCCATGAACTCAACCAGCCGGTCGCCACCATCCGCGCCTATGCCGAGAATGCACATGTCTTCCTCGACAGGCAGCAGACCGGACCGGCCAGGGAGAATCTCTCCGCCATCGCAGCCCTGACGGAGCGCATCGGCACCATCACCGAGGAGCTGAAGGCCTTTGCCCGCAAGGGCAGGACCGCGCCGCAACCCGTGGACGTCAGAAGCGCGATGGAGGGCGCAGTCGTCCTTCTGAGAAGCCGGTTTGCCGGCCGTCTGGATGCGCTCAGGATCGAATTGCCGCCGCCGGGGCTCAGCGTCGTCGGGACGCGCATCCGGCTGGAGCAGGTCCTGATCAACCTTTTCCAGAATGCCCTGGAAGCTCTGGAAGGCAGCGACCAGGCGAAGGTGGACGTGTCGGTGCATGAATCTTCGCATGAAGTCGAGATAGTTGTCTCGGACAACGGACCCGGCATTCCGGCGGCGATCCTCGATTCGCTGTTCACGCCCTTCAACACATCCAAGGAAAAGGGTCTCGGCCTCGGCCTCGTCATTTCGAAGGATATCGTCGTCGACTATGGCGGGCGGATGGATGTCGAAAGCAACGACAGCGGCACCCGCTTCTCCATCCATTTGCGCAGGGCCACTCCATGAACGAAAGCTCCCCCGTATTCCTCATCGACGATGACAAGGATCTGTTGCGGGCGACAAAACAGACTCTCGAACTTGCAGGCTTTACCGTCTCCGCTTTCTCCGCCGCGACCGACGCTCTCGTTGCTCTGGACGCCGGGTTTGCCGGTGTGGTCGTCTCCGATATCCGCATGCCGCAGATGGACGGACAGCAGCTTTTCGCCCGCATCAAGGGATTTGACGCCGATCTGCCGGTCATTCTGGTAACGGGTCACGGCGATATCCCGATGGCGGTGCAGGCGATCCAGGACGGCGCCTATGATTTCATCGCCAAGCCCTTTGCCACCGACCGGCTGGTGCAGAGCGTACGGCGCGCGGCGGAGAAACGACGGCTGGTGCTGGAAAACCGCACGCTGCGGCAGGCCGCCGAACAGGCGCAAGGCGATTTGCCACTGATTGGCCAGACTCCGGCCATGGACCGCCTGCGCTACACACTGCGGCAGATCGCCGATACGGATGTCGATGTGCTGGTAACCGGAGAAACGGGCAGCGGCAAGGAAGTGGTGGCCAGCCTGCTGCATCGCTGGAGCCGCCGTGCGAAAGGCAATTTCGTTGCGCTGAACTGCGGCGCCCTGCCCGAAACCGTGATCGAAAGCGAGCTTTTCGGCCATGAGCCGGGCGCCTTCACCGGTGCGCAGAAAAAGCGTATCGGGCGGATCGAGCATTCGAGCTCCGGCACCCTGTTTCTCGATGAGATCGAAAGCATGCCGCCGGCGATCCAGGTGCAGATGCTGCGCGTGCTGGAAATGCGTGAGGTAACCCCGCTCGGCACCAACGAGGTTCGTCCCGTCGATCTTCGCGTCGTGGCAGCCGCGAAGGTCGATCTTGGCGACCCCGGTCAACGCGGCGATTTTCGCGAGGACCTCTATTATCGGCTCAACGTCGTCACCCTCGCCATCCCGCCGCTGCGCGAGCGGCGCGACGACATTCCCCTGCTCTTCGGTTATTTCGCCGAGCGCGCGGCAGGCCGTTTCAAGCGCGACGTGCCGGCCGTTTCCGTGGCCGTGCATCGCTATTTGCAACAGCACGACTGGCCGGGCAATGTGCGCGAACTCTCGCATTTCGCGGAACGCTTCGTTCTTGGGCTGGAGGCGACGGCCCTGCCGAAACCCGCGGAGGCGCCTGCCATCGATGCGGGGCTTTCATTGCCCGCCCGCGTCGAGCGCTACGAGGCTGAACTTATCCGGGAGACCCTGCTGCAGAACAATGCCGACGTCAGGAAGACGATAGAGGCGCTCGGCATCCCGAGGAAGACCTTCTACGACAAGCTGCAACGCCACGGCATCGTCAGAGGCGATTTCGCCGGCCTTGATGGCGACGACCGGCGAAACTGACGGATGGAGCGAGGATCGATATCAGGGTAATTCCCAGCACTTCCATAGCGCCGTTTAAAGCGGAAACACGCTATGCACTCGCAAGCCGCGCGGCAGAGGCGGAAGAATGCCGGGCCGCGATCTCAGCCGTCCGGTCGAGTACGATCATGGCCTGGTCGATGAGGCTGGCAAGCGCTTCGGCACTCTTGCAAGCACGGACGACCAGCGGCGCGCTCAGGCAGATTCTGAGAGCGCTTGCCGGCACATCGCCGAAGTCGGCACATCGCACGGGTTGGCCGAGGCGCACCGCCGCAAATCCATCGTCCTCGACGGCCAGTTCCTTGTAGACGGCCGCGGTCTCGCCTGCGTTCAACAGGCCGATATCATTGGCATTGCGCAGATAGAACGAGAAGATCGACGGAATTTCGTCCCAATGGCGGATCGCCGACGCGCCCCAGAGGCAGTGCCGATCGAGCGGCCGGCTGTCCAGCGATAGAAAAGCAGGATCGCCGGCAAGCCGCGTGGTCACAGCCTCGGCGAAGGTGGAGAGGACTGCAACGATCTGCTCCTCCGGAATTGCGGCAAAGGCTTCGAGCTCGAACAGGGCCGCCTTCCAGCGCAGGAGCAAGCCGAAATTGGCGCGCTCGGACAGCGTTTCACGCGCCACCCAATCCTCCGGCCATTCCGCCTTTCCGCAATAGTCGGCCAGAGCCACCGGCAGAGGGCGGTTTCTGAAACGCTCCGACATTTGCGGCGGGCAGAGGAGCGCGCCGCTGAAAATCGGCCCCGCCAAAAACTTGGAGCCCGTTAGCGCCACCATGAAGCCGTGCGCAAGGTAGGCGCGGATCGTCGCTGCCGACAGGCGGAACTGGCAGGCATCGATCATGATATCGAGGATGCCGCCGAAACGCGCCTTGAGACGCAACACGCTTTCCAGGCTTGGCGCCAACAGGCTTGTCTTGGAAACGTCGGTCACGACGAGCAGGCATCTCAGCCCCGCGGCGCGGCCAAGCTCGATCAGGCCGCGCAATTCGTCTTCGATCTCGCTGTCGGCGCGAAGGGAGCCGTCCTTGTTGCGAACGGCAATGGTTGCGTTGCGCGTTGCATCGCCGGCTCGCAGTTCCTCGCCCTTGGCGACCGCGCGGTCGCTGCTGACCCTGCCCATGAAATGCCGGCCGGAGGCGGCGGTCATGACGCCGCTTCCCGTTTCATTGCCCATGAGCGTGATGGTCATCAAGGCCCGATCGTCCTCGCGCGCCAGAAGCGAGGCGGCGAAGAGATGAATGTCGGTGCCCGATGTCGCCAGAATGGCATCGACATGCGGCTGTTCGGCCCGCTGGTTCAGCCCAAGCAAACGCAGCAGGTCAGAGCGCACATGTCTAAGCTCACGCTCGTAGATCGCGGCCGCCTGGCCGGCTTCCATGTCGCGGATCAGGCCATCATAATAGGTGGCAACCTCGGCAAAGGCGGCCGCAGAAATCGTCGACGCCGTCGAGGATCCGAACGCAAGGTCCCTTGGGCGGGGCGCAGGACCATAACCGTACATGTTCAGTCCGCTGGCCGCATCGCAATCCAATCGTTCGTCACCACCCGAAATCAGGTGCTTCAAAAGCATCTCTCGCCCCTCGCCCGATTGCTGCGACGGCGCGCCCGCGATGACATCTTTATCCAGGGCACGGTCACCAGCAATCTGCTGCATGGAAAAGCATTCCTCTTGCGTCATGGGTCAAACGCATCGCGGGAGCGCGTTGCGTTCTATGCCGGGCGGTACACTTGCGGCAGCAGGACATTAGACTTGGCAAGATGGAGCGAGGCTGACTTTCCCGGAAACAGACAGGCCCGGAAACAGCGGAGATCGGCTACGGCGACAATAAAAAACTCGCGGCCCGGAGACCGCGAGTTCGCAAGAATGCGCGCTAAAACTATCTGTCAGCCTGCGGCTGCGACCTTGTCCTGCGTCTTGGTCTCGAAATCGCTGGCGTCGTGGCGCTCGCGCAGTTGTTCGGAAGGATCTCCCGACATGCGATTGACCATGCGGCCACGCTTGACGGCAGGCCGTGCATAGATCTGGTCGGCCCAGCGCTGAACGTTCTTGTAGTCCTGCACCTGCAGGAACTCGGCCGCACCGTACTGCCAACCCTTGGCAAGACCGCCGTACCACGGCCAGATGGCGATGTCGGCGATCGTGTAGTCGCTGCCGGCGATGTATTCGCTCTCGGCCAGACGGCGATCGAGCACGTCGAGCTGGCGCTTCACCTCCATGGCGAAGCGGTCGATCGCATATTCGATCTTGGTGGGGGCGTAGGCGTAAAAATGACCGAAACCACCGCCGAGATAGGGCGCGCTGCCCATCTGCCAAAACAGCCAGGACAGGCATTCCGCACGCGCCGGCTGCTCGGTCGGCAGGAAGGCGCCAAACTTTTCGGCGAGATATACCAGGATCGAGGCCGATTCGAAGACGCGGACCGGCTTCGGGCCACTGCGGTCCAGCAAGGCAGGGATCTTCGAATTGGGATTCACGTCCACGAAACCGCTGCCGAACTGATCGCCTTCGCCGATCTTGATCAGCCAGGCGTCATATTCCGCGCCGCTATGGCCAAGCGCCAGCAGCTCTTCGAGCATGATGGTGACTTTCACGCCATTGGGCGTTCCCAGCGAATAGAGCTGGAGGGGATGACGACCGACCGGAAGTTCCTTTTCATGGGTCGGCCCGGCAATCGGACGGTTGATGTTGGCGAACTGGCCGCCATTGGCCTTGTTCCAGGTCCAGATTTTCGGCGGCGTATAGTCGGCAGAACCGGTCATGGGCATCCTCCTGTTTCGGGAATCAAGTTGAGGGTAGGTCTTCGATGTAGCGCGCTACATATCCCGCACATAGTGGCGGCTGTTCATTTTTGCGAGAGGAGCCGTGGGACCCTTCGACACGCTGGGACGGGTGTGTCGTCGGCGGGCAATTGCAGCGCCCGGATGCAGGGCCTCAGTCTCGAGCGAGTCGAGCCACCGGAAATCCGCTCGATATCGCCTGAAACGAAAAAGCCTGCCGCGGGAGGAGGTGCGGCAGGCTTTCTACAAGAACCGAACAGCAGATGGGAGGAGGAGTTCCGCTGTTCCAGCAGCGCCCCTGGGAGGAGGAGAAGGGCAGCTGCAAAGCGAAGAGATGCGGGAGGAGGTGCATCGCTTCGATAGACATAACATACCCGATTTTTGCTCACTGGATAGGCATTTATTTGCAGGGCAGTTATGCGTTATGCGAAAAGCGGCAGGCTTCACCTATCTTTCGCAACGCGAACAGGGCCACTGAAGCGCTAGGTCCGGACAAAGCAAAAGCGCCTGCTCGGAAGAACAGGCGCTGGCATAAAGCAGCTTTATAAGGAGCCGTTGCGGCCGTTAGCGAGCGATTGCTGCGCGGGCAACGTTGCGGATTTCGCCGCGATCGATACCCAGATCGTGCAGTTCGCGCGTGGACATACGGCCCAGTTCGGCGACCGTCTGACGATACTTGCGCCAGTTGTTGAAAGAGCGTGCTACGTTCATGATGATCCCCTTTCCTTGGGCTTTCGAAGCTGAGCTGCCGTCCTTGGCGCTCCGTTCGCTTCGATGAGTAATATATAGCTGAAGCCCTTCGCCTTTTGCAGAGCTAAGGTATCACTGCACCCATGCGCTTGTTGCATGGGTCGCCCGAAAAGCAAGCAGCACCTCTCCAGCGTCGTGGCATTTGCGATTTTCTGATGACAGCGCCGTCTTTGTCTGCGACAAGGGATGAGATGAGAGACAGGGGCGTCCGCTATCCGGCGGGCTGAGAAGTACCCTTTGAACCTGAACCAGATCATGCTGGCGGAGGAAGTCGCTCGGGACCTCGGGAAGCATAGCTCGTCGTCCCTTAGCGTCTCGCCCCGCCTGAAAGGGCGATATGCAAGACCAAATCAAAACAGGCAGGCTGCTTGACACCATGCGCGCCAACCCGCCGCTGGTGCAGTGCATTACCAATTTTGTCGCGATGAATGTCGCAGCCAATGTAATGCTTGCGGCCGGCGCGTCGCCGGCGATGGTGCATGCCGAAGAGGAAGCGGGCGAATTTGCCGCGATCTCCGGCGCGCTGACGATCAATATCGGCACGCTCTCGACCGGCTGGCTTGCCGGCATGCTGAAGGCCGCGCAGTCGGCCAATGCGGCAGGCAAGCCATGGGTCCTCGATCCGGTCGCTCACTATGCCACTGCGTTTCGCCGCAATGCCGTCGCCCGATTGCTCGAGCTGCGGCCGACGATCATTCGCGGCAACGCGTCGGAGATCATCGCCCTTGCCGGCGGCGCCAGCCGCGGCCAGGGCGTGGACAGCCGGGACCCGGTCGAGCAGGCGGAAGAGTCCGCCCGGCAGCTGGCCGAAAGGCACGGTTGCGTCGTCGCTGTCACCGGGATCACCGATTTCGTGACCGACGGGCAGAAGGCACGGCGCATTGCCGGTGGTTCGCCGTTCATGCCGCAGGTCACCGCGCTCGGTTGCTCCCTCACCTGCCTTGTCGGCGCCTTTGCCGCGACGGCGCCGGACGCGGCATTGGATGCGACCGTGGCGGCACTCGCCGTCTTCGCCGTCGCCGGAGAGCAGGCAGGAACGAGCGCGAATGGTCCTGGCTCCTTTTCCTGGCGCTTCCTCGATGCGCTGGCGAACCTCGACCAGGAAACGCTGGATCGCGAAGCAAGGATATCGGCAGCATGAAAGACTTCGATCTCTCGCTCTATCTTGTGCTCGATCCCATACTATGCGCCGATCTCGGCATGGTGGAGACGACGCGTGCCGCTATCGCTGGCGGCGCCACGATCGTACAGCTGCGCGACAAGCATGCTCCGACCGCAGCGATGATCGAAACGGGTCGTGCCCTCAAGCAGATCCTGCATGGAAGCAATGCGCGGCTGATCGTCAACGACAATGTCGAGGCTGCCATCGCCATCGGCGCCGATGGCCTGCATATCGGGCAGGAGGATATCAATGCCGCCGACGCCCGTCGCATGATCGGCCCGGAGATGATCCTCGGTCTCTCGGTGGAAACCGAGGCGCTCGCTTCCGCCATAGATGCAAGCATCGTCGATTATGCCGGGGTCGGTCCGGTTTTTGCCACGCCGACCAAGCCCGACCACAAGCAGCCGATCGGCCTTGATGGTCTTGCCCGTATCGTCGGGCTCTGCCCGGTTCCAACGGTCGCGATCGGCGGCCTCAAGGCGGAGCACGCGGCAAATGTTCTCACGGCCGGCGCCGATGGTCTTGCGGTCGTCTCAGCCATATGCGGCACGCCCGACCCGCAGGCAGCCACGGCCTTTATCGCCAACGCCATCAAGGAGGCCCGTCGATGATCCGCAATGTCCTATCCATCGCTGGCTCCGATCCTTCCGGCGGCGCCGGCATCCAGGCCGACCTGAAAGCCTTTTCCGCCCTCGGCGTTTACGGAATGGCCGCCCTCACGGCTTTGACGGCGCAAAATACGCAGGGCGTCTTCGGCGTTCATCCGGTGCCTCCCCAATTCGTGGCGGATCAGATCAACGCAATCTTTGCCGATATCCGCGTCGATGCCGTCAAGATCGGCATGATCGCCAACGCCGCGATCGCCGAAGCCGTTGCCGACATTCTGGAGCAACATCGCGATGTGCCCGTCTTGCTCGACCCTGTCATGATCGCCAAGGGCGGCGCCGCGCTGCTTGCTGCCGATGCCGTCGATGTGCTGACCACCCGATTGCTGCCCCTGGCAACGGTCATCACGCCGAACCTGCCCGAGGCGGCGGCGCTCTTGCATGACACGGAAGCGCGAAGCCGGGAAGACATGGCGCGCCAGGCACTTGCCCTGGCCGAGCTTGGGCCCTCGGCAGTGCTGGTAAAGGGCGGTCATCTCGAGGGTGACGAAAGTCCGGATGTGCTTGCAAGCTCCGGCCGCCTGACATGGTTCGAGGCCGAACGTTTGCCGACGAAGAATACGCATGGGACGGGTTGTACGCTTTCCAGCGCAATCGCTGCCGAGATCGCCAAGGGCTTGCCGCTGCCGGAAGCCGTCGCCGTCGCCAAAGCCTATCTCGCCACCGCGGTTGCGGCGGCAGGTCAACTTTCCGTCGGAAGCGGCCACGGACCCGTACAGCACTTTCATGCGCTATGGGCAGACAAAGAAGGAGTGAAGAAATGAGCCTGCCAATCAAGGACCAAATCATTATCGTGTCGGGCGCCGGCCGCGGGCTCGGTGCGGCCATCGCAAGTGCCTTTGCCCGAGAAGGCGCGAAAGTCGCTGTCAACTATCGCACAAGCCGTGAGCAGGCAGAGGCGCTCGCAGCACGGCTTGGCGAACGCGCCCAGGCGTTTCAGGCCGATATTCGCGACCTCGAAGATACGAAGCGGCTTGTCGCGGAGGTGACGGACCATTTCGGAGCGCCGACGACGGTCGTCCACAATGCGTTGGCCGATTTCAGCTTCAACGGCGACGCACGTTCGAAGCTGGATGCTTTAAGCTGGGCCGAGATGGCGCTGCAGCTGGAAACGGCCCTGCAGGGAGCGCTGAACCTGATACAGGCTGCACGGCCGGCAATGGCGCAGGCCGGCTTTGGCCGGGTCGTCACGATCGGTACGAACCTTTTCCAGAATCCGGTCGTGCCCTATCACGATTATACCGCCGCCAAAGCCGCCTTGCTGTCGCTCACCCGCACGGCTGCCGCCGAGCTCGGCCCGCTGGGAATCACGGTCAACATGGTATCCGGCGGTCTCCTGCGCACGACGGATGCGAGCAGCGCTACCCCGGAAGCCGTCTTCGACATCATCGCCGCGAATACGCCGTTGCGCCGCGTTACCACGCCAGAGGAGGCGGCCGATGCGGTTGTCTTCTTCGCAAGCCCCTGGGCACGCGCCGTCACCGGCCAAAACCTCATCGTCGATGGCGGCCTCGTCTTCGGATAGCAGGTCCATCATGGAAAGAGGCGCTGCCTGGCAGACAGCGCCTCTGTTCAAACCTTGACGCCGGATCGATGCTGGCCGCTTAGGCCCAGCCCATGGCCAGCACGCCGAACAGGATGACGACGCCAAGTACGATACGGTAAATGACGAAAGGCCAGGTCGAGAAGCGCTCCAGGAAATGCATAAGTCCCCATATGGTGATAAAGGACGATATGCTGCCCACAATGAAGCCGACGAGCAGAACCGACCAGGCTTCCATCGGAATATGCGCCTTGTAGAGCTCGAAAAGCTCCTTCAGGCCGGCGAGCGCGATGGCCGGCAGGCCGAGCAGGAACGAAAACCGGGCGGCTTCCTCGCGCTTCAAGCCAAGGAACAAGGCGCCCGTCAGCGTCGAGCCGGAACGCGAGACGCCGGGAACAAGCGCGCCGACCTGCGTGATGCCAACGAACAGGGCGTCCATGAGCGTCATCTGCTCGATGCCCTTCCTGTGGCGGCTATAGAGTTCCGCGGCTGCCAGAAGCAACCCCATGACCAGGCAGGCGATGCCGATCACCCAGAGACTGCGAAACGACGTTCCGCACGCATTCAGGGATGACGACAGCAGAAGGCCTGCAATGACGATCGGCACGGTCGCGATCACGATGGCGATAGCAAGCCGCATCGCAGGCGAGCGCCAATCCCTCTGCCTGATGGCATCGAGCGATCCGAAGGTGACGTACCGAACGTCGCTCCAGAAATAGGAGACGATCGCGGCAAGTGCGGCAAGCTGCATCGCAGCCGAAAAGGCCGAACCCGGATCCTGCCAGCCAAGCAAGGCCGGCACCAAGCGCATATGGGCCGTCGAAGAGACCGGCAACAGCTCGGTCAATCCCTGCACGACACCCAGGATTGCGATCTTGGCATAGCCCAGGGCAACAAAGCCCGTGTCCACGCCTTGCGTACAAACATCAGCCACGTTTTGACATCCTCAGTTCTTCATGGGGGCTTGCACCGAAGCGGTGCGACGAACTTGCTATGAAACTGTTTTCCAGCGCGAAACCGGCACCCTCTATCGAAGGCGTCGCCAATTTCGCGTCATGACAGGGCGAGGATATAGCCGTGCAGGCTGAACTCTATCTGAAATTGTCAGTCACGATTTCCCGTTTGACGGTTTTCTACGCCTCATCGTCAGGCAATGACTGCATGTAACGAAGGATCACGTAGAACACGGCGAGCAGAGCAAATGCGCCTGCCGCGCGATGAATCTCATGTGCCAAAGTGTGATGATGCCTCACCAGAAGGCCTGTCAGATTGTACAGGGTTATGGCTGCGACCGTCAGGACGGGTGCCAGAAAAAGCGCCATGTTTCGATGAATGAAATTGATCATCGCGAATACCTCATTTGTATTCCGCCAGATACACCGAGGATTGGGGAGGAATTAGGACGAACGCCATGTCCGCGAGCAGGCCCCGGAAGACCTGCCGGCGCAGCTGTTATTTCATGTAGAGCGCGCGCGACCGTTCCAGATGCCGGAGCATCGCCTGTTCCGCCCCGTCGGCATCGTGCTCCGCCAGACGTGCCAGGATTTCCTCATGTTCGACCAGCGTGAATTTCTCCTTGCCGGCCCAGATCAGCATATCGGTGTGATAGGCTTTCAGCCATGCGAGCATGGCCTCGCTGACCGCAACGAAAATGGGATTGCCGGAAATCTGGGCGATGCGCGTGTGGAATTGGATGTCGGCCGAAATGAACGCCTCGGCATCGCCCAATGCCGCGCGCTGCCGCTCGATGATCTCGCGAAGTTCGCGGATATCCGTTTCTCTTGTACGCTGAGCCGCTTCGCGCGCCATGCCACGTTCGAAGAAGATGCGCGCGCTCTTCAGGTGCTCGAGCGAATCGGACGATTGCGACAGCATGATCTTCGCCGTCGGATCGACCTGACGGAAGATCGATTTCGCCGTCAGTTGCAGCACTTTCGCCCGCTCGCCATGCGAAATATTGACCAATCCCATGTTGGCAAGCGCCTGCATGGCCTCCCGGATCGCCGGGCGCCCGACACCGAAACGCTCCATGAGCACACGCTCGGACGGCATTTCATCCCCGGGCTTGAGTTCTCCCGACGTGATCAGACGTTCCAGCCGATCGAAGACTTCATCAGATAGCTTTCGCCGGACAATTTGCTCGACTGGCTGCCCCATGAAACTCCGCCTCCTCAAAGCTTTTTCCACTTTATGCATTTTTTGCCTGCCGCAGCGTAAGCCCATAACAAAAGCGTTATCGGCTGCCGAGCAAAAAAACGTCTACGTCACGCGGCAAATTGTCGGCAAGAGGAGCCTTGTGTCGCACTCGGCGGCACGCTGCCCAACCGCTCCGCTGCCGTCGGCGCAGTCCCCAGAAATACGGAGCCTATATCATGGCTCCCGCAGCGTTGATGGATTGACCTTCATTCACAGACGCGCATCTTACTCGCAACAATCGTAATGATTTGGGAGAATTGCGTGAAGACAAAGAAGCTGATCAACGAAGGTGCCGCGGCCGTGGATGAAATGCTGGCCGGGATCCTGGCGGCCCATCCGCGCCACCTCCGCGCCGTTGAAGGATCACCACGCTCGATCGTGGCGAACCATGGTCCGAGGACCGGCAAGGTCGGCCTGGTCATCGGCGGTGGGTCGGGACACGAGCCGACGTTTCTCGGCTTTGTCGGCAAGGGGCTGGCGGATGCCGCCGCCATCGGCAATGTCTTTGCCTCGCCGCCGCCAGACCCCATCATCGAATGCGCGAAGGCCGCCGATGGCGGCGCCGGCGTGCTGTTCATGTATGGCAACTATGCCGGCGACGTCATGAATTTCGACATGGCAGCCGAGATGCTTGCCATGGACGATATCGAGGTGCGCACCGTGCTCACGACGGACGATATCGCCTCAGCGCCGGTAGCACAGAAGAAGCGCCGCCGCGGGGTTGCCGGCAACGTCTTCATTTTCAAGGCGGCGGGCGCCGCCTGCGATCTGATGTACGGTTTCGACGACGTCGAACGGGTGGCGCGATGGGCCAATGAACGCACCTATACGATGGGCGTCGCGCTATCGCCCTGCTCGCTGCCGCAGACGCGGAAGCCGAATTTCGAAATCGGCGAGGACGAAATGGAGATCGGCATGGGCATCCATGGCGAGCCCGGCGTCGCTCGCGGCCCGATGAAATCGGCGGATGAGGTGACGAGCGAGCTCGCCGGCAAGATTCTGGACGAGATGAAGCCGGCGCGCGGCGACCGGGTTGCCGTGCTCGTCAATTCTCTGGGTTCGACGCCGCTGATGGAGCTTTACATCATGATGCGCAAGCTCAAGGCGATGCTCGACGATGCAGGTCTCGTCATCCATGTGTCCCTGGTCGGCAACTACTGCGCATCGCTGGAAATGGCCGGCGCCTCGATCACGCTCATGCATCTCGACGACGAACTGCAGCGGCTGATCGATCATCCCTGCGATTGCGCCATGTTCCGCTCCGGCGAGGCACTGTGATGACGACGATTGGAACGGAAGACCTGCAAGCACTTTTCGCGCGGCTCGCCGAGGCGATGGCACACGAAAAGGATCGTCTCTGCGCGCTGGACGGCGTCATCGGCGACGCCGATCACGGCATCGCCATGGAACTCGGTTTTGCCGCTGCCGCAAAGGCGGTTTCAGAGCTGGATCCCGCAACGGCAGACCCGACAGCGGTCTTCAATACGGCGGCGAAATCCTTCCTCAATGCCGTGGGCGCCTCGTCGGGGCCTCTCTATGCGACGGCCCTCATGCGCGCGGGCGCCGTCGCCAAGGGCAAAGCCTCGCTAAGCGAGGACGACATGGTCGATATAATGACGGCTTTCGCCAAGGGCATTCAGGACCGGGGCAAGACGGAGGTCGGCGAAAAGACGATGGTCGATGCATGGGCGCCTGCCGCAGCCGCCTGCCGCGACGCCCGTAATCGGGGCTTGCCGCTCGCCGACTGTCTGGCAGCCGGCCTCGCGGCGGCCGAAGCGGGAGCAGAAGCGACGAAGGCGATGATCGCCACAAAAGGCAGGTCATCCCGGCTTGGCGACCGCGCCCTGGGACACATGGATCCGGGGGCGGCTTCGGCGGTGGTGGTGATATCGTGCTTCAAAAGCCACTTCGCATTCGAATAGCGATCAAGGCTGCTGATAATTTAATAGAATAGAAAGATATAAGAAGCTGAGAAATATATATTTTTCTCAACTCTTTCTGTTGATTTTCGGCCGCTTAGCGACGCACCCGGCGACTTCACAGCAGCGAGCAATAGCGCAACGCATCGTAGATGGCAGCGTGGATATTGCGGCTCGCGATGGCGTCTCCGATGCGGATCAGATCGAAGGAGCCGGCCTCGTTCTTCGCTGGCAATGGCGAACGGCGCGCTATCAGGGCTGGATAGTCGATAGCGCCGAGGTTGCGCGACAGCGGTTTCAACTCGAGGTAAAGCTCGTCGTTGGCCATCGTGCCGTGCTCGACGACCACCTGGGACACCCGACGCTCCCATTGGGTCTGCTCGGAAAAATCGGAGCCCAGAACCGCGACAAGGGCGTTTCCGTCGCGCCGTACCGATTTGAGCCGCGTATTGATGGTGACACGGACGTTCTTCTCGGCGAAGGCTTTCGCATAGGGCACATGGTTCATGCCGCCCATTTCCGGCGCAAAGAAACGCTCCGGCGAGACCAGTTCAAGTTCGGCGCCGCTGTTGGCGATGACCTCGGCGGCCGACATGCCCGGATGCCCGCCATTGTCGTCGTAGAGCAGGACCTGGCCCTCGGGCTTGATCGCGCCTGCGAGAATATCCCATGACGAGGTGACGAGCGCGTCCCCCCCCTCCAGCTCAGGAGATTGCGCGATACCGCCGGTCGCCACAACGACAAGATCAGGCGCGAAAGCCATCACCTCATCGGCGCCGGCATAGACGTCGTAGTGAATGGTGACATCGAGACGTTCCAACTCCGCAAGCCGCCAATCGATGATGCCGATCATCTCCTTGCGCCTCGGATTGCGGGTCAAAAGATTCACCTGTCCGCCGGCCTTGCTGCTCGCCTCCAGCACGTCGACGGTGTGGCCGCGCTCGGCAAGCACGCGTGCCGCCTCCAGACCCGCAGGGCCAGCTCCGATGACGACGGCCTTGCGCGGCGCGACTGCACGCTCGATCCGGTGCGGCATCTCGGCCTCGCGGCCGGTTGCCGCATTGTGAATACAGAGCGCTTCGCCGCCCTCATAGATGCGGTCGAGACAGTAGGTTGCTCCCACACAGGGGCGAATATGGGCTTCCTGTCCGGACATCACCTTGCTGACGATATGCGGGTCGGCAATATGGGCGCGCGTCATGCCAACCATGTCGAGCTTGCCTTCCGCGATCGCATGGCGCGCTGTGGCGACATCGCCGATGCGGGCCGCGTGGAAGACGGGAAACTTCGTCGCCGCCCTCACCTCGCCGGCAAAGTCCAGATGCGGTGCCGACGCCATGCCCTGGATCGGAATGACGTTGTTGAGCGCCGCGTCGCTTTCAATATGGCCGCGAATGATGTTGAGAAAATCGATATTGCCCGATGCAACCAGCCGCCTGGCGATCTCGACACCTTCTTCCCGCGAAAGCCCCTTTTCCCAATCCTCGTCCGCCACCATGCGCATGCCGACGATGAAATCCGGCCCGACCGCCTTGCGAATGGCTTGGGTCATCATCCTCGAGAAGCGCATGCGGTTTTCCAGCGAACCGCCGAATTCGTCATCCCGCCTGTTCGTGGCCGGCGACCAGAAACCGTCGGTCAGATGGCCATAGGCTTCGATCTCGATACCGTCGAGGCCGGCGGCCTGCATGCGCTGGGCGGCGGCGGCGAAATCGGCGATGATGCGTTCGATGTCCCAGTCTTCCGCCGTCTTCGGGAAAGCCCGATGCGCCGGTTCGCGGATCGGCGACGGCGCCAGCACAGGCAACCAGTCACCCTTGTTCCATCCCGTGCGGCGGCCGAGATGGGTCAATTGGATCATGACCGCGGCGCCGAACTCGTGACAGTCGTCCGCAAGCTTCTTCAGCCAGGGCACGATCTCGTCGCGATAGGCATGGAGGTTGCCGAAGGCCGGCGGAGAATCCGGCGAAACGACCGCAGACCCCGCCGTCATGGTCAGCGCGATGCCGCCCTTGGCTTTTTCGCGATGATAGAGCCTGTATCGGTCCGTCGGCATGCCGCCTTCCGAATAGGCCGGCTCATGCGCCGTCGACATGATGCGGTTCTTCAGCGTCAGGTGCTTGAGCTGATAGGGCTGGAGCAAGGGATCGTTGGAGGTCATGACGCTTTCATCGCTTTTGTGAAATCGAGGCCAAGCCGTCATCTTTGCCGAGATGGGAGCTTATGGCTATAGCTCGTTGAGTTGGACGCGAGCGCGGCGACCGTGCCTGAGGTCGATGGCGGTATGCCAGACGATCGTCGCGAAGATGATCGCACCACCGACGAATGTCGCCACGGGCGGAGTCTCGGAGAAGAAGAGCCAGACCCAGAATGGCGTCAGCACGATTTCCATCGAGCTGATGAGCGCGGCGTCCGCAGCGGGCATCTTTCTCGACCCAAAAAGGAAAAGAACAAAGGCCAGCGCGAAATTCGTCGCCCCGAAAGCGGCAAGCAGAAGCCAGTTCTGAAGGTCTACCGAACTTGTCGAAGCGAAGGGCACGAAGATCACGAATGTCAGCAGCCCGCTGACGACGCTCGAGGGCAGGATCGGAATGCTGCGATCCATGCGCGGGATGACGATGATCAGCGCGAAGGTGATCGTCATGCCGAGCGCGAGCAGATCGCCGACACCCGTGCCGCCGCCGATCGACGAGGCCACGATGACGGCGACGCCGATGAGACAGACGCCACCGGCAATCAATGTCCGCTTCGCCACACGCTCCTTCAGCATGGCCCAGCTGAGAAACGCCGCGATAAATGGCGCCGTCGCGTAGATCATGGTCACATTTGCAACCGTGGTCATGTAGAGCGCGCCGATGAAGCAGGCCTGACTTATCATCTGGCAGGCCAGCATCGCCAGACCGGCCGGATGGAAGATCGATGCCCATTGCCGCCGCGAAAACCCACCTTCGAGGAAAAAGCTGGGTATCAGCAGGAACAGGCCGCCGAACAGCGAGCGCCAGGCGATCGCCGTCCATATGTCCGTGGTCAGAAGGCGTGCGTAGATGCCGCTGCAGCTCCACGCAAGCATCGCCGTAGCCACAAGTATGACGCCCCTCTCGTAATCGCTGGCAAAAGCGGAGCGGGCCGGTAACTGGAATGTCATGTAATGGACTCAGGAACAGAAGGAATGTTCCCTGTGTGCGCCGATATTTGACATCAGGCAAACGAATAGTAGAGATAGTAGCTATCGGAAATATTTGTGACCCTTCATGCGCGAACCCATCGAAAGCGACCTGCTGCGGACCTTTCTCGTCATCACCGAGACGTCCAATTTTTCGGCCGCGGCGCAAAGGATCGGCCGGACGCAGTCGGCGGTAAGTGCCCAGATAAAGCGGCTCGAGGAAACCATCGGCGAAGCCGTGTTTGAAAGAAGCGCTCGGGGAGCCGTGTTGACACGCGCCGGCAACCAGCTGCTCCCCTATGCGCAGAGGGTGATCGAACTCCTGAACGAGGCTGCGGCGACCATCCGCACCAAGCCTCTGGATGGTCCGGTTCGGATCGGGATTCCGGAAGAATATAGCCAGACCGTACTTCCGGCGGCGCTGGCCGCCTTTGCCATCCGGCATCCAGCCGTCGAGGTCACGGTCTCATGCGACTACACGGCCCATAATCTGACCGCTCTGGAGAAGGACGAGCTGGACCTTGCCGTCGTCTTCGATTGGAGCAACCAGACGAAAGGCGAAGTCCTGTGTATCGACCCCACCGTCTGGGTGACATCCATGGTGCATCGGCTGCACGACGCCGTGCCGCTGCCCATCGCAACCTATCGGAATTCGACATGGGCGCGCGATTTCGCCTTGCGCTCCTTGGAGCAGCAAGGCCGCGCCTACCGTATCGCCTTCATCGCCGATACGAGTTCGGGCTTGAAAAATGCCGTTTCCGCCGGGCTTGCCGTGACGACGCTCTCGCGCAGCAACATTCCGCATGGCTGCCGGGAATTGACGAGCGACGACGGGTTTCCGCCGGTCGATTCCTCGCGCGTCGTGCTTCGCCGCAATCCCTATCATTCGAGCGAGGCGATCCGCGAGCTGGCGGACATGGTGCGCGAAGCCTTCCAGCCTATGTCGGCTCTGCTGCAGCCGTAGGGCGTCGGCGTAGCCTGCGGCGCGTGCCGGAGGGGCTTTCGGAAAAGCTTGCCCGGTAGCTGCGCGAAAATGCCGATGCAGAATTGAAGCCGGTCGCGGCCGCGATCTCGGCAAAGGAAGCCTTGGTCTCGATGACCTTGCGCCGCGCCGCATTGAGCCTCAGCGCCAGGTAGTGCACATGCGGCGGCGCGCCGATGCTCTCCTGGAACAACGCCTGCAGGTGGCGCGCACTGACGCCGATGCGCCGCGCCAGGCGGGTGAGAACCAGCGGCTGCTCGATGTGGTCTTCCATCAGACGGATCGCCTGGGCAACCCGCGGATCCCGCATCCGCAGGCCGGCCGTGGATGGCGAAAGCTCCGCCACGCTCTGCGTGCTGGCCGGCTCGTAGATGAACAGGCGGCTGACCTCCAGTGCCAGCGAGTAGCCCTGCCGCCGGCGGATGATCTCCAGCATGAGATCGACAGTCGGCAGCGAGCCGGCGGTGGTGATGCGCTTGCCGTCGATCACGAAACGGTCCTTGACGGCGCGTACCTGCGGATAGGCAAGCCCAAAATCGTCGAAATCCTCCCAGTGAACGGCGGCCGAAATGTTGTCCAGCAGGCTCGCTTCGGCAAGCAGCCAGGTGCCGGACTCGATGCCGGCGACCATCGAACGGTGGCGTGCGGTTTGCGACAATTGCATCTTCAACGCCTGCGTGGCGCTGCGCCGCCAATTGTAGCTGGCAAGCACGAAAAGCGGTGTCGTGTCCGATGTCGGTTTGAAACTGGAGGAGGCTGGCACTGGGATAAGGCTGGTCGTTTCCGCCGGCGAACCATCCGGCGTGAAGAGACGCCAGCGATAGAGCTCGGCTCCGGAAATACGGTTGGCCCCGCGCAACGGTTCGATGACCGAAGCAATCAGAATCAGGTTCGTCTCCGGAAGGATCAGGAGGTCGATGTCGAGCGTCTCGTTGGCGGAAGTGAGCATCGCGCATTCCTTCGGTCTTTCCGAAACTGTATTATATGCTTCCGATAATGCAAAGCATGAAGGCGTCTCATGGCTCGTAATGTCCTTAATACGAGGGAGAACAAAAATGCCTCTTGCGATGAACAGAGATGTTTTCATCACCTGTGCCGTGACCGGCGCCGGCGACACGGTTTCCAAATCCAGCCATGTTCCGATCACTCCCAAGCAGATCGCGGACTCCGCGATCGACGCCGCCAAGGCTGGGGCGGCAGTGGTTCACTGCCATGTCCGCGATCCGGAAACGGGCGCTGCCAGCCGCCGCAACGAACTCTACAGGGAAGTCACGGACCGGATCCGTTCGGCCGATGTCGATGTGGTGCTGAACCTGACCGCCGGCATGGGCGGCGACCTGATTTTCGGCGATGTCGAACGCCCGTTGCCTCTGAACGACAGAGGCACCGACATGGCCGGTGCGTCCGAACGCGTCAGCCACGTTGCCGAATGCCTGCCTGAGATCTGCACGCTCGATTGCGGCACGATGAACTTCAGCCTCGGCGATTATGTCATGACCAACACGCCCTCGATGCTGAGGGCCATGGCCAAGAAGATGACCGATCTCGGCGTGCGCCCGGAGATCGAGGCCTTCGACACCGGTCATCTCTGGTTCGCCAAGCAGCTTGCCGAGGAGGGTCTCATCGAGGACCCGGTTCTCATCCAGCTCTGCATGGGCATCCCCTGGGGGGCGCCCGACGACCTGAACACCTTCATGGCGATGGTCAATAACGTTCCCAAGAGCTGGACCTTCTCGGCCTTTTCCATCGGCCGCAACGCCATGGCCTATCCGGCAGCTGCGATCCTTGCCGGTGGCAATGTCCGCGTCGGGCTCGAAGACAATCTCTACGCCGGAAAGGGCATGCTCGCGACCAACGCGCAGCTTGTCGAAAAGGCGGTACAGGTGGTCGAAGGCATGGGCGCGCGCATCATCGGCCCCGAAGACGTCCGCAAGAAGCTGAAACTGACGAAGCGCTGAGGCCACGATGACCAAGATCAACAAGGCAGCCTGCATCGGCGGCGGCGTCATCGGCGGCGGATGGATCGCCCGTTTTCTGCTGGCCGGCATCGATGTCGATGTCTACGACCCGCATCCGGAGGCAAAGCGCATCGTCGGCGAGGTGCTCGCCAATGCCGAAAAAGCCTATGCGATGCTGACCGGCGCGCCGCTTCCGCCGCGCGGCAAGCTCACATTCCGGGACACGCTGGAAGCGGCCGTCGACGGTGCCGACTGGATACAGGAAAGCGTGCCAGAGCGGCTGGACCTCAAGCGCAACGTCCTGACGCAGATCGACGCGGCTGCCCGGCCGGATGCCCTGATCGGCTCGTCCACTTCGGGCCTGCTGCCGACAGATCTGCAACGCGACATGCGCCACCCCGAGCGCCTCTTCGTCGCCCATCCCTATAACCCCGTCTATCTCCTGCCGCTGGTCGAAATCGTCGGCGGCGAAAAGACCAGTGCTGCAACCATCCAGGCGGCGATGGACAGGCTGCCGCCCATCGGCATGAAGGGCGTGCATATCGCCCGGGAGATCGAGGCCTTCGTCGGCGACCGCCTGCTGGAAGCGCTGTGGCGCGAGGCGCTGTGGCTGATCAAGGACGATATCTGCACCGTCGAAACGCTTGACGACGTCATTCGCTATTCCTTCGGCCTGCGCTGGGCGCAGATGGGTCTGTTCCAGACTTATCGCATCGCCGGCGGCGAAGCGGGCATGCGTCACTTCCTGGCGCAATTCGGCCCGGCATTGCAGTGGAACTGGACGAAGCTGATGGACGTCGTCGATCTCGACGATGCCCTCGTCGAAAAGATCGGCCAGCAGTCGGACGAACAGGCCGATGGCCTGTCGATCCGCGAACTCGAGCGCATCCGCGACGAAAACCTCGTCGGCATCCTCCAGAGCCTGAAGGGAAGCCATGGCGGCAAGGGCTGGGGCGCCGGCAAGCTGCTGAAGGATTTCGAGCAGCAGCTTTGGGCCGCCGGCGGTGGCGAGAAACAAGCGCCGGACGTTGCAAAGCCGCTACGACTGATCGACACCAAGGTCAGCCCGGCTTGGGTCGACTATAACGGCCATATGACCGAGCACCGCTACCTGCAGGTGTTCGGCGACACGTCGGACGCGCTCCTGCGCCTCATCGGCGTCGATCTCGATTATGTCGAGCGCGGCCATAGCTATTACACGGTGGAGACCCATATCCGCCATCTCGGCGAAGCCAAGCTCGGACAGGCCATCCATTCGACCGCGCAGATCCTCGCATCCGAAGAAAAGCGGCTGCATGTGTTCCATGCGCTGCACGACACGGTGAGCGGCGACGTCATCGCGACCGCGGAACAGATGCTGCTGCATGTCGATGCCAAGGCGGGCAAGGCCGTTGCCGCACCGGAGGAGGTGCTGAGCAAACTGAGGCCGATCGCCACGGCGCACACAGCCTTGCCAGTGCCGGAGGGAGCCGGCCGTCATGTGGGACAAAAACGCTAGGAGGAAGCGATCGTGAATTTCGGACTCAGCGAAGAACAGGAGATGATCGTCCAGACGGTCAGGGACTTCGTGGAGACGGAGATCTATCCGCACGAGAACGAGGTCGAGCGCACCGGCATCGTGCCTCCGGACCTAGGGGACGAGATCCGGCGCAAATGCATCGAGCTCGGCTTCTATGCCTGCAGCTTTCCCGAGGAAATCGGCGGCGCCGGCCTCGATCATCTGACCTTCACGCTCGTCGAACGCGAGCTCGGCCGCGGCTCGATGGCGCTCACGGTCTTCTTTGGGCGTCCCTCCGGCATCCTGATGGCCTGCGAGGGCGAACAGCGCGAGCGCTATCTCCTGCCGGCGGTACGCGGGGAAAGGATCGATGCGCTTGCCATCACCGAGCCGGATGCCGGCTCCGACATGCGCGGCATGAAATGCGTGGCGCGACAGGATGGCGATGATTTCGTGCTCAACGGCACGAAGCATTTCATTTCGCACGCCGACGTCGCCGATTTCGTCATCGTCTTTGCCGCAACCGGCGAGGAAGATACCCACAGAGGCGTCAAGAAGAAGATCACCGCTTTCCTGGTCGATCGCGGCACGCCGGGCTTCGATATCCTGAAAGGCTATGACTCGGTTTCTCACCGCGGCTATCACAACTGCATCCTGAACTTCACCGACTGCCGACTGCCGAAATCGCAGGTGCTCGGCGAAGTGCATCGCGGCTTCGATCTTGCCAATCAATGGCTCTATGGCACGCGCCTGACGGTCGCTGCCACCTGCGTCGGCCGGGCGCGCCGCGTCTTCGATCTCGCCCTGCCCTATGCCGCCGAGCGCAAGCAGTTCGGCAAGCCGATCGGCGCCAATCAGGGCGTGTCGTTCAAGCTTGCCGACATGATTACCGAGATCGACGCCGCCGACCTTCTGACGCTGTCCGCTGCCTGGAAACTGGATGCCGGCATCCCGGCCAATCGCGAGATCGCGTCGGCCAAGCTCTACGCCTCCGAGATGCTCGCACGCGTCACCGACGAAGCGATCCAGATCTTCGGCGGCATGGGATTGATGGACGATCTCCCGCTTGCCCGCTTCTGGCGCGACGCCCGCGTCGAGCGCATATGGGACGGCACCTCGGAAATCCAGCGGCACATCATCAGCCGCGACCTGCTTCGTCCGTTCGGAGCATGAGCCCATGACGCAACACTCGCTCGACCGCCTCATCAGACCCAGAACGATCGCCGTCTTCGGCGGTCGCGAGGCGCGGCGGGTCATCGAACAATGCGATCTCATGGGGTTTGCCGGCAAGATCTGGCCGGTGCACCCGACACAGGAAAGCGTGCTCGGCCGCCGCTGCTATCGGTCGGTCGCCGAGCTGCCGGATGCGCCGGACGCCGCCTTCGTCGGCGTCAACCGGACGCTCACCGTCGATATCGTGCGGGAACTTTCCGCCAAAGGCGCCGGCGGCGCCGTCTGCTACGCCTCGGGCTTCAGCGAGGCGGTTGCGGAACTGACCGACGGGGCGGATTTGCAGCGAGCCCTGGTCGAGGCGGCCGGCGCCATGCCGATCGTCGGCCCCAACTGCTATGGCGTGATCAACGGCCTCGACGGCGCCCTGCTCTGGCCTGACCAGCATGGCATCGTGCGCACGGAGCGCGGTGTTGCGATCCTCACCCAATCCTCCAACATCGCTATCAATCTCAGCATGCAGAGGCGCGGCCTGCCCATCGGCTATCTGATGACGGCGGGCAATCAGGCGCAGATCGGCTTGTCGGATCTTGCCTGTGCGGTTCTCGAAGATCCTCGCGTCACCGCAGTCGGCCTGCATATCGAAGGCTTCGGTAATATCCGGGCGCTGGAGGCGCTGGCAACGCGCGCCAGGGAGCTCAAGAAACCCGTCATTGCCCTGAAAGTCGGCAAATCCGAACAGGCGCAGCGCGCAACCGTATCCCACACGGCCTCCCTTGCCGGCAGCGACGCCGTTGCCGACGCCGTTTTCGATCGCCTCGGCATCGGTCGCGTTTCGACCTTGCCGGAGCTGATCGAGACGCTGAAGCTCCTGCATGTCGCGGGTCCGCTCGAAAGCAATGCGATCTCCTCGATGAGCTGTTCGGGCGGCGAGGCGTCGCTGATGGCCGACGCCGCCGTCGGCCGGAATGTCGAGTTTCGTGCCCTGAAGCCCGAGCAATTGCCGGCGCTGCGCGCAAGCCTCGGCCAGATGGTGACGCTTTCCAATCCGCTCGACTACCACACCTTCGTCTGGGGCGATCTGGCGCGGCAGACCGAGGCTTTCAGTGCCATGTTCGCCGGCGGCTATGCGCTCAATCTGCTCGTCCTCGACTTCCCGCGCGAGGATCGATGCGACGGCGCGGACTGGATGATCACCGTTTCGGCCGTTGCCGCGGCCGCCGAGCAGACCGGCGCGCGCGCCGGCATTCTGGCGACGCTGCCCGAGAACATGCCGGAAACAATCGCGCAGCAACTGATCGAAAACGGCATCGTGCCGCTCTGCGGCATCAGCGAGGCGCTTGTGGCGGCTGAAATCGCCTGCCGTATCGCCGACGCCTGGAAAAGGCAGCAGCCATTGCCGCTTCTCAGCACGCCGGCCCGCATGGGCGAGATGGAGACGCTGAGCGAGGCTGCGGCAAAGGCCGAGCTCGCAGCCGCAGGCCTTATCGTCCCGCGCGGCAAAACCGCCGCCACGGCGAGCGATGCCGCCGAATGCGCGGAACAACTCGGCTTCCCGGTGGTGCTCAAGGCGCTCGGCGTCTCGCACAAATCCGATGTCGGCGCCGTCAAGCTCAACCTGTGCGATAGGAATGCCGTCAGAGATGCTGCCGAAGGCATGGCCCATGTCGCGCATGGATTTCTCGTCGAGCGCATGATTGACCGCCCTCTCGCGGAGCTGATCGTCGGCGCGGTCCGCGATCCGGTCGTCGGCTTGACCCTGACGGTCGGAGCGGGCGGGATTCTCGTGGAATTGCTTGAAGATTCTATCGTTTTGCCGCTTCCGGTCACGAAAGCCGAGGTCCTGGACGGCATTTCGCGGCTGAAGGTCCGCAAATTGATCGAAGGATTCCGCGGCAATGCTGGCAGCAGCCTCGATATCGTGGCCGATGCCGTCGTATCAGCGGCAGAATATGTCGTAAAGAATGCCGCACAGCTTGAAGAACTAGACATTAATCCATTGATGGTCCTACCTGAATCTCGCGGCGTCGTTGCTGCGGATGCTCTCATTCGGCGAAGGAGGTAGCAGAAGTTGCAAGACCCCATTCGTACCCGATGCGAGGACGGCATCCTCGAAGTCATCATCGACCGGCCCAAGGCGAATGCCATCGACCTGGCGACCAGCCGCAAGATGGGGCTGATCTTTCGCGATTTCCGCGACGATCCGTACCTGCGCGTCGCCATCGTCACCGGCGCGGGCGAAAAATTCTTTTCCGCCGGCTGGGATCTGAAGGCTGCGGCTGATGGCGATGCGGTCGACGGCGACTATGGTGTCGGGGGCTTCGGCGGCCTGCAGGAGCTGCGCGATCTCAACAAGCCGGTCATCTGCGCCGTCAACGGCATCTGTTGCGGCGGCGGCCTTGAGATCGCACTTTCGGCCGATCTCATCATCGCCGCCGCCCACGCGACTTTCGCGCTGCCGGAGATCCGCTCGGGCACCGTCGCCGATGCCGCATCGATCAAGCTGCCGAAGCGCATCCCCTATCACATCGCCATGGACATGCTGCTGACCGGCCGCTGGCTCAATGTCGAAGAGGCCCATCGCTGGGGTTTCGTCAACGAAATCGTCATGGCCGACAAGCTTCTGGACAGGGCATGGGATCTTGCCCGCCTGCTCGCAAGCGGGCCACCGCTCGTCTATGCCGCGATCAAGGAAATCGTTCGCGAAGCGGAGGGTTCGACGTTTCAGACTGCCATGAACAAGATCACCAAACGGCAGTTTGCGACGGTCGATGCGCTCTATTCGAGCGAGGATCAATTGGAAGGCGCAAGGGCTTTCGCGGAGAAGCGAGCCCCAATCTGGAAAGGAAAGTAAAAGGCGGCGGCAACCGCAACATCTTCCCGCATGTCGCGGGCAACAGGCTTCAGGCGGAAGAGGAACCGAGACCTGAAGTGGCTTGCCCGGGAATTTTGTCAACACGGCAAGAAGAAGGAACAGGGGAATGAACGACTATACGAAATATCTGGCAGGCCGCGTCACTGCGGGCGGCCTCAGCCGCCGCGAATTCATGGGACGCGCAATGGCGGCCGGCGTGACTTTGACGCTCGCCGACAAACTCTTTACCGAAAGTGCGATGGCAGCCGAACCGAAGCGCGGCGGTCATCTGAAGCTCGGCCTCGAAGGCGGTGCTGCAACCGATTCCAAGGATCCGGCGAAATTCCTGTCTCAGGTCATGTTCTGCATCGGCCGCTGCTGGGGCGACATGCTGGTGGAATCCCACCCGCTGACCGGCGCCGCCGTTCCCGCGCTGGCCGAATCCTGGGAGCCGTCGAAGGACGCAGCCACCTGGACCTTCAAGATCCGCAAGGGCGTCAAGTTCCATAACGGCAAGGAACTGACGATCGACGACGTCGTCGCCACTCTCAAGCGCCATACCGATTCGAAATCGGAATCCGGCGCGCTCGGCGTGATGAAGTCGATCAAGGAAATCAAGGCCGATGGCGACAACCTCGTCCTGACGCTGACCGAGGGCAACGCCGACATGCCGTTGCTCTTGACCGACTATCACCTCGTCATCCAGCCGAATGGCGGCAATGACGATCCTCTCGCCTCGATCGGCACCGGTCCCTACAAGATGGTCAGCTTCGAGCCCGGCGTGCGCGCCACGTTCGAGCGCAACAAGGACGACTGGCGCACCGACCGCGGCTTTGTCGATAGCGTCGAGATCATCACGATGAACGATGCGACGGCTCGTATCGCCGCGCTATCGTCCGGCCAGGTCCATTACATCAACCGCGTCGACCCGAAGACCGTCGATCTTCTGAAGCGCGCGCCGACCGTCGATATCCTGTCGACAGCCGGCCGAGGCCACTACGTCTTCATCATGCATTGCGACAAGGCGCCCTTCGACAACAATGATCTTCGCCTGGCGCTGAAATACGCCATGGACCGCGAGACCATGGTCAAGAAGATCCTTGGCGGCTACGGCAAGGTCGGCAATGATTTCCCGATCAACAACACCTACGCCCTCTTCCCCGAAGGCATAGAGCAGCGCGCCTACGACCCCGACAAGGCCGCCTTCCACTACAAGAAGTCCGGCCACAGCGGCTCGGTATTGCTGCGCACCTCGGAAGTCGCCTTCCCCGGCGCCGTCGATGCGGCCGTTCTCTATCAGGAAAGCTGCAAGAAGGCCGGGATCGAGATCGAGGTCAAGCGCGAGCCGGGCGACGGCTACTGGACCAACGTCTGGAACGTCCAACCCTTTTCCACATCCTACTGGGGCGGAAGACCGACGCAGGACCAGATGTATTCCACCGCCTATCTGTCGACAGCGGACTGGAATGACACCCGCTTCAAGCGCCCGGACTTCGACAAGCTTCTGCTTCAGGCCCGCTCCGAACTGGACGAAGCCAAGCGCAAGGAGCTCTACCGCGCCATGGCGATGATGGTGCGCGACGAAGGCGGCGTCATCCTGCCGATGTTCAACGATTTCGTGAACGCCTCCACCAAGCATGTGAAGGGTTATGTCCACGATATCGGCAACGACATGTCGAACGGTTACGTCGCCACCCGCGTCTGGTTGGACGCCTGATGCCTCAAGCCGGGCGAAAACGCCCTCATCTCTGACGAAGCCGGGGCCGCGGAAGCCTTTCGCGGTCCCCCCGACGTTTAAGCGCGAGGCATCGGCCATGTCCAATCCACCTTCTGGAACCGTTCTGCCTGGGCTGCGGTTCAAACAGCGTTTTCCGCTGCTGTCCCTGATTATCGAGCGCTGCCTGCTCAGCATTGTCTTGCTGTTTGCGGTCTCAATCCTCATTTTCGGCGGGCTGGAAGCCCTGCCGGGCGATTTTGCGACCACGTATCTCGGGCAGTCGGCGACGCCGCAGGCGGTCGCCAATATCCGAGAAGAGCTCGGCCTGAACCGGCCCATCGTCACCCGTTATGTGGAATGGCTCGGCCATGCCGTGCAGGGCGACTTCGGCACCTCCTGGGCCAGCAAGAACTCCGTCAGCGAGCAGATCGGCAAGCGGCTCGGCAATTCGCTGTTTCTGGCCGGTTTCGCCGCGCTGATCTCGGTGCCCCTTGCGGTCTGCCTCGGCATGTTGGCCGTGCATTTCAGGAACCGGCTGCCGGACAAGATCATCAACGTCATTTCGCTGGCGGCGATCTCGCTGCCGGAATTCTTCATCGGCTACCTGCTGATCATGTTCTTCTCGGTCAAGTACGGCATCGCGACCTTTCCGGCGACAGTCTATGACGGCATGGGCTTCCTCGATCGGCTGCAGGCGATTGCCCTGCCGACGGCAACGCTGGTGCTGGTCGTGCTCGCCCACATGATGCGCATGACCCGCGCGGCCATCCTCTCGGTCATGTCCTCCGCCTATATGGAAACGGCCGAGCTCAAAGGGCTCTCCACCTTCCGCGCCATCGTCAAGCACGCCGCCCCCAACGCGCTGGCGCCGATCATCAACGTCATCGCGCTCAACCTTGCCTATCTCATCGTCGGGGTCGTCGTCGTCGAAGTCGTCTTCGTCTATCCCGGCATGGGCCAGTACATGGTCGATGCCGTTACCGTGCGCGACATGCCGGTCGTCCAGGCCTGCGGCCTGATCTTCGCCGCCGTCTACATCTTCCTCAACATGACGGCCGACATTCTGGCGATCGTCGCCAACCCGCGTCTGAGGCATCCGCGATGAGATTGAGAGATATCCCCATCACCGCCTGGATCGGCATCATCGGCATCCTGATCGCCTTGATCTGCGCGATCTTCGCCCCCTGGATCGCCCCTTACGGCGAGACGGAAGTCGTCGGCAACGTCTGGCAGCCTGCCGGTGCGCAATATTTCTTCGGCCTAGACAATCTCGGCCGCGATATCCTGTCGCGTCTCATCTACGGCGCCCGCACGACCCTGTTCGTCGCGCTGGCGGCGACGATCATCTCCTTCTCGCTCGGCATCATCCTGAGCTTTACCGCCGCCGTCTCGCGCGGATTGATCGATACGGTCTTTTCGCGCTTCAACGACCTGATGATGTCGATCCCGACGCTGATCTTCGCGCTCGTTGTGCTGGCGGTGCTGCCGCAGAACCTGATCGTGCTGATCCTCGTCATGGCCATTCTCGACTCCACCCGCGTCTATCGCCTCGGCCGCGCCGTGGCGCTCGACGTCGCCGTCATGGAATTCGTGGAGGCGGCCAAGCTTCGCGGCGAAGGCAAGATCTGGATCATCTTTCGCGAGATCCTGCCGAATACGCTTTCGCCGTTGCTGGCGGAATTCGGCCTGCGCTTTGCCTTCTCGATCCTGTTCCTGTCCACCCTCTCCTTCCTCGGCCTCGGCATCCAGCCGCCGTCGGCCGACTGGGGCGGCATGGTCAAGGACAACAAGGACGGCATCATCTTCGGCATTTCCGCCGCCCTCGTGCCGGGCTCCGCCATTGCGGCGCTCGCTATCTGTGTCAATCTGGTGGTCGACTGGCTCTTGAAGCGCACCTCCAGCCTCAAGGGAGGACGTGGCGATGCCTGAGCTTCTTTCCGTTCGCGATCTGAAGATCGAAGCCACCAGCTATCCGCCGGGGGAACCGCCGAAACGCGTCACCATCGTCGACGGCGTCTCCTTCGACCTCCAGAAGGGCAAGGTGCTCGGCTTGATCGGCGAATCCGGCGCCGGCAAGTCGACCATCGGCCTTTCCGCGCTCGCCTATGGCCGTGGCGGCGCCGAGATCACCGGCGGCCAGGTTCTGCTTGACGGTGCCGACATCCTGCCGCTCGGCAAGTCCGGCATCCGCAAGATCCGCGGCGCCCGCGTCTGCTATGTCGCGCAATCGGCAGCGGCCGCGTTCAATCCGGCGCACAGGCTCGGCGATCAGGTGATCGAAGCCACCGTCAAGCACCGCCTAATGACGAAAGAGGAGGCGAGGAAGCGAGCGCTCTATCTCTTCCGGGTACTCGGCCTGCCCAATCCGGAAACCTTCGGCGAACGCTATCCGCACCAGGTCTCCGGCGGCCAGCTCCAGCGTGCCATGACCGCCATGGCGCTCTGCTCCAACCCGGAGCTGATCGTCTTCGACGAGCCAACGACCGCGCTCGACGTGACGACGCAGATCGATGTGCTGGCGGCGATCAAGCATGCCATCGAGGAAACGCACACGGCAGCACTCTACATCACCCATGACCTTGCCGTCGTTGCCCAGATCTCCGACGACATCATGGTGCTCAGGCATGGCAAGACGGTGGAATATGGCAGCGTCCAGCAGATCATCGAGGAGCCGAGGCAGGACTATACCCGCGCCCTCGTCAACGTTCGCCAGGAGGTGAGAGCCGAAGCCGTCGACCAGTCGAGCGCACTTCTGAAAATCGAGAATATCAGTGCGCAATACTCAAATGGTTTCAAGGTATTGCACGATGTTTCTCTACATGTTCCCAAAGGGCAGACATTGGCAATCGTCGGTGAATCCGGCTCGGGGAAATCGACGCTCGCCCGCGTCATCACCGGCCTGCTGCCGCCAAGCGACGGACGGATCTCCTTCGACGGCAAACCACTGACCCCGGCCTTGAAAAATCGCTCGCGGGAGGAGCTGCGGCGCATCCAGCTGATCTACCAGATGGCGGACACCGCCATGAACCCGCGCCAGACCGTGCGGGATATCATCGGCCGGCCGCTGACCTTCTATGACGGCCTGCACGGCGCGGCAAAGACGGCGCGTGTCAAGGAGCTGCTGGACCAGATCGAAATGGGCAACGGCTTCATCGACCGCTATCCGGCGGAGCTATCCGGTGGACAGAAGCAGCGCGTCGCCATTGCCCGCGCGCTTGCCGCCAAGCCGGAGCTGATCCTCTGCGACGAACCGACATCGGCGCTCGATCCGCTGGTTGCGGAGGGCATTCTGAAATTGCTGATGAAGCTGCAGGAAGAGGCGCGTCTCTCCTATGTCTTCATCACCCACGACATCGCCATCGTGCGCGCCATCGCCGATAGCGTTGCCGTCATGCATCGCGGCAAGCTCGTTCGCTTCGGTCCGAAATCGCAGGCGCTGTCGCCACCGTTCGACGACTACACCGACCTGCTGCTGAAATCCGTGCCCGAAATGGAAATCGGCTGGTTGGAGCGTGTCCTGACGACGCGAAAAATGGAGAGCGCAGGAAATTAGAAGCTGGGCACCCAATGCGTAGCGGCTCAGTCTGTACTCGCTTTCGTGCCGCCGGAGAGTTCAGCGCATAAGGTGTTTTCCGAGTTCGCGAGCGAGCGTGCCGGCATTGCGTCCGACGATCATGCTCTGGTGATTGCCTGGCACGTCGACCCAATCCGCATGCACAAGAAAGCGCGCCCATATGGACTTTGGATCGCAATCGACGGGAGAGCCTTGAAGACTGCGATAGAAAGTCAGTGGCCCGTCATAACGATCCGGCTTGTAAAGGCCTTTCATGCGCAGGAGTTGCCTGGCAGCTGCATCATAAAGCGGGGGATAATCCCCTACCCATTGCGGCGCCAGCTCCGGATAATAGCCTATCCGTGGGTCCGCGTAGCGGAACGAGAGGGGCTTCAACCTTCTTGCGAGATGTTCCCGTCGCTCGATAGCCGGCAGGCTCAGCTTTACCGGTGCCTGGCCGCGTGCCTGAGGGGCCGTTCCTGTTCGGTTTCTCTTTCTGCTTCGAGCTCTCCGCCAGCGCTGCCACATGAAGCCGCCCCAGGTCATCAGCGGCCACTCCTGTTCGCCCAGAGGGGTATCGAGCATCCCGAGGAACGCAATCTCTTGGCCCTGCGCCCTCAAGGCACGAGCCAACTCCAGAGCAAAAACACCGCCAAACGAATAGCCGAGCAATCGATAAGGCGCCCCTATCCCCGCCGCTCGCAGCGCTCTCAGCGTGCTTTCAACCTCGTCCTGTACTGTTGCCGGATATTGAGGATCGCGATTGAAGGCCGTCAATGCGACGCCGAGGATCGGTCCCGGAAAGCTGATTTCCTTGATGAGTTGCTGCATTTCCAGAAAGCAGCTTGCTCCCCCGGCGAATAGCAGCAGCGGCGCCCCATCATCGCCGCCTCGGAGTTCTATGATTTTCGGTGAGGCCGAGAGGTCCTCGTGATTGGAAATTGCAAAGCCGAAGGCTTCAAGGGTGCGATGACGATAGAATATATTGACATCCATCTCCTCGCCGGTTTCGCTCCACAGACGTTTTATGAAATTCAACGCCCGGTTGACGGAAACCACATCGGGAATGTCCGCTTCGCGATCCAAACTGATCTTCGCTTCCTGGCGAAACAGATCGTCAAAGTAAGTATGCGAACTGGAATCTACATCCGGTCTCGTAAAGAGAAGCATCCAGGCACCCCCAAATGTGAAAGCATGCGTCACTAAACGATATAATGAAAAGTATTCTTATAAAGTGATCCTTAATATATTCTGTAAAAGCACAACTTCCGCATCGGTTTTCGAGAGTTTCAACCTTATGCTAACCGAGGGGCACGGACCGACCACCGCCAGGCACTGCGATGGCGAGCGCGCTATCAGGCTATCCGCTATGCCCGGTCCGGATGCAGGCCCGTTCGAACATTGGCATCATCAATACTCTGCCGGCACTGCATAGACTTCGGCGGAGGGATCCGCGAGGAAGGAGCGCACCGTCGGCGGCAGCTGGCGCGACGACAGTGGCAGCGGCCCGCAGCGTGACAGAAGTTCGCGCAGGTCGGGCTCGGCGCCAACGTGTCTCCAGATCATCCGCGAGGCGTAGGGAAGGTTTTCCCTCCGCCAGGAGACCCCCATGGTTGTTCCGCGCAAATAGACGCGCTGATGCTCGTCGAAGGGCAGGAGAATCGTCTGCGACAGCATGGAGTTCGGGCCGATGACACGCTCCGTTATGAAGAGCCGGTTTCTATGAAACGCCGCCAGGCCCACATATTTTGAAAACTGCTGGATACCGTTTCCGGGGTCCCTGAGACGCTCCATGGACTTGACGCGCACCAGGCCGCCCTGCTCGCTAAGGCGACTGCACGAGCAGACAACCATCCCCGGCCAGGACGGTGAGCGGTGATAGGTCTGGAAATAGCCGATATGACGTCTCAGGGCCGTAAGATTTCCCGGAAAGGCCTTCAAGAGCTCGGAGCTTTCATTGAGGCTGAGAGCCGGTCCGCGAAGCCGTTCGCGAAAGAGCTTGGGGGCGAGAAGAAAGTCGGCGGCATCAAGATCAAAATATCTGGCTATGCGGGCCAGGTTGTGGGCGGACGGTGTCGTTTCGCCGTTGATGTAGCGATTGAACTGCTGCCGATTGATATCGATTGCACGACATACATGCGAAATGGAACGCTGTGTGGCACAGGCAATCTTGAGATTTTCGGCCAGGTGCGGCATCGATGGCTCCGTCTTGATGATACCAGCGTAAACTCGCTTAAACATGCGTCAAGTCGCGAAATTGCGTGAGCCGGCCCGACCTCTAGGTTTCCTCTTACAAAACCGAAAAAGAGGGAACTGCAATGACGAGTGAAAAGGATCAATCTTCGCATCTGAAAATCGGCCGCCGCCGTTTCCTCGGCGGTGCGGTCGCCCTCGGCGCTATGCCGAGCCTTGCCTCAGGCCTGTTGATGCCGCGTGACGCGCGCGCCCAGCAAGCCAAACATGGCGGCCATCTGAAGCTCGGTCTCAAGGGCGGCGCCACCAGCGATGAGCTCGACCCGGCAACATACAGCGCATCCGTTTTGTTCGTCATTGGCCGCCTGTGGGGAGATGCGCTGGTCGAATCCGATCCCAAGACCGGTGCGCCCTTGCCGTCGCTGGCAACTTCCTGGACGCCATCGGCGGACGCTTCCGTCTGGACGTTCAAGATCAGGGACGACGTGCAGTTTCACGACGGCAGCAAGATGACCGTCGCCGACATCGTCGCCACGCTCAAGCGCCACGCGGACAAGAATTCGCAGTCGGGTGCGCTCGGCCTGCTGGCCTCGATCACCGGCATCGAGGAAAAAGCGGGGGACCTTGTCCTGTCGCTTTCGGAAGGCAATGCGGACCTGCCTCTCCTTCTCACCGACTACCATCTGATCATTCAGCCGAAAGGTGGCGTGGAAAAGCCTGCCGCCGCTATCGGCACCGGGCCGTACATTCTGAAAAACTTTGAACCCGGCGTCCGCGCGCTCTTTGAGAAGAACCCGAAGGATTGGCGCTCGGACCGAGGCTATGTCGACAGCGTCGAAATACTCGTCATCAACGACAACACAGCCCGCATCGCCGCCTTGGCGTCCGGTCAGGTCCATTTCGTCAACAGCGTCGACCCGAAGACCGTGCCCATGCTGAAACGCGCGCCGAATGTCGACATCGTCCGGAGTGCCGGCAAGGGCTTCTACTGCTTTCTGATGCATTGCGACACGGCGCCGTTCGACAATAACGACCTCCGGCTCGCGCTGAAATATGCGATCGACCGCCAGTCGATCCTGGACAAGGTTCTGGGCGGCTACGGCACGATCGGCAACGACTATCCGGTCAATTCCAACTATGCGCTGGCACCGACCGATATCGAGCAGCGCCCCTACGATCCAGACAAGGCCGCCTTCCACTTCAAGAAATCGGGTCTCGACCGTCCGGTCCTGTTGCGCACATCCGACGCAGCTTTCGCAGGTGCCGTGGATGCCGCGACCCTGTTCCAGGAAAGCGCGCGCAAGGCCGGGATCACCATCGACGTGCAGCGTGAGCCGGAAGACGGCTACTGGACCAATGTCTGGAACAAGCAGCCTTTCTGCGCCTCTTTCTGGGGTGGCCGTCCGACACAGGATTCGCGCTATTCCACCTCCTATCTTTCGACCGCCGAATGGAACGACACGCGTTTCAAGCGCCCCGAGTTCGACAAGATGGTGCTGCAGGCAAGATCCGAGCTCGATGAAACCAAGCGCAAGGCTCTCTATCGCCAGCTGGCGCTGACGGTGCGGGACGATGGCGGTCTGATCCTGCCCGTCTTCAACGACTATCTGATGGCCGCCTCGAAAACGCTGAAGGGATATGTCGACGACATCGGCAACGACACGTCCAACGGCTATATCGGCAGCCGTGTGTGGTTTGATGCTTAATCATCTTCGGGATATATGACCATGGCAGAGCGCAGCTTCACCACCATCGAAAATCACTGGATCACTCTCAAGGACGGCACGCGGCTCGCCGCGCGCATCTGGATGCCCGACGGCGCGGACAGCGATCCCGTGCCGGCGGTCTTCGAATTCCTTCCCTACCGCAAGCGCGATGGAACGAGCCCACGCGATGAATCCACCTATCCGGTCTTTGCCGCAGCCGGCATTGCCGGGGTGCGCGTCGATATAAGAGGTTCCGGCGAATCCAGCGGCATCATCGACGGCGAATATACCGAGCTCGAGCTTGCCAATGCCTGCGAGCTGATCGCCTGGATCGCGGCGCAGCCGTGGTCGAACGGCTCGGTCGGCATGATGGGCATTTCCTGGGGCGGCTTCAACTGCCTGCAGGTCGCGGCCCTGAAGCCGCCGGCGCTCAAGGCAGTGATATCGATCGCCTCCACGGTCGACCGCTATAATGACGATATCCACTACAAGAACGGCTGCCACCTCTCGGCCCAGCTGTCCTGGGCGGCGACGATGCTCGCCTACCAGTCGCGCTCGCCCGATCCGGCCATCGTCGGCGACGACTGGCGGGACATGTGGCTGCAGCGCCTCAAGCAGGAGCCCTTCTTCATGGAGGAATGGCTCCGGCATCAGCGCCGCGACGACTTCTGGCGGCACGGGTCGATCTGCGAGGATTTCGCAGGCTTCGATATTCCCGCCATCGTCATCGCCGGCTGGGCGGACGGCTACCGCAACACGCCGCTGCTGGCCGTCGAGGGTCTCGGAGACACGGCAAAGGCGCTTATCGGCCCCTGGGTTCACAAATATCCGCATTTCGCCTGGCCGAAGCCGCGCGCCGACTTCCACGGCGAGGCCATCAACTGGTGGAACCGCTGGCTGCGCGGCGAGCGCAACGGTGCCGAGAACACGCCCTCCGTGCGCGCCTATATTCTCGATTCGATAAAGCCCGCCACGCGTCGCGATTTCGATCCGGGCTTCTGGATCGCCAAACGGGAATGGCAGCCACCGGAAATGCAATCCTTCTACGTCGAGCAGTTCGGCACATTGATGGAGGGTATGCCGATCCCGCATGCGCCGGAGCATCCGGTCTATCTGCGCTCACCGCTCGACACCGGCACGGCCTCCGGTGAGTGGTTCACCCTGAAGCCCGATGCCGAAATGGCGATCGACCAGCGCATCGACGATGCCGGGTCGCTGACCTTCCAGACCGCACCGCTGACGGAGGACCACGATTATCTCGGACGCCCAGTTGTGACCTTGACGCTGCGATGCGACGCGGAGACCGCCAATCTCTGCGCAAGGCTCGTCGATATCCATCCGGACGGCACGGCAACGCGCGTCTCCTTCGGCGTTCTCAATCTTGCTCATCGCAACGGCAATGCCGAGCCGGAGCAACTGATTAAAAGTCAGCGAGTCACCGTGACCGTGACGCTCGATGCCTGCGGCTATCGCTTCCGCAAGGGGCATCGCATCCGCCTGTCGCTCTCTTCCGCCTATTGGCCGATGGTCCTGCCGCCCCCGGAAGATCCAGGGCTGACGATCGACATCGCTTCTCTCGGCCTCGCCCTGCCCAAGCTCGGCGCGCATGAGATCATCGACGTGAAGCAGCCCGACAATCCCGATCCCCTGCCGAAATATATCGAACATGCGCCGGGCTCGACGAAGCGGCAGGTGGTGCGCGATCTCTCGGCAGGTCGAACCCGCTATGAAATTCAGGAGGATACAGGTCTTTCCGAACATCCTGGCACAGGTCTTTCCACGCGTCAGTTGCGCGAGGAAGTCTGGTCGATCGCACCAAACGACCCGCTATCGATGGCAGGCGTCTCGACATGGACCTGCGACATGCAGCGCCTCGGCTGGTTCGTCCGCACGGTTGCGACTTCCTCCATATCCTGCACGGCAAAGGACTGGATCATCAGCGCCTCGGTCATCGCCTATGAAGGCGAAACGCAGATTTTCGAGAAGATATTCGAAGAGACGCGTATCGCCCGCGACCTGATGTAGGTCAGCGCGAACCGGCAAACCGGCTTGCCGCCGCGCATATGGCGGCAAAGCCGGCCTGGGCGCCTTCGCTCATATGCCTTGCCCGCAGCCAGGCATGCACCATCTGCGGCTCTTCGCGGAACCAGACTTCGACACCCGCCTGCGCAAGACGCGCCGCATAGTTGCGGCCGTCGTCACGCAGCGGGTCGTAATGCGCCACCGTAATGAAGGCCGGCGGAAGACCGGCCACGGAAGATTGAGCAAGCGGTTCCGAGACCGGATCGCCCGATGGAGCCTGCAGGATGGTGCGATAGTAGCTGACATCCGCCGTCGTCAGACCCGGCGCCTCGGCCATTTCCTCGTAGGAACCGGAAACGAGATCGCCGCCCAGCGCGGGATAGATCAAAATCTGGCCGACGACGCCGGACAGCCCCTCGGCTTTCGCCCGCACCGCCAGCCCAGCCGCCAGATTGCCGCCGGCGCTGTCGCCGATCAGCACGACCGACTTTTTTTCGGCAAGCAGCTGTTTGAGGACGATGAAGCAGTCGTCCGTCTGCGCCGGCCAGCGATATTCCGGCGCCAGCCGATAGTCGACCGAGATCAGTTCCGCACCGGCATGATCGGCAATCTCGGCGCAGATGGCATGATGGCTATCGAGCGAGCCGACGACGAAACCGCCGCCGTGGAGATAGAGGAGGTTCGTTGCCGTGCGGAGATTGGCGGGCTTGTAGCGTCGGACCGGAATCGTTCCAGCCGCGAACTCGTCCCTGGTCTGCAGGCCCTCCGGCAAGAGGCGGTCGAACCGGGCGCACAATGCGTCGTACCATGCGCGCTGCTGGGTGATCGAGGCCGTTACCGCATCCGGCGGATAGAAGGAATCGCAGATCTCCATGAACTGCAGGATGCCTGCCTCGCTCGGCATGGGACGCTCAGCAGACGCCATCGGATATCCTCGAATCGTGGATGCTGGCCGAAGATAGCGCGGCGCGCTCAGCGAGTCTTCTCTGCCTACGGCCAATTGCGCCGCGATGGCGACATGGAGATGCCGCGGAAAACGAAGGGCTTAGTCGGCGGCAAACACGCTTTTCGACGGCAGAGAAAAGCCAGTCGGCATCTGCATGCATTGCGCATTGGACCAGGTAAGCGCTGCAAGCGCGAGTGCCGCGCCGATCACGAGCCGGATCATGATATGTCCCCCAATTCAAGTCGGTGCCGATACAAGGTCCGTCACCCCGCCGGCGCAATTCACTCTCTGGTCCTGCGCCGTAAAACGACAGGAGAGTTTCGCTGATACCAGCGTCTTGCGGCCGACTTGTGGCGAAGCCGCGGCAATAGGCCGGTCCCTCCTGATAGAACGACCGGTTCAGCGGAAACGGGGTCGAAGGCTCCGGCGTTCATCTCGCCAGATATTGCTCGTCGGTGACATGTTCCATCCAGTCCACCACCTTGCCGTCGACATGTTCATGGATGGCGATATGGGTCATGGCAGTCGTTGGGGACGCGCCATGCCAGTGCTTCTCTCCCGGCTCGAACCAGACGACATCCCCTGGGCGAATCTCCTCGACCCGACCACCCTCGCGCTGAACCAGGCCCAGGCCGGCAGTGACGATCAGGGTCTGGCCGCGCGGATGGGTATGCCATGCAGTCCTTGCGCCCGGCTCGAAGGTGACGCTAGCGGCGGCGGCTCGACGCGCCTCGTTAGCAGCAAACACCGGATCTATCCGCACAGCGCCGATGAACCAATCGGAGGGCCCTTTGCCGGAGGGTTGTGTCCCGTTTCTGATGACATCCATTATGCTCTCCTCTCAATGGCCCCGGCTTGCGGGCATGCCGGCAACTTAGCTCCAAAACAGGGCAAGAGTAGAGGCCGATAGCTCGTTTTACAAACAAACCGCAAAAGAGTGCCGCTAACGGGTTCCTTCGCTGACGGCGGCTAAGACGCCATCAACGCGCGAATGCTGCGGTCGGCCGCTTGCAGCAATTCGAAGGCTTCATAGCGCCTTTCGTGCAGCGCCATCGTGGTGCTGCCCGCCGGCTCGAACCTTTTGGCCAGCCGCGACATGGCTGCCATGGCCTCGACCAGAGAGCCGCAATGTCCGGCGGCCGTGGCCCCAAGCATGGCTGCACCGAGAAGCACAGGCTCTTCGGTATCGGAAACGGCGACCGGCCTGCCGGTCGTATCCGCCAGGAGTTGGCGCACCAGTCCGCTCTGGGCAGCACCGCCGCTGGCAATGATGAGATCGCAGGCGATGCCATCCTGTGCCAGTTTTTCAAGCAACTGTCGGAGGCCGTAGCCGATGCCGCAAAGGCCGGCGACGTAAAGAGCGACCAGATCGTCGATACCGGTTTCAAGGCCAAGACCGGAAATGACGGCACGAGCGTCGGGATCGGCGTAAGGAGATCGGTTGCCGAGGAATTCGGGAACGACCTGGATGGAGTTCACGAGTTTCACGACGTCGGAAGCACTCCTGCATGCCTTCATGGCCTGGCGATCGAGCCAGGCGACCAGCGAAAGGCCGTCGCCTTCGGCCTTGGCGCGCGCCTCCTCCGTGGCCGGATGCATGGTGACGAGATGATCGATCGCCGCACCGGCCGCGGACTGCCCACCCTCCGTCAGCCAGAGGCCGGGCACCATGGCCGAATAGTATGGCCCCCAGACCCCGTCGATGAACACGGCCTCGCCGCTCGACGCCATCGAGCACGCCGATGTGCCGAAGATATAGGCGAGCCTGTTGCTGACATCCGCCTTACCATCCGGCCCCTGCCCGCCCAGCGTGCCGACGCCGCCGGCATGGGCATCGATCAGCGAAGCACCGACCGGCGTACCGGCCGCAAGGCCGAAATCGCGGGCGGCGGCTTCGTTCAGGCCTTCGCCGAGCGCCGTGCCCGGCTCGACGATCTCGGTGCCGATCCGCGCGAAGCCCTCGTCCGCCAGTTCACCGAGGCCGATATCCTTGAAATATTGCGCGTCCCACCGCTTCTCATGGGCGAGATAGGTCCATTTGCACGTCACCGTGCATACCGATCTCTGCAACGAGCCCGTCGCGCGCCAGGTGAGATAATCGGCAAGATCGAAGAAATGATCCGTTGCGGCGAAAGACTGCGGCAGGTTCCGCTTCAGCCACAGAAGCTTCGGCGTCTCCATCTCGGGCGAAATGCGACCGCCGACATAGCGCAGCACGGCATGATGTCCCGCATTGATCTCCGCCGCCTCACCGGCGGCGCGATGATCCATCCAGACGATGATGTTGCGACCAGCGTCACCCGATGGTCCCACGGCGACGGGCGCGCCATCCGCCTTGACCGCGACCAGCGAGCATGTCGCATCGAAGCCGATGCCGGCGACACGATTAGCCGCTATCCCTGCCGTTTCGACAGCTTCCCTGACGCTGTCGCAAACCGCCTTCCATATCTGCTCGCTGGATTGCTCGACGATGCTGCCGGCCTCGTGCCAGATGGTGATCGGCCGCTTGGCCGCCGCAAGAAGATGGCCATGCGCATCGAAAACCCCGGCCCGGGCGCTGCCGGTGCCGACATCGATGCCGATGAAGTAAGGTGCCGTCATCAGAGATCCGTACTCAGAGGCAGGATCACCAGATCCCGAATGACAATGTTGCGTGGCCTCGATAGCATGAAGAGGATGGCCTCCGCCACTTCCGTCGGCTCCATGAGACCGCCTGCGGCGATCGCCTCATCGAGCTTTGCCTGCGGCCAGTCGCTGATCAACGCCGTCACCACCGGCCCCGGTGCCACGGCGCCGACCCGGATGCCGTGCTTGGCGACCTGACGCCGCACCGTATGCGTGAAGGCCTGAACGGCATGCTTGGAGGCCGTGTAGATCGGCTCCCAGACCACGGGCACAAGACCGGCGATCGAACTGGTCATGATGATGTCGCCGGTCTTGCGCTCAATCATGTGCGGCAGCACCATCCGGACCGAACGGAAAGCGGCGTTGATATTGAGATCCAGCATCCGGTCCCAGGCATCGGGATCGCCCTCCGCGACCTCGCCGCCGATATAGGCGCCGGCATTGGCATGGAAGATGTCGAGCTTGCCGAACCTGCCGAGGATCTGCGGCATCATGGTGGCGACGCTCTCGGGGTTCAGGAGATCGACGACGACCGGAAAGGCATTCGGACCCAACTCCGCGCAAAGGCTTTTCAGATTGTCTTCGGCCCTGTCGACGAGGGCGACGCTCGCGCCCTCGTTCAATAGCGATTTGGCGCATTCCAGGCCAATTCCGGAGGCAGCCCCGGTGATGGCGGCGACTTTACCGGTAAAATCCTGTCTCATATCAATCCTTACCTTTTTGTAGAAATCAGCCGCGCCCATGCGAGGCACGGGAACGGCGAGCCAGCGAGTCGACGATGACGGCAATGGCAAGAACAGCGCCGGTAATCATGTAGCGAAGCGCCGACGACAGATCGAGCATGGTCAGGCCGCTCGCGATCGATTGGATGACGATGATGCCGAGCAGCGCGGAATAGGCGCTGCCGCGGCCGCCGAAGAGGCTGGTGCCGCCGATGACGGCCGCCGCGATCGCATTCAGATTGACGTCTCCCGTACCCGCCTGCTGGCTGGCCGATGCCAGGCGCGCAGCCGCCAGCACGCCGCCAAGGGCCGCGAACATGGCGCAAAGCACGAAAGCGCTGGTGTAGATTCGCCGCACGTTGATGCCGGCGCGGCGCGCTGCCTCGCGATTGCCGCCGACCGCCGACATGGACCGGCCCCATTGTGTGCGCGTCAGCGCATAGTCCATGAGGATAACCAGCACCACGAACACGGCGAACATCCAGGGAATGCCGCGATCCTGATTGAGATAGAAGGCGACGAACTCCAAAGCCACGGTGATGACAGCCGCTTTGGCCAGGAGGCCGCCGACGGAGGGAGCCGAAAGGTTCGCCTGCTTGCGCCGCCGCGCCGCGCCGAGACCGGCAACCAGCATCACCGCACCCGGAATGAGCGCGAAGACATAGGCAAGCGGCCGGGGAATGACGAGGAGCTGGCCGAAATTCACGATCGCCGAGCCATAGGGCAGATTGATGGAACCCGTCGCGCCGAGCAGGTAGAGCTGCATGCCGAGCACGGCAAGAAGCCCCGCCAGCGTGGCGACGAAGCTCGGCATGCCCAGCCGATTGAACAGAACGGCATAGACCGCACCGATCACGCCGCCGACAACCAAAGCCGCCAGGATCGCCAAAGCCACCGGCCAGCCCTCGTTCACCCAAAGCATGCCGACCATGGCCGAAGCGAAGCCGCTGATCGACCCCACCGAAAGATCGATTTCGCCGACCATCAGCACGCAGACGATGCCGAGCGAAATGATGCCGACGGTCGAGGCATCGAACAGCAGGTTGGCAAGGTTGTTGCTGGAGAGGAAGGTCGGGTTGAGCGTGCCGAACACCGTCCAGATGATGACGAGGCCGACAACGACAGGCAGCGAGCCGAGATCGCCGGAGCGCACCTTGTCGATGAACGAACGGATGGTGGCTGCAAGCCCTGCATCATGGTTCACACGGACATCGCCGCGATCGAGCAACAAAGTGGATTGCTTGCTGTCCTCACTCATGGCTGGCCCCCTTCTCTCTGCTCCTGCTGGGCCTGACGCCGCACGGCGCGGCGCGACACCGAATTTTCCGTAGCACCGGTGATGGCGCTGACGAGTTCCTGGTTCGAGGTGTCGGGATAGAAGATCCCATTGTTGCGGCCGAGGCGAAGGACGACGATGCGGTCGGCGACGGCGCGCACGTCCTCCATATTGTGGCTGATCATGATGACGCCGAGACCCCTGTCACGGACGCGCTCGATAAGGTTCAGCACCTCCGCCGTCTGCGCCACGCCGAGTGCCGCGGTCGGCTCGTCCAGCATGATGAGTTTGGGCTCGAGCAGCAGCGAACGGGCGATCGCCACCGTCTGCCGCTGACCGCCCGAAAGGGATGCGATCGGGATGCGCACGCTCGGGATGCGCGCCGCAAGCTCGTTGAGCAAGGTCCATGCGCGGACCTCCATCGCGGTTTCATCGAGCTTCAACGGGCTCAGTTCGCGGCCGAGAAAGATGTTGGCGACGACATCGAGATTTTCGCAAAGCGCCAGATCCTGGAAGACCGTGGCAATGCCGAGATCAAGCGCGGTTGCCGGATCGCTGAGCGTCACCTGCTTGCCGCGGAACGTGATCGTACCCGAACTCGGCTGGTGGACGCCGGCCAGAACCTTGACGAGCGTCGATTTGCCCGCGCCGTTGTCGCCGACGAGTGCGACGACTTCGCCGGCATGTACGTCAAGATTGATATCCGTCAGTGCCGAGACGGCGCCGAAGTGTTTGGAGATCCCCTTGAGGCTGAGCACAGGCTCGCCTGACGGGGCTCTTGGATCGGAAGCGTCACTCATGACTAGCTACCTTCTCGGGTTGAAATGCTGGGATGCGTTTGGTTTCCGGCCGCCGAAGCGGCCGGATCTGAAGGGTTGGGAAAGCTCAGCTGCCGATACCGAGCTTCTTGCAGCCATCGGCATAGCGGTCGATGCAGAGCTGGTCCGGCGTCTGGATCGGCTTACCGTTGACGGCCTTGTCGATGATTTCGGCCTTGAGATTTTCGGACGTAACCAGTGCCGGCGTGAAGAGCTTGGTCGGCGTGTCGAAGAGCTTGGTGTCGGCTTTCGGCGTCTCGCCGGAAAGCAATTCGATCGCGACATTGGCGGCAGCGGCGGCAACGATCTCGCTCGGCTTCGAAATCGTGTTGTACTGATCGCCGGAAATGATGAGCTGCAGGCCGGCGATCGTCGCGTCATTGCCGGTGACCGGCGGAACGGGATCGAAACCGGCCGCCTTGAACGCGGCGACAGCTGCGCCACCCGTGCCGTCATTGGCGGCAACGACGCCGAGGATCTTCTTGCCGAAACGGGTAATCTGGCCGCTTGCCCATTGCTGCGCCTTGGGCGGCGCCCATTCCGGCGTATCGAATTCGGCCAGCACCGGATATCCGCCCTCGGCGAGACCGGCATGAATGCCCTTCTTGATCAGGCCGGCGGCCGCATCGGTCGGCGAACCGTTGATCTCAAGAAGGCCGCCGTCGCCCGCCTTCACGTTCTTGGCCTTGAGATGATCGACCAACGATTTGGCGATCATCTTGCCGATCTCCTCGTTGTTGAAGGAGACATAGTAGTCGGCGGCAGCCGAGGGAATCGGACGGTCGTAAGCGATGACGCGCACGCCCTGGCTCTGCGCCAGCTTGACCAGCGAGGCGGCGGCCGTGGAATCGACCGGGTCGAGCACGATGGCCTTTGCGCCCTGCGAGATCGCCGAATTGAACTGCTGCTGCTGACGCGAGGCATCGCCATTGGCATTCTGGTAGATGACCTTGCAGCCGGCGCAGAGCTTCTTCATTTCCGCCTGGAAACCGGGGAAGTCATGCTCTTCGTAACGTGTCGAGCTCTGGTCGGGCATCAGGAAGGCGACGGTTGCGTCGGTCACCTTGGCGGACTGGGCGAAGGCGGACGTGCCGGCCAGAAGGCCGACGGCAAGTGCGGCTGCACCGGCGATTTTGAGTGTGACATGAGTCATTGGAATTTCTCCGTTCCAAATGGTAATAGTTTCCCTTGACCATCACGGCTGTCTGCACGCGATGTTCTTGTTCGATGCTCGCCGGCAACGGTCATCCAACCGAGGCGGCTGCTATTTTTTGGACAAGCGTTCTCCTTCGGGCGACAGAGGTGCCCGTTCGCTTGGTCCGAATATCGTCTCTCCTCCCTGTCCTCCCTTTTGTTAGGCGGCCTCCACCGCGCGTGCGTGCTGTGCCAATAGTGATCTGAACCGGGAAGGCGCCATGCCCTTCTGATCCAGGAAACGCCGATTGAAGTTCGAGATATTGTTGAAGCCTGCCGCAAAGCAGATGTCGGTGATCGTCATCCCGGCCTCGCTCATCAACAGATGGCAGGCGAAGTTGATGCGCAGCCGGTTGACATATTGCACCAGCGCTATGCCGGTATGACGGCGAAAGCTGCGCGAAAAGGCGCTCGGGCTCTGGCCGGTCAGCTCAGCGAGGTCGCATTCGCTGAACGGCTCGGTCAGATGCGTGTTGATGTAGGCCAGCGCCTGGTTGACGCCTGCCGACATGAAACCGGATGGATCCGGCTGGTAGCCGGCGCTGGCAAGCGTGCGAGTCCCCTGGGCGCTGCTCATGGCATCGAGAATATTCATGAAGAGTTCGATGCGGCGGATGCCTGCCGCCTCGACCAGTTCGCCAAGGATCGGGCCGACGACGGCGGCAGTCTCGGGAGTGAAAAGCGCGCCTCTGCGACTTGTTTCGAGAATACCGCCGCAAGCGGAAAGCTCCGGGAAAACCCTGCTGGCATCGGCGAAGAAGGATTCGGAAAACTGCAGGACGCGGCAGCGCAGCGGCAGGGTGACGCCAGCGGGCACATCGCTCACCCAGTTGTGCGGTAGGTTCGGTCCCGTCAGGACCAGATTGCCCGGCTCGAACTCGCCGATGAAATCCCCGACGAAATATTGACCGGTTGTCGCCACCACATGATGGATTTCATATTCGGGATGGAAATGCCAGCGAACCGTACGGTAGGGATAGCCGTGCTCCCAGGCCTTGAAAGACTCGCCGCTGCCGATCGCGACCACTTCCAAATCGGGATTCATCAGCAAGCCTCCTTTCGTCCGTCCGCCTCGTTGCGGTTACGGCGCCTCCTCCCAGAGGCCATTGCGTCTTCCATGTGGTAAATCTACCCCTCGCAATAGCCTTCCGCTACTACGCCTTGTACGTTCGGCCGATACTTTTTTGACATGAAGGGTGGCTTGTTTGGTCAAATGTGCAGTGCGGCATGGGCACTGCGATGCCGAAGCATCGATATCCGGCGTAGAGCGCCGAGAGCTCTGCCCGGAGCCGACAAGACAGACGAAAGCCTCTCAGCAATCGTCCATCTCGCCGGAGCCGTCATCAATTCAAGATGAATCCCCGCAGACCTTGATCCGAGGCGTCAAGGGTGCGTTCGGCGGGCGCTATGGTCCGCTCGTTTCGTTATTTCTTCTTCCCTTGATCGTGATGCCATTTGATGGCGAAGAACATCCCCGTGCCTAGCACGAGAACCTTGAACGTAATGAAGATTATAGGGAACCAATCCATCATTTTGAGTATTTCCAGGCTATTACCTGACGCTACCTATCGTGGGGCGCGCTACCCCAAAACTGCTGCATACAACAGCAGCCATTCTGACGCAGGTGAGATCATAAACTTTCGGTTGGTGATGAAACGACCGTCGGCGTCACGAACGGCGAAGTCTGCCCGCTTTGGCCATTACGCCAGTCCCGGAACCTCGCCGCCGTCCAATCACTCGACTTAGCTGCGATACGTGCTGCCGACAGGCTTACGGATAAAGGCGGCGGAACGTCACCCAGAAACTGGGGAAGGAGCGCTTTGCCGCCTATGTAAAGCAATTCCGCTACGGCAATGAAGACGTGGATGGAACGCCGCAAGACGATGGCCTGACGCACGCTTGGCTCATGAATTCTCTAGCGATCTCCGCCGACGAGCAATGCAGGTTCGTCTCCGACTTCCTCAATGGTAGTCTTGGCGTCGGAGCAAATGCTTATAGACAAACCCGCTTGTCACTTCCTGCGTACCCTGGGTCAGGGGGGTGGATGGTTCACGGAAAAAGTGGAAGCGGGTGGCTCAGAAATAGCGCCGGCCAGATCGATAAATCGCGGCCGCAAGGCTGGTTTGTCGGATGGGGCGAAAGGCAGGGACGAACCGTTGTCTTTGCGCGCTTCCAATTGGATGCGAAACCATCAGCTACGCCGGGCGGTACTTTGGCGCGTAATTTTATCCTAGAAAACCTTTCCGCGTTGGCCGGGTAGTAAGAGTTTGTTGCAAGCGAAAGCCCCACCAGCGTATGCCGATCGGGCTGCGAATTCACGTTCTTCGTAGGCGATGCCATCATGAGAGGCCCAAGTCCAAACCGAGCATCCTGCTGAGAACGAAGGTAACGACACCCGCACCTAGGAGCAACAGCACGAAGATTGCCGCTATCTTGCCGCCCATACGTAGCGCCGCGCGTCTCTCCTCCTCCCCCTGATCGTGATGCCACTTGACGGCGAAGAACATCCCCGTGCCCAACACGAGAACCTTAAACACGATGAAGACTATAGGGAACCAATCCATCATTTTGAGTATTTCCAGGCTATTACTTGACGCTATCTATCGTGAGGAGCACGAGCTCAGAACCGCTGCTTCAGCAGCTTCATGTTTTGTTCAAACCATCGGCGAACCCAATTTCGATCGTAACGTTCCCATTCCCACGGCATAGTGGTGTCATCATCCATCTCGCCGCAGCCGTCATCCATTCAAGATGAATCCCCGCAGACCTTAATTCGCTGCGTGCGACGTATCGGTCGCCGGAAGACGGACGAGTTTGCCTTCCTCGGCCTTGTAGAAATACTGGCTCGCCACCAGCCACCCCTTCAGCGGCCGCAATGGCGGAATGCAGGTCGCCAGCATGAAGGGTCCGGTTACCAGGAACTGAACCCAGATCGGCGCCGAGAAGGCCACCTCCAGCCAGACGCCGAGAAGCACGCTCGGAATGCAGGCAAAGCAAATAACGAAGAACGCCGGGCCATCGGCGGGATCCGCGAAGGAATAGTCGAGGCCGCACGCTTCGCACTGCTTGCGCAAGGTCAAGAACCCATCGAATAGGCGACCCTGCCCGCAACGAGGGCAATGGCAACGAAGGCCGGTCTGAATCGGGCTCAGCGGAGGATATTCGGTATCCATGGCGGCTCACTCCTGAATCAATATTCCAAGGATGTGCAATCAATAATTCGATTGCATGCATTCAATATAGTTACAATGAATGCAAATGACGAGTCCATCTGGCAGAATGACGCAGGAGGAGAGCCGGCGCATGACGAGAGATCGTCTCCGCGCCGAAGCCGGATCCGTCCAGTCAACGGTGAAACAGCGATGAAGCTCTAAAAGAAGGAGGCGGCCATTTCCGGCGGGCCTTCGAGCGCGTGCGCCATGAAATCGAGCGCACCCTTCAACGCCTCGCGACTGATCGGGCCACCGAGGCAAACGCGCACGGCCTCAGGGACGATGCCCTCCACCGTGAAGGCATCGCTTGCGACGACGCCGATACCTGCATTGCGCATATGGCTGCCGAAAGTCGCGCGGGTCCAGCCGTTGGCCAATGGCAGCCAGATATTGAAACTGATGGGATCGGCGCGATAGCTTCCGGACGGCAGAATTTCAGCCACCATCGCCTGCCGGGCGGCGGCCTCCGTGCGAATGAAGCGCAGGATGCCATCGGCCGTGCCGTCTTCGATCCAGCGTGTCGCCAGCGCCATGTTGAGCGGCGACGCCATGACATTGTTGCTTCGCATCGCACTGACGAAAGGCCAGATCGACTTGGTGTCCGGCGCCACGACGAAGGCGAGGCGAAGCCCCGCGCCGATGCATTTCGCCAATCCGCCGATGTGCCAGGTCAGGTCCGGAGCAATGGCAGCCATCGGTGGCGGCGCGTTGAGCGGAATGAAGCCATAGGCATCGTCCTCGATGATGGGCACGCGGTATTTGCGGGCAATGGCGGCAATCGCCTCGCGCCGCTTTTGCGGAACGGTCAATGTCGTCGGATTTTGCAGTGTCGGATTGAGGTAAAGTGCCTTTGGCCGCAGACGTTCGCAGCTTTCCCCAAAGGCGTCTGGCAGAATTCCGTCCTCGTCCATCGGCAGCCCCGCGAGATTGAGCCGGAGCTGGGCGGCAATCGAACGCATGCCGGGATAGGTGATGTTTTCCGACAGCACGGTTTCGCCGGGCTTGGCCAGAAGGCCAAAGATCGCCAGCAGGGCCGGATGCGCGCCGGGCGTCACGAAGATGCGCTCCTGCGAGGGGGTGAGCCCGCGCCGGCTAAGCCAGGCACCGGCCGCCTCCTTGTCTATGCCCGCGCCACCGAACCCCTGATAGCGCAGCAAGGGAATGAGATCGGCCGCCACGACCGACATGCCCTCCCGCATGCGGGCGACGAGATCCGGATCATTCGGCTCCGGCGGAAGGTTCATCGAAAAATCGATGACGGAGGCGCGACGCGGATCAGGAGCGGTATCGAGGGAGAAACCACGCCGCTCCCTCTCCTGTCTGCCGGTAACGAAAGTCCCCCGCCCCACATGCGAATCCACCAGCCCGCGCTTCTGTGCCTCGACATAACCGCGCGCCACCGTCGTGAAGTCGATGTTGAGACGCTTGGCAAGCGCCCGTTGCGGCGGCAACCTGTCGCCCGCGGCCAGCACGCCGCTGCGCAGATCCATCTCGATAAGATCGGCGATGGCGATGTAACGGGGGCTGGAGGAGCGGCTGAGGTCAGGGTGCCAGTTTTTCATTTCATGCTCCGCAAGGGGAACCGGACCTGAACTGCAACGGGGCCGGCATTGATCGCATATTGTTGCATACAACTTACATCATGTGGAACCATCGGCTCCAGTTTTCACTTGGATAAGACCAAATGTCGCGCCCGCTCCGCCGATGTCTCGCATTCAGGGAGATTTTTGCAATTGATCGCGTGAAGGGTCGCTATGATTGCACACAAAGCACGCGGCCGCAAAAGCTCGCGTGGTTTGGAAAAGTGACCTCATGGCAATCGGCGCACCGGTTTTGGCCGGCGCGCCGATCGTATGGCTAAAACCTCGGTCAAGGACGGGCGACCCGTTTATTTCTCCTGAGGGCGCGCGGCTTTCGCCTTCGCTTGATCGTCCACGAGTTCGTACCACATGGCATTGAGGACGGCGAATGCCGCCGCCAGAGGAAAGCCGAGAAGCCAGGCAAAGTACCACATAGGAAATCTCCTTCAGGATCAGTAGGCGTGACCGCCCTTGTCGTTGACCGTCTTCTCGTCGACCTTGCCCCACAGCACATGGTAGACCCATGCGGTGTAAGCCAGGATCATCGGCAGGAAGATGATGGCGACGACCAGCATGATGAACAGCGTCATGTGACTGGACGACGCGTCCCAAACCGTCAGGCTGGATCGCGGATCGAGCGATGACGGCAGGAGGAAGGGGAACATCGACAACCCGACCGTCGAAATCACGCCGAAGATGGAAAGCTTGCTGAACAGCAGCACGGTGACTTCCCGCCGGCCAAGCATGGCGAGCAGCGCCGCAGCCGCGCCGACAAAGCCGAGAACCGGCGCGATCGTCATCCAGGGATGCGTGCTGTAATTCGAGAGCCATGCCTTCGCGCTGCGCTCGACCGTCTTCAGCAAGGGATTGGACGGCCCGCCGACGTCGATGGGGCTCACGATGTGATAGCCATCGATACCCATCCACAGAAACAGGCCGCCGAGCGCAAAGAGCACGATCACGGCCAGCGCCGCCACGATGCCGAACCGGCGGGCGCGTTCGGCTACCACGCCATCCGTCTTCACCTGGAGCCAGGCTGCGCCGTGCATGACGAGCATGGCAACGGACAAGAGGCCACAGAGAAGGGCATAGGGGTTCAAAAGGGCGAAGAAGGATCCTTCATAATAGATGCGCATATCGTCGTCGAAGCGGAAGGGCACGCCCTGCAGCACATTGCCGACCGCAACGCCGAAGATGAGCGACGGCACGAAGCCGCCGACAAACAGCGCCCAGTCCCAGCCCGCCTTCCACCGTGCGCTATCGCGCTTGGAGCGATATTTGAAGGCGACCGGTCGCAGGATCAGCGCGAACAGGATGGCGAACATGGCGAGATAGAAGCCGGAGAAGGACACGGCGTAGAGCGGCGGCCAGGCGGCGAAGATGGCGCCGCCCCCGAGGATCAGCCAGACTTGGTTGCCTTCCCAGGTCGGGCCGATCGAGTTGATGGCGATACGCCGCTCCGTATCCGTCCTTGCGACGAAGGGAAGGAGCGTGCCGACACCGAGGTCGAAGCCGTCGGTGACGGCAAAACCGATCAGCAGCACGCCGAGAAGCAGCCACCAGATGACACGCAAGGTCTCGTAGTCGATCAATTCATGCAGGATCATGGCAGGTCACTCCGCAGCCGGAACGAGGTTTTCGGAAATCAGCTTGGCCTCCGGCTTGTCGTCCGCTTCGGGACCCTTGCGGATCGCCTTGATCATCAGCGTCATCTCGATGACGATGAGGACGGTATAAAGCGCGGCAAAGCCGAGAATGGTCAGAAGCACGGTGCCGGCACCGAGGTTGGAAACGGCCGCCGCAGTCGGCAGCACGCCTTCGATAATCCACGGCTGGCGACCGAACTCCGCAACGACCCATCCCAGTTCGATGGCGACCCATGGCAGCGGGATGGCAAATACCGCGACCCGCAGCAGCAGCGGATACCGGTCGAGACGACGCCTTGCCGACAGCCAGAAGAAGACCGCCGTCAGCAAAATGAAGAACATGCCGAGACCGACCATGATACGGAAAGCCCAGAAGATCGTCGGCACATGCGGAATGGTATCGCGGGCCGCCTGAGCGATCTGCTCCTCCGTCGCCTGGCGCGGATCGTCCACATAGCGCTTCAAGAGCAGCGCATAGCCGAGTTCATGGCCGATATCCTCGAAGGACGTGCGCGCTTCGGCGGTGGCAACGTCCTGCGAGGCTTCGCCCGGCGTAGCCGGCTTTGCGGCGCGAATCTTGATCAGCGCGTCGTAAGCCTTGATGCCCTGGCGAATATGGTCCTTGGCCTGCGCCTCGAGCTTGTCGATGCCGGCGATCTCCGTCGTCAGCGAGCGCGTGCCGATCAGACCCATAGCCCAGGGAATGTGAATGGCATAATGGGTCTCGCGGGCCTGCTGGTCGGGAAAGCCGAAGGCGGTAAAGGCGGCCGGTGCCGGCTCGGTCTCCCACATGGCTTCGATCGCGGCGAGCTTCATCTTCTGATGCTCGGTCGTCAGGTAGCCGCTCTCGTCGCCGAGGACGACAACGGAAAGCGCCGAAGCCAGGCCGAAGGATGCCGCGACCGTCATGGAACGCTTGGCGAGCTCGACGCTGCGGCCGTTCACGAGATACCAGGCCGAGACGCCGAGGACGAAGACGGAAGCGCAGACATAGCCGGCCGAAACGGTATGGACGAACTTTGCCTGCGCCACCGGATTGAAGACCACGTCGAAGAAGCTGACGATCTCCATCCGCATGGTCTGCGGGTTAAGCGCCGAGCCCACCGGATTCTGCATCCAGCCATTGGCGATCAGGATCCACAAAGCCGAGAAATTCGAGCCCAGCGCCACGGCCCAGGTGGCGACCAGATGGCCGACCTTGGACAGCTTGTCCCAGCCGAAGAAGAACAGGCCGACGAAGGTCGCCTCGAGGAAGAAGGCCATCAATCCTTCGATCGCCAGCGGCGCGCCGAAAATATCGCCGACATAGTAGCTGTAATAGCTCCAGTTCATGCCGAACTGGAATTCCATCACGATGCCGGTGGCGACGCCGAGCACGAAGTTGATGCCGAACAGCGTTCCCCAGAACTTCGTCATCTGCCGCCAGATCTGGCGGCCGGTCATGACATAGGTTGTTTCCATGATGGCGAGCAGCACGGAAAGGCCAAGCGTCAACGGCACGAACAAAAAGTGATACAGGGCCGTCATGGCAAACTGCAGGCGCGATAGCGCCACGATATCCAGTTCCATAGTCTTTCTCCCACCCCCTACGGTGTGTCTGACAGGAATGCGACGCCATTCGACGCGTCGCGGGCATGTTCACCTCTCAATCCGGCCGCAACCGGTTGAGAAGCATTTCGAATTCCGGTGCGCCGCGGCATGCGCTGGCGGCGATGCGACCGCCATCCAGGAGCACGATGCGGTCTGCCAGGGCAGCCTCGCGGCGAATATGCGTTGCGATCACGAGGCTGCGCCCGTCGGCAGCCAAGGCAAGCCGTTCGAGCACGGCGCGGGCGGTGGCGGCATCCAGGCCTTCCGTCGGTTCGTCGAGCAACCAGAGCGGCGTGTCGCGCAGCAGAAGCCTTGCCAGCGCCAGCCGGCGCAGCTGCCCGCCGGACAGGCCGCCGCCCCCCTCGCCCAGGCGGGTCGAAAGACCTTGCGGCAGCGCCTCGATATCGTCGAGCAGGCCGGCCGTTGAAAGCGCGTCCCGTAGGCGATCGTCATCCGCATGGGGGTCCGCCAGCTTCAGGTTGCCTCGGACCGTGTCCTGAAACAACGCGCTGCGCTGCGTCAGTGCCGCTGCCGGCAGGCCGGCGACGGCACCGCTCGTCGCGGCAATCTCGCCTGCAAGCAGGGCCAGCAATGTCGACTTGCCGGCGCCGCTCTGCCCGACGACCGCCAAACGCTCGCCGGCGGCAAGCGACAAAGACACATCCTGCAAGACCGGATGCGATGATCCCTCGTGCCCTGCGACAACAGACGTAAGCTGGAAAGCGCGGCCGGCCACCGGGTCAGCACGCTGCGTCGGAGCGGAGGCAACGCTCAATCGAGGAGCAATGCGCCTTGCGGCAAGCAGGGTTCGGCCGAGTTCGAGGGCACCACGTCGCAGGGCAGCGAACGGCTCCGTGGCAGCAAAGGCGACGAGGAGCGCCAAGGCAGCGGCGGGAGCGCCGATCGTTCCCTGTCTGGCAAGTAGGGCGACGATCAGAAGCGTGGCCGTCAACAGCAATGTGGACCCAAGCGAAAAGCCTGCTGCGACGGCATTGTCGATCCGGTTCAGGGCATCGTCAGCCTTGGCCAGCCGTTCGTCGGCTTCGGCAATCGCGGCTCTTTGTGCCTGCAATTGCCCGGCCATTGCCAGATCGGTCTGGCCGGCGACGAGATCAACGGCACGGGCGCGCAGCGCCTCCATCGCGTGGGCGCGGCGGCGTCCCGGCTTCAGCGCCAGGTGGCCCGCAACGAGGGAAAGCCCAAGACAGAGCGCGACCAGCCATATCCCGGCCATGATCCCGAACAAGGGGGCGATGAAACAGAGTGCGATCATGACGGCAACGGCGGCGAGAACCGCAACGGCGGCCGGCACCAGCACGCGCAGATAGAGCGAATCGAGCGCATCGACATCGCTCGTCAGTCGGAACAGCAGTTTTGCAGGCCTGCGGATCATGGCCGCGGCGGCTTCGGGCTCCGCCCAGCCGCGAAACAGCCGTTCGCGCAGCGCGGCGAGAACCCTGAGGGTGGCGTCATGGGTGACGAGCCTTTCACCGTAGCGGGCAGCCGTTCGGCCGATGGCAAGCATGCGTATGCCGGCCGACGGTACGAAGACGTCGAAAACCGCGGCGCTCGTGACGCTCAATCCGGCAAAGGCCGACGCGGTGATGAACCAGCCGGACAGTCCCAGCAACGCGCCGCCGGCAAGCATTGCCAAGGCGGACAAACCCGCGCCAAGGGCAAGGCTCGCGCCGCGCTCGATCCAGAACAGCCTGACGAGAGGAAGAAGTAGCCTGAAGGAACGCCTCATGCGGCCGCCCTCGGCGCCTGCCCATCCAGGCGCACGATCCGGTGCATGCGCGCCGCAAGCACCGGATCGTGCGTGGCAACGATCAGGACCCGGCCTTCGGCGAGCGCAAGCAATGCATCCGTCACGACGGCAGCCGTTTGCGCATCGAGATGCGCGGTCGGCTCGTCGGCGAGGATGATGTCGGCCCGCTCATCGACCATCATGCGCGCCAGCGCCAGCCGCAGCGCCTCGCCACCGGAAAGACCAAGTCCCCCTTCCCCGACCGCTGACACGCGCTCGGGCGTGAAGACCCGATCCAGACCGACACCCGCAAGAGCCGCCGCAACCGCTTCGCCGTCGATGCCGACGCGCCCCAGGGCAATATTGCGCGTGACGCTGGCGGCAAAAACATGAGGCGACTGGCCGATCCATGCCATGCGGCGGCGCAGTCCGTCGACGGTATCGTCGCGCAGCGGAATACCGCCGATGCGGATGACACCCGTGTCATGCCGCGCCAGACCGGCCATCAACGACAGAAGCGTGGTCTTTCCCGAGCCACTGGCGCCCCAAAGCGCCACATGCTCGCCTGGCCCTATGGAAAGATCGAAATGATCGATGACGGCCTCCCGCTCCGGGCCGTGCCGAAAAACCAGATCCGAGATCTCGACCGACGCGGGACCGGCCGCGGTGGATGGCCGCGGATCGACACCGCCAAGGATGGTTTGATGCGAAGATGCCAGCTCCGCCAGCGCCGAGAGCGCGGCCTCGCCATTGGCGCGGTCGTGCCAGACAGCGGACAGCTCACGCAACGGCTCGAAGAAAGCGGGGGCAAGCAGGAGAATGAAAAGGCCCTGCGTCAAAGTCAGATTGCCCTCCCAGGTGCCGATTTCGACCGAACCGAGAAGGCTGAAGCCGACGTAAACGGCCGTCGCCGCGACGCCGAGCGCTGCGAAGAACTCCAGGACGGCCGAAGACAGGAACGCGATCTTCAGCACGGCCATGGTGCGGAGCCGCAGCGAGTCCGCATCCGCGCGCAGACGCAGTGCGGTAGCATCGACGGCATCGAGCGCGCGAATGGTGGCGAGGCCCCGCAGGCGGTCGAGCAGAAAGGCATTGATGCCGCCGGTCTCGGCGAGCTGCTCCTCGCTGGCGGCTTTCGCGCGCCAGCCGATCAACGCCATGAAAACCGGGATGAGCGGCGCGCAGAGCACGAGGATCAACCCCGCCAGCCAGGAAATCGGCACAATACAGACAAGCATGACAAGCGGCACGGCGCTCGCCTTCATGCGAGCCGGACGGAACCGTGCGAGATAAGGCACGACGGCTTCGGCCTGCTCGCCCAAAACGCTTGCCGCCAGGCCGGATGCGGGACGGCCGCTATCGAGGGGTGAACGCAGTGCAAGCGCCGCGGCCGCAGCAGCACGCCGAGTGCTCAATTCCCTGCGCGCAGCCCGGAACGCAAGCCGCCCGCCAGCGGCATCCAAGCCGGCTCTCAGGACCCCGATGGCCGCAACGACCGCAGCCGGTGCCGCCACGTCGCTCACGCCGCCTCCCCGGCTGATCGCTCCCACGCCCATGGCCAGCATTGCCGCTTGAGCGATCCACCCGAGAGAAGACAGGCAAAGCAGGGCGGATGCGAGGCCGAGACCGGGACACTTTCCGGTGGCCGGGCCAGTTGCCGTGCGACGGGCCGACAAACTAACCGACGAAGGCGGGTTCGCGGCATTGCGTCTTTCCAAGATGCCATCGGTGGCGGAGGAAGCAGTCACCTTAGCCCGTCCTTTCCAATTCCATGCCAAAAAGGAGGGCCCGCCGACCGGCAGGACCGGGTGACCTGCCCTGCAGACACACCGGTCCTTCGTCGAACCCAGAACGCACTTGCCGCAATCGACGATATCGGAGCGCCAATATGACTGGCTTTCCGCCTCTTGTCAGCGACAAGAATAGCAACAGCCGTCTCGCTGATGGGTTGAAACCATGGCAAGCTGTTCGCGACATGGTTCTAGGCATGTTGTGCACTGCGCAAAAGCATGCAGGATGTCGCAGGGCGCCGCTGGAGCGATGGCAGATTGACGCAGAAGCCTATGATATTTTTGAGCCGCCGCGAGAAAGACCATGAGCTGAGCGGCGGTTAAACTGTTTGCGTTGCAGCAATTTTCTCGATGTCCGCAGCATCTTGCCTTGCGTTGGCGGCATGGTCCTGACGGGCCGCGCTGATAATAAAACCGCGACCATTTGACCTCGATCATGGCAATAGACGACCGAAGCGCCGAATCATCCGGTCGAATCGGCAGCGCCTGCAACAGAACCCGCCGCGCCCGACGGCGTCGAAAGCGCACAGATGTGTATGGTTCGCATCATTGCTGCGACGACACTTGACGGGGCGCGCCAATATCGCTGTGCTGGACACTCGTTTACTTCTCCGGGCAAGTTTCAACCGGCGAGATTGCGAGTCGGGTTTGGAAACTGCAGCGGTCGACGCATGAGGAGAGCTTGATGTACGACAAGATCATTTGCGCTATAGGGCTGGGATCACGCGAGCGTGCCGAACGCCTGTTACGCACCGCCCATGCCCTTTTGTCGCCTGAAGGTGAACTCACCGTCGCGCACATCATCGATCGTTTCCCATCCGGACACGAAAGCCCCGACGAATGGGCGGTCTCCGTCATCAAGGAGGCAGAAGAAAAGCTGGGCGCCCTGTGCAGGCGCCTCGGCATCGCCGCCTCCATAGAAGTGCGCCCGGGGACGGCCTCGAAAACACTGCTGACGATTGCCAAGGAGAAGAAAGCAGACCTGATCGTCCTTGCGACGCATAATTCGGATATTCTCGATCGCATATTCGGCTCCACGGTCGAGTATGTCATCCGACACGCCGATTGCTCCGTTCTCGTCGAGCGCGCGGACACGGCGCATGACGACACGACCAAGACGGGCAAGACAAAGCACGCATGAAACCCGCCGGGATGAGGCGGCTGCATGCAGTCCGTTGCGGAAGATTCAGTCGAACACCATTGCCGTAACGGTTTGCTATACCCTCCAACAATGCTACCTACCCGCCTCGATCCATACCCAAGACGAGCTGCATGACCGAATCCGCCATCACCTGGAGCATCGCCGGCCTGACAGCCTTGGGCGTCGTCACGCGCCCCTTCCGATGGCCGGAAGCGATCTGGGCGGTTCTCGGCGCAGCACTTCTGCTCGCCTTCAGGCTCATCGGCCCGGCCGACGTCTGGGCGGGGGTATCGAAAGGCTTCGACGTCTATCTGTTTCTGATCGGCATGATGCTTCTGTCGGAGCTTGCCCGGCGCGAGGGGCTGTTCGACTGGGTCGCGGCAATCGCCACCTCGCATGCCAGGGGTTCGCCACGCCGGCTGTTCCTGCTCGTCTATGTCGTCGGCGTGGTCGTAACGGTGTTTCTGTCGAACGATGCCACTGCCGTCGTGCTCACGCCGGCGGTCTATGCGGCGTGCCGGGCGGCACGGGTCAAGGATCCCATGCCGTACCTGCTGGTCTGTGCCTTCATCGCCAATGCCGCCAGCTTCGTGCTGCCGATTTCCAACCCCGCCAATCTGGTCATCTTCGCAGGCGGCGAAATGCCGCCCTTGTCGCGCTGGATGCAGACGTTCCTGCTGCCCTCCATCGTCTCGATCGTCGTGACGTTCGCCTGCCTTTACTGGGTGCTGAGACGCGCACTTGCGGAAGACACGATCGCACGCGATGTCGGCCAGCCTGCCCTTTCGCATAGCGCGCGGCTGGCCGGGTGGGGGCTTATCGCAACGGCTCTCATCCTGATCGGGGCGTCCGCGATGAATGTCGATCTCGGCATTCCGACATTCGCCGCCGGCGTCGTCACGACGATCATCGTTCTGGCGCTTACCCGGCAAAGCCCGATCGAGACGGTTCGCGGCATAAGCTGGAGCGTATTGCCGCTGGTTGCGGGCCTCTTTGTCATCGTCGAAGCGGTCAATCATACAGGCTTGACCGCGCTCCTGTCGGAAAGGCTTGCATCGCTGGCGGCGCAATCCCAGGTACAGGCGGTCGGAGCGGCCGGGTTTTCGGTTGCGATCGTCTCCAACCTCGTCAACAACCTGCCGGCCGGGCTTTTCGCCGGCAGCGCGGTGCAGGCGGCCCATGTCCCCGACGCCATTGCCGGAGCGGTGCTGATCGGCGTCGATCTCGGTCCCAACCTGTCGATCACCGGCTCGCTCGCGACGATCCTCTGGCTTGCGGCCCTGCGCCGGGAGGGGCTTCACATGGGAGCGCTGACCTTCCTGAAGATCGGCGCCGTCGTGATGCTGCCCGCGCTGATCCTCTCGCTTGCAACACTCGCGCTGATCTGACGGCTGACAGCATCGAGTTTATAGACGACCGGTCGATTATTTGTTATCGCACCGCTCATGGTGACAAAGAAGAAATCGGAGCTGACTCGGAGCCACATTCTCGCAATCGGGCGGGAATTGGTGCTGCGCAAGGGTTTCGGCGGCGTGGGCCTGAAGGAGCTGCTCGAACAGAGCGCTGTGCCCAAAGGGTCTTTCTATTACTATTTCGCGTCCAAGGAGGCCTTCGGCTGTGCCCTGCTGAAGCAATATTGTTCCGACTACGCCGAGCGCCTCGATGCGCTTTTCGGCTGGAAGGGCAATGGCCACCAGCGGGTGATGCATTATTGGAACGCCTGGCTTTCCGATGGCAATACCGCCAGCCTGGCCGACCGGTGCCTGGTGGTCAAGCTTGCCGCCGAAATCTCCGACCTCTCCGACAATATGCGCGTAATCCTGCTCGGCGGCGTCGAGGATCTTATTCGCCGCCTCACCAAGACCATCACCGAAGGACGCGAGGACGGCTCCATTTCACCTTCCTGCATTCCAGAAAAGACGGCTCGTTCGCTCTACAGCCTGTGGCTCGGTGCGGCGATCCTGGCCAAGCTTGGAAAAGACAGAACCCCGCTCGACCAGGCCATGCTCGCTACCGAACAAGCGCTTTCCACGCCCGGCGGCCTTTGACGCAAGCCCGGACCAGCATGTCAACTCACAAGGAAAACAAAATGCGCAGTGCCATCCACGATACCTTCGGCGATCCGACTGCGGTCCTTTATCTGGCCGACATGCCCTTGCCGGAGCCTGCCGCGGGGGACGTGCGCATTCGCACCATTCTCTCCCCCATCCACAACCATGATCTTTGGACGGTACGCGGCGCCTATGGCTACAAGCCGATCCTGCCTGCGATCGGCGGCAGCGAAGCGGTCGGCATCGTCGATGCCGTGGGATCCGGCGTCGACAAGACTCTGATCGGCAAGCGCGTCGTTGCGGCCGGCGTGCATGGCACCTGGGCCGAGCAATTCACGGCGCCGGCGGCAAGCCTCGTCCCCGTGCCCGACGTCATCAGCGACGAAGCCGCGGCTCAGCTCATCGCCATGCCGTTCAGCGCCATCGCGCTTCTGGAATCCCTCAACGTCGGGCCTGGCGACTGGATTATACAGAATGCCGCGAACGGTGCCGTCGGCAAGACGCTGGCGATGCTGGCGCACAGCCGCGGCATCCACATGATCAATCTGGTCAGGCGCGATGGCGGCATCGACGAGCTGTCGGCATTCGGCATCGGAAACGCCGTCTCGACCGCTTCTGCCGACTGGAAGGCGAAGGTGCGCGCCATGGTCGGCGACGCGCCGATCCGGGCGGCCGTCGATTCGGTCGGAGGCGTTGCCAGCAACGATCTCGCCGACCTGCTGAGCGAAAATGGCCTGCTGGTTTCTTTCGGCACCGCAGCCGGCAAACCCATGCAGATCGCCTCGAGGGCCGTCATCTTCAAGCAGCTGACGATCAAGGGCTTCTGGGGCATCAAGGTCAGCGCCGCCATGTCCGCCGACGAGCGGCGGCGGTTGATCAGCGAACTGATCACCAGGGTCGCTTCCGGCGAGGTCAAGCTGCCGGTGGAAGCAGCCTACGACATCACCGAAATCGCCGAGGCGGTAAAGTCTTCGCTGGCGCCCGGAAAGGCCGGCAAGGTTTTGCTTAAACTTTAGATTTCCCGCAACGGTACTCGCCGGCCGTCGATCCCGCGACCGGCGATGCCCTCATTGCCGGGTGCGCGATTGGCTTGCCTGAACGCGGCCGCCTCAATTTGACCCTTTACGACTGATTCATTCTCCAGATGGTTCTTTAGATACTGCTCAGACTTTTGCGCTATCTAACGGAAATTATTTATGTCATTCGGAGAGTCATCGGTGAGCGCCGTGACATTGGAAGAGGTCGATCGCCAAATCCGCAACGGGTTTAGGCTTCTTCGTTTCAAGCCCGCGATCGAATCGCTCTTCCTTCAGGATTACACCGCCCACCGGGTCAAGCTCGCCCCAATTTGGGCTATCGTCGGTACGCTGATCTACGACATGGTCTATTTTGGCGACCGCACGATGATGGCGAATGTCTTCCCGCAGCTCGTCATCGTCCGCTTCGGGATCTTCACGCCCTTCGCGCTGTTCAGCGTCCTGGCCCTGAGGCGATGGCCGAGCGCGTTGAACTACGATCTGCTTGCCATCGGCGTGGCGGTTCTCGGCGCCCTTCTGCCGATGTCGGTCGCCATGCGCAGCGGCAGCCCGTACCTGTTCGTCTATCAGAACGGCAACGTGGCCGCCTTCCTCTTCTTCGTCATCGCGCTCCGGCCTCGATTCGTGACGATCCTCCTCGGTCTCGCGCTGATGTGCGCCGTGCAGTTCACCACCACCAAGCTCAGCGGCGCCTTCGACGACGTGGTCTATGCCGGCATCGTCACCTTTTACATAACGCTGGTGATCTTCCTGGTGATCAGCGCCTACATTTCCGAACACAAGGACCGGCTGAACTTTCTCAATCAGCTCCGCGGCGGCCTGCTGCATGTGCAGCTCGAACAGAAATCGGAACGCGACGAGCTGACCGGCCTCTTCAATCGGCATTCACTGGAGCGGGTGCGCTCCTCGATCTGGCGGACGAAGAGCGGCACGACCTCCGTCGCCATCGTCATGATCGACATCGATCGGTTCAAGCTGTTCAACGACGTCCATGGCCATATCGAAGGCGATGATTGTATCCGCGCCGTCTGCCAATGCATCTCGCGCGAAATCGGCGTCAGCGGAACCACGTTCCGTTTCGGCGGCGAGGAAATTCTGATCCTTCTGCCCAATGTCGACCGCGAGAAAGCCTTTGCGATCGCCGAGCGAACACGCAGGGCGGTCGAAGCTCTCGGCATCCGCCACCGCGGGCTCGACGATGGGCAGGTGATCACCGCCAGCCTCGGCGTCGCCTGGGGCGAAACCTCGAGGCAATCGCTTGAGGATCTGCTCAAAACGGCCGACACAGCGCTCTACGAAGCCAAGCGCCACGGCAGGAACGCCGTCTTCCCACCGCACGCTCTTCCGGAATTGTCCTAGCCAGATCCACCGGAAAGACGGCTCGACCGGTTAGCGACATCCGCTAATCATCGTGCAGAAATTCGGAAAATCGCTCTTGTCCCTCTAGTAGCTAGAGGATGTAGCAATGGTTCCAACAGCCAATTCGGAACCGGAAGATGACTTCGACAACACAACAGAGCCGCTATCGCGTGGAAGGCATGGATTGCGCTTCCTGCGCTGCGAAAATCGACACGGCCGTTCGCCGTCTTCAGGGTGTGGAGGACGTCTCGGTCTCGGTGACCGCCGGTACCATGACGGTCAGGCACCAGGGCGATCCAGACCTTCTGCCGACCATCGCCAAGCGGGTCACCGGGCTGGGATACAAGCTCTTTCCACTTCCCCAAGGCAATGTCGCCACGCCCAAGGTGGAAAAGGACGACCATGCCTGCGGCTGTGGCCACGATCATCACGAACACCAATCGCACGACCATGACCACACAGGGCACGATCACGATCATGGCGGCCACGCTGACGGAGGCAGCGGTCATCAGCACGATCATGAGGGGCATGGCCACGGCTCGAACGAGCGTGAGGCGGCAGCTGCCGGCCTTCACGGCCACGACCATGGACCGACCAACGGGCCCTGGTGGAAATCGGCCAAGGGCCGCCTGACCATCGCCAGCGGCGTGGCGCTTGCGGCAGCCTGGGGTATCGGCAAGCTCATCCCCGCACTGGACGTCTGGATCTTTACCGCCGCCATGCTGGTCGGCCTGCTGCCGATTGCGCGACGGGCCTTCATGGCCGCGAGGATGGGAACGCCATTCTCGATCGAAATGCTGATGACGATTGCCGCGGTTGGCGCTGTTGTCATCGGCGCCAGCGAGGAGGCTGCGGCCGTCGTATTCCTGTTTTTGATCGGCGAACTGCTGGAAGGCGTTGCCGCCGGCAAGGCGCGTGCCAGCATCCAGTCGCTGACGAACCTCGTGCCCAAGACCGCTCTCGTCGAGGAAAACGGCAAGACCCGCGAAGTACAGGCGGAAGACCTTGCCGTAGGGGCCATCATTCTGGTTCGGCCAGGTGACCGCATTCCGGCCGATGGCGTGATCCTCTCCGGCGAAAGCGCCATCGACGAAGCGCCGGTCACCGGCGAAAGCACACCCGTGCGCAAGGGTGCCGATGCAACCGTTTTTGCCGGCACGGTCAACGGCGATGCCGTGCTGCGTGTGCGCGTGACCGCAGCGGCGTCCGACAACACCATCGCCCGCGTCGTCAAGCTGGTCGAGGAGGCGCAGGAATCGAAGGCGCCGACCGAACGCTTCATCGATCGCTTCTCCCGCTATTATACTCCGGGCGTCGTCTTGGTCGGAGCGCTCGTCGCCATCGTGCCTCCGCTGCTTTTCGGCGGCGCCTGGGGCGAGTGGGTCTACAAGGGTCTGGCCATCTTGCTGATCGGCTGCCCCTGCGCCCTCGTCATCTCGACACCGGCCGCCATTGCCGCTTCGCTATCCTCAGGCGCGCGGCGCGGGCTATTGCTGAAAGGCGGCGCCGTGCTCGAAAATATCGGCAAGGTCACGGCTGTCGCTTTCGACAAGACAGGCACGCTGACCGAAGGCAAGCCCAAGGTCACCGATATCGTCGGCCTCGGCATGAACGATGCGGACGTGCTGCGATTGGCGGCGGCGCTCGAAACCGGCTCCAGCCATCCGCTCGCTCGCGCCATCCTCGACCGCGCGACAGCTACGGGAACGGATATCCCCCAGGTCATCGATGCCAAAGCCATCGGAGGCAAGGGTGTCAGCGGCACGGTCGACGGTATAGACGTATTCCTCGGGTCGCCGCAGGCGGCAGCCGACAGGGTTTCGCTGCTTCCGGAGCAGTCAGCCCAAATCGCCGCCCTCAATGATGAAGGCAAGACCGTCTCCATTCTCGTTGCCAACGGCGCTGCCGCGGGCCTGCTGGCCATGCGCGACGAACCGCGTGCCGATACGGCAGCCGGCCTCAAGGCGCTTTCCGATGCCGGCATCAAGACGATCATGCTGACGGGCGACAACCAGCGCACGGCACAGGCGATCGGCAAGACGCTCGGCATCGAGGTCAGGGCGCAGTTGCTGCCCGAAGACAAGCAGCGGATCGTCGGCGATTTGAAGCAGCAGGGCTTTCGCGTCGCCAAGGTCGGTGACGGCATCAACGATGCGCCGGCACTGGCAGCCGCCGATGTCGGGATAGCCATGGGCGGCGGGACTGACGTTGCGCTGGAAACGGCGGATGCCGCCGTGCTGCATGGGCGCGTCGGCGATGTTATCGAGATGATCGACCTTTCCAAGCGGACAATGACCAATATAGGCCAGAACATCACCATCGCGCTCGGCCTGAAGGGCGTCTTCCTGGTCACGACGATCATCGGCATCACCGGTCTCTGGCCGGCGATCCTCGCCGATACCGGAGCCACGGTGCTGGTCACCATGAACGCCCTGCGCCTCCTCGCCGTCAGGCCTCGCCGCGTCGCGGCCTAAGACCGTCTGCCCGGGCGTCGATCGCAATATCGGCGCCTCTTCTGCCGCCATCCGAAGTTCCGGCAAGTGCGCCATCAAGATTTTCGGACGGAGAGATATCGACGCGGCGACAGGCCGAATGCCTTCCTGAACATGGCAATGAAGCTGCTGGCGCTCGCATATCCCAGGCTGTCGGCGACCTGCGCGATCGGATTGCCGGCGCTCAGATGTTCAAGCGCAAGCAGCAACCGCGCCTGCTGCCGCCAGTTTGCGAACGACATGCCTGTTTCGATATTGAAAAGCCGCCGGGCCGATCGTTCCGATATGCCCGCCTGCTGTGCCAGGGCATGAAAAGTGTCCTCGCTGGCAGGATCCTGCAGCACGGCGTCCGCAATACGCAGAACCCGCCGGTCCGCCGGCATCGGCAAATGCAGGCTTTCGCGCGGCGCGGCCCGAACCTCGTCCAGCAGGACAGCCGCCAGACGACGCTGCTGTGGGGAAAGCCGCTCCTCCCAGCGCCAGGTCGTCGTTCGGCGCACCAGCGCCCGCAAAACCTCGCTTACGCTGAGAACGCACGGATCCTGGGGCAGGCCGGCGCTGGCTTCCGGCGTCAGGAGGATGCCCCAGCCGCTCAGCACGCCATTGATCCCGGCCTTATGCATGACGCCCGGCGGAATCCATCCCGCACGCTGCGGCGGCAGCAACCACGACCCCGTGGGCGTATCGACGCGCACGAGCCCGCTTTCAATGCAGAAAAGCTGCCCGCGCGTGTGCGCATGCCAATCATATTCCAGGGTTCCCAGGCGGAAGGCGCTGCCGGGCTCGTCCGACCCCCAGAAGGCGATGAGCGGCGGCCCGTCAAGGCGATCGCCGATATCTTCGATATCCATATTCCGTTTGGCCGTTTCGCAACATTTATAGTCCGAATGTCGTTATCACGTTCCGGCGGGCGCGCGCTATTCTGACCTCGCAAAATCGAAGTCGAATAGTGAATGGAATAGAAGAATCCATGCAGGACTTTCATGTCGTCATCATCGGCGCGGGCCTCGGGGGCCTGTGCCTCGCCCAGGGATTGAAGCGCGCCGGCATCCGCTTCGACGTCTACGAGCGCGACCCGGCAGCCGATAGCCGGCTACAGGGTTATCGCATCCGCATCGATACGGATGGACAGCGAGCGCTGGAGGCGTGCCTGCCGCAGGGGCAGTTCGATCTTTTTCGGGCGACCGCCTCCATCAGCCCACGGTCGGGCCGTTTCCTGACGCCGCAGCTTCAGCCGATCGCGGGCCGCACGCCGATGAGCTGGGATACGGGAGAGGATGAAGACGACGGCGATCTCAGCGTCAATCGCCTTACCCTTCGTGAAATCCTGCTGACCGGGATCGAGGACCATGTTCATTTCGATCACGCGCTCACTCAATACCGCTGCCTGGAGGATGGCCGCGTCGAGGTTCAGTTCGAAAACGCCTCCGTGGTTTCCTGCAACCTGCTCGTCGGCGCCGACGGCGTGAATTCGCAGGTCCGCCGTCAACTGGCACCCTATGCCGAGCCGGCGGATACGGGCTCGATATGCGTTTACGGCAAGAGCGAGCTGCCACGCAACGGCGCCGCCGATCTGCTTGAAGACGGTACGACGGTGATCTTTGCCGATGGCTGCACTGCGATTTTCGATCTCATGCGGTTCCGCGACGAGTTTCCCGCCCTTGCCGCCAGTCTCGCACCCGATTGCAGGCTGACGCCGGTCTCCGACTATCTTTATTGGGCGCTGATCGGCCCCCGCCGGCGATTGGGGCTGGAAACATACGACCACACCCGCGACCTGCCGGTCTTGCTGAGAACCGCAATGCGCGGCTGGCGTCCCGAACTGAGGCAGATCATCAGCCGGAGTAAGGCCGAAGCCGTGGCGGCGCTTCCCGTTCGAACCGGACGCCCCGATGCTCTTTGGCCGTTCGGAGCGGTCACGCTCATGGGTGATGCCATCCACGCGATGAGCCCCGCCGGCGGACTTGGCGCCAATACCGCGCTCGAAGATGCCCGCACGCTTTCACAGATCCTGGCGGCGGCCGGCAAGGAGCCAAGGACGACCTGTACGGCACTCCTGGACTACGAGGCCGACATGCGCGAACGGGCGACCCGCGCCATCGACATTTCGGAGCGCGGCGCCGCGATGCTGTTCGCAGCAATCACCGACAAGATCGCTTGAGGAGAATAGCATGACAATCGATGCAACCACTTTCGCCTTTCACGATGTTTCCCTGTGGCCGATCGTGCGCCAATCGGCCCGGTCCGTGCGGCCGGGTTATGCGGCACAATGGGCACGCGAGATGGACGCTATCCTTGCAATCTCGATGCCTTTCGTCGTCATCATGGAAGGCGATCAGCCTGCCGAGGATCACGAGGATCGCAAGGCACGCGGCATATGGCTGAAGAGAAACAAGGCGGCGCTTGCGGCAATTTGCAGGGCTGTGATCGGGATCGAGGCGAGCGCCATCAAGCGCGCGGCCATGCAAGTGCAGATGAGCCTTGCCACGAAAGCGTTCGGCACGAGGATGGAGATCGTCGCGTCCCAGGAAGACGCCCTGCAGCTGGCGGAGCGAATCCTTGCCGGAACGGAAGATACGCGCCCGTCCATCGGCTAGCGAATCAAAACGTCCGCGCCATCCTCAGCGCGGCATCATCCAGGCCGGATCGGCAATCTGCCGATCCGGTTGCGCGGTTTTCTATCCCACAGACCTCAGGATGCCGACCGGCGGAGAAGCGCAGGTTCTTTCCAGCCAATCTCCGGAGCGATCAACGTTACGAAGTCGTGAATGATCTGCCGATACTCCTCGTCGTGGAACTCGTAGGGCAGCTCCAGCCGGAATTCATTGACATGGGGCAGGATCGGATCGTTGCGCAGGCGCTCCAGAATCTCCTCCGACGAGCCGACGAGATCGCGCGCGAAAAGCGTGCGGCGCTCGCCTTGCGGAGACAGCGTTCGCTCATGGCGGCCGGCGGCATAGTCGGTATAGCGCTTGCGCGTCACGGCGTCGGCGCTGTCGAAGGGTACGATGACCCGGCCGAGCGCCACGCGCCTCGTATCGCCGCCGGAGGTCCGATAGGTTTCCAGCTGCCGCGACTGCGCGACGAAGAAATCGTCGGTCTGCTCCCCCGTCGTGACATTGCCGATCAGCAGGTTGAAACCGTTGCGCCCTGCCCATTCGGCCGAACGCAGCGAGCCGCCGCCATACCAGATGCGATCGATCAATCCTTTCGCATAGGGCTGCAGTCGCGGACGCTGCGGACCGAACGGCGTCTTGATGACCGTATCCTGATTGCCAATATAGGCGCCCTTCAGATTGTCGGCAAAGCGCAGCACCCTCTGATGAGAAAAATCATGGCTCTCCCAGTCGCCATCGAAAGCGAGCGGGCCGATCAGGTCCGCATGCAGCGGACGGCCGGCGCTGAGGCCGATATTCAACCGTCCACGCGACAGCACATCCACGGTCGCCAGATCCTCGGCCAGCCGATAGGGGCTTTCATAGCCGATGGGTATGACGGCCGTGCCGAGCTCGATGTGGCGCGTGCGCTGTGTCGCTGCCGCGAGAAAGGCGCTCGCCGAGGAGATGCCGGGTTCGAGATGCCGCTGGCGAACCCAGGCGCTGTTGAAGCCCCTGCCTTCTCCGTATTCGAGCAATTGCAGGGTTTGCTCCAGGCCCGCTAGCGGATCTTCATCCGGATAGTTTCCTGGCGTGAGAAAGCCGATGTGGCTGATCGATGGGGCTGGGCGGCTCATGCAGCTATCTCCTCAAAATTTCGGCAGGCCCGGCGGATTGGTTTCCGACTTCGGCAAGGCTTCTTCCGCAAGATGCCAATGGTCGAGGATCCTGGCGTAGCTGCCATCCTTGATCAGCCCGTTCGTTGCGAGGGTGAGTGCGGCCGCCAATCCGCTGCCCTTGCGCGTGGCGATCGCGACATCCGAGCGATCCGGCCAGCCGGCACTCAACGTACCCACGCGTTTGATGTTCTTGTCGCGGGCGGCGATGTAGACCAGCTGGGCGTGCGGCTGCACGATGACTTCGGCGCGATCCGACTGGAGAGCCAGGAGGCTTGCTGCATCATCATCGTAATATTGCAGCTCGATCGGCTTCAGGCCGGCTTTGACATCCTCGTCGCTCCATTTCAGCAGAATTCGCTCCTGATTGGTGCCGGCACCGACGATGATGCGCAGGCCCGCCGCATCCTTCGGCTCCTTGATGCCAGTGATCTTGCTGTCGGTTTTGACGAAGAAACCATGCAGGCCCTGTCGGTAGGTGGAGAAATCGAACTTCTCCTTGCGCTGTTCGGTCACCCCGACATTGGAGATGACGGCATCGTATTTGCCCGAGGTCAGCCCGAGCGGCCAGTCGATCCAGGCGACCGGAACAAGCTCAAGCTTCAATCCGAGCGCGTCGGCGATGGCGGAGGCATAGTCAGGATCCGCCCCGACCACGGTCTTGGCATCCGTCGCATAGGTCGCAAGCGGCGGCCCGCTGGGCGCCACCGCCACGGTGAACGTCCCTGGCGTGACAAACTTGAAATCCTTGGGGATCGCGGCGATGGCAGCCTCGTCCTTGGCAGCATGAACACGCCCGGGCTGTTCAGGACCGAGATCGAATTCGTCGGCGGCGTGAACGGCACCGGCTCCGATCAGGGAAACCGTCGCTACAGCGGCAAATATGGTTTTGAGATTGGGAAAGAAAGTCACGAACAGGTCGCTCCATGAATAAGACAGGGAGCGGATCGACACGGGCCCCACCGGCGCCGATCCGCTCTACCAACATTACGAACCGCTCTTCGGCAGGCCCGCAGGGTTGGTCTTGGACTGATCGATCGCCTCGGCGCTCAGGCTCCAGTGCTTGAGCACCTCACCGTACTTGCCGTCCTTGATCAGATCATTGAGTGCGAGGGTGACGGCGTCAGCCAATCCGGCTCCCTTCTTCGTCGTCACGGCGATTTCCGCCGTCAGTGGCCAGCCACCGGATACGATGCCCACGAGCTTCCTCGTGCCGTTGATAGCCGCGTTGTAGGCCTGCGTCGCATTCGGATTGAATTCGACATCGGCGCGACCGGACTGCAGCGCGAGATCGGCAGCGGCGCGGTCATCATAATACTGCACCTCGATGGGCTTCAGCCCGGCCGCCACATTCTCCCGGTCCCACTCGAGAATGATCTTCTCCTGGTTGGTGCCAGCGCCGGTGATGACCTTGAGACCGGCTACGTCCTTCGGTTCCTTAATCGACGTGGTCTTGCTGTCGGCCTTCACGTAAAAGCCGAGCACGTCCTTGCGATAGGTCGAGAAATCGAATTTCTCCTTGCGCTCCTCGGTAACGGTCACGTTGGAGATGACGGCGTCATATTTGCCGGAGGAAACGCCGAGCGGCCAGTCTTCCCAGGCGACAGGCACCAGCTCGAGCTGGAGGCCGAGGGAATCGGCAAGCAGCTGGGCGAGATCCGGGTCGGCGCCGACGACGGTCTTGGCATCGGTCGCATAGGTGGCGATCGGCGGATCCCAGGGGTTGATCGCCACCGTGAACTTACCGGGATTGACGAACTTGAAGCTCGGCGCGATCGCCTTGATCGCCGCCTCGTCCTTCTCCGCTCTGACGCGATTGGACGTATCCGGGCTGAGATTGAACTTTTCGGCCGCACCGGCCGCCGTGCAACTCATCACCACGGCGGTTAACACGCCGGCAAAAGCATATTTTGCTCTATCAATGAATGCCATTTCCCTTCTCCTTTTCAATTTTAAGTTGTTTATATTGTTGTCGTTGGCCAGACGCCTGCTACGTCAGGACGTCCTATGGCTGCCTGTGTCTGCTAGAGAACCTTGGCGAGGAAGGCGCGGGTGCGCGGGTGCCTCGCATCGTTGAAAACCTGTACCGGCGAGCCGATCTCGATAATGTGCCCGCCTTCCATGAAGACGACGGTATCGGCGACCTCGCGAGCAAAGCCAATCTCGTGGGTGACGATCACAAGGGTCGTGCCGGTGCGGGCAAGCTCCTTGATCACGTCGAGCACTTCGCCGACGAGTTCCGGATCGAGCGCCGAGGTCGGCTCATCGAACAGCAGTACCTTCGGCCGCAGCGCCAGAGCACGAGCGATCGCCACACGCTGCTGCTGGCCGCCGGAAAGCTGGCGTGGATAGGCATCGATCTTGTCGCTGAGTCCGACGCGGGCGAGCAGCTCCTGTGCGAATGCGATAGCCTCATCCCTGCTCAGCCCACGCACCTGAATCGGCGCCTCGATAAGGTTTTCCAAAACAGTGAGATGCGGGAACAGGTTGAAGTTCTGGAAGACCATGCCGATGTCGGTCCGCCGCCTCAGGATATCCTTCTCCTTGAGCTCGTAGAGCACATCGCCCTTCTGCGTGTAGCCGACAAGTTCGCCGTCCACCGAGATGAAACCGCTGTCGACGCGCTCCAGATGATTGATGGCGCGCAGCAAGGTCGATTTTCCGGATCCCGACGGGCCTATGATGGCGGTCACGCTGCTGGCAGGCAGGTTGAGTTCGATGTTGTCGAGGACTTTGAGCGCGCCGAAGCTCTTCGATATGCCGTGGATGCGCACGGCCCCACCCTTCGCACGCCAGTCGGCAGGATTCTTCTGGCTTCCAAGGCTCCCGATGCTTGCCTTCGTGGAGACTGTCGTCGAAACGCGACGCAAGCGCTGGAAATAGGCCTGGAAGGGCAAGGGCGTCGGATTGCGCACCGCTCCCTTGGAGAAATAGCGCTCGATGTAGTGCTGCGCGATCGACAGCACCGTCATGATGACGAGATACCAGACCGTCGCCACCATCAGCAGCGGGATGACTTCCAGATTGCGGCGATAGATGACCTGCACCGTGTAGAAGAGCTCCGGCAGCGCCAGCACGTAGACCATGGACGTGCTCTTGGCGAGACCGATGATCTCGTTGAAGCCTGTGGGAAGTATGGAGCGCATCGCCTGCGGCAGAACGATGCGAAAGGCCTGCCGGCGACGTGACAGGCCGAGGGCGGCCGCCGCCTCCAGCTGCCCCTGGTCGACCGAAAGGATGCCGCCGCGAACGATTTCCGCGAAGAAGGCCGACTGATTGAGCGTCAATCCGAGAAAGGCTGCGGCAAACGGCGTCAACAGCTGCGTGGTCGGGTAATCGAACAGCACCTTGTCGGTGAACGGGACGCCGATGCTAATGGTTTCATAGAGATAGCCGAGATTGTTGAGAACCAGCAACAACACAATCATCGGGATCGAGCGCAGCAGCCAGATATAACCCCAGGAGAGGCTTGCTAGCAGCGGCGACTTCGATACGCGCGCCAGCGCCAGCGCCGTGCCGAGAATGGAGCCGGAAACCGCCGCGAGCGCCGTCAGAAGCAGCGTCCTGCCGAGGCCCACCAGCACCGGCTCGGCAAAGAACCATTCCGCGAAAACATTCCAGCCCCAGCGGGGATTGGTGAAGGTGGAATAGAGGATGACCGATATGACAAGTGCGGCGAAAATCGTGCCCGCAATGCGTCCGGGGTGCCGCGCGGGCACGATGCGGTAACGCGAATAATCCGTCTTCGTCTCGGCGGTTCCCGTGCCGGGATCGACACTCGCAAAATCCGTCGTTAGCGCCATGATGCTTACCCCTTATGATTGTGATTGATCCGGCTCGCCGTTATCGGCCGGCGGCGGCCAGACGTTGCTGCGATCCGGAGGCTTCGGCGGCATAGGACAAGGCCAGGCGGCTGATATCCTTCTCGAAAGGCAGGCTCTTGTAGACTTCCGGATCGACCGACGTGTCGAAGAGCGCGGTGTAGCCGTTGGTCAGATAGAGGCCGACGGCCTCGGGCTGGCGGAAGCCCGTCGTCAGATAGATGCGGTGATAGCCCTGCCGCGCCGCCTGGGCCTCCAGCTCGACGAGCAGCGTTCGCGCCAATCCCTGACGACGAAGATCGTGCCTTGTCCAGATGCGTTTGAACTCCGCGGTGTGGTCGTCGTAGTGCTTGAACGCCCCGCCGCCGATGGTCTCGCCGTCCCGCAACAACAGCAGGAAGTTGCCGTGCGGCGGCGAAAAGGCCTCGGGCGGATAACGATTGAGTTCGGCCGCCGCACCCTCCGCGTTGAAATAGGTGCCATAGCGACTGTCATACTCATGGATCAGCTCGTCGATCAGCGGCTTCGCGCGCGGATCGACCGGGGTCGTATAAAGAAACGTATCGCTCATGTCGGTCGTCACCTGTTGTCATCCGCAAGGAAAGTTTCGGCGAGCCGCACCCAATAGCGGGCCGCGGGCGCGATGATGGCGTCGTTGAAATTGTAGTGGGCGCTGTGCAGCGGCGCGCTGTCGCCGTTGCCGACGAAGAGGTAGCTTCCAGGCTTGGCCTGCAGCAGGAACGCAAAGTCTTCGCTTGCCGTGCGCGGCCGGAAATCCGCCTCGATCGCCGCCGGGCCAAGCGCCTGCACCGCGACGTCGCGGGCAAAAGCCGTCTCGTCCGCATGGTTGACCAAGGCCGGAAAGCCCAGGCGATAGTTGACCTCGGCGACGGCTCCGAAGCTTTCCGCCTGCGCACGCGCCAGTGCCGGAATGCGCTCCCGAAGCTTCTCGCGCACCCCTTCGCTGAAAGCGCGCATAGTCAGCTTCAACTCGACGCTTTCCGGAATGACGTTCGATGCGGAGCCCGCATGAATCGAGCCCACCGTCGCCACGGCCATGTCCTGCGGATCGATATTGCGCGATACGACGCTTTGCAGAGCCGTAATGAAGGAAGCCGACGCCAATACGGGATCGACGGCCCGATGCGGTTCGGCACCATGACCGCCCTTGCCGACGATCTTGATAACCGCCTGGTCGACGGAGGCCATCGCCGGGCCGGCAACGAAGCCGAATTGCCCTTCGGGAACGCCGGGCCAATTATGCAGGCCGAAGACGGCATCGACCGGAAAGCGATCGAAAAGCCCTTCCGACAGCATCTTGCGCGCACCCGCGCCGATCTCCTCGGCCGGCTGGAAAATCAGGCGCAAAGTGCCGCTGAAACTGCCGCTTTCCGCAAGATAGCGGGCAGCGGCCAGCAGGATGGACGTGTGCCCATCATGTCCGCAGGCATGCATGACACCAGGATTGCTGCTGGCGTAATCGAGCCCGGTTGCCTCCTCGATGGGCAGCGCGTCCATATCGGCGCGGATGCCGATACTTCGATTTCCACCTCCCCGCTTCAGAGTCGCGACAACGCCGGTGCCGGCGATGCCCGTTGCAACCTCATAGCCCCAGTCGGCAAGAAACGACGCGACCTTCTTGGCGGTTCGGTGCTCCTGGAAGGCGAGCTCGGGATATTGATGCAGATCGTGCCTCAACGCGATGATCTCGTCGATATAGGCGGCAATCCCTGCCTCGACTTGATCGGTGACCGAAGCGGACTTGATGATGGCGTTCATGGCGATCGTCCGGGCTCAGGCGCCCACGGCCTTTGCGGGTTCGATGCCATCGGGCTCTGCCGCGTAGCGGCTTTCGCGGAACGGCAGGCCAAGGTGATCGCGCAGCGTCTCGCCCTTCAGCACCGGATCGAAATAGCCGCGCTCCGTCAGGATCGGCAGGACATGCTTGGAGAAATCGTCGAGGCCTTCACCAATGACGGGGAAACCGAGGATGAAGCCGTCCGCACCCTCCTCATCCACCCAGCGGATGATCTCGCTGGCAATATGCTCGGCGGTGCCGATGAAGGAAGTGCGCGGCGTTGCGGCATCGAGCGCCACCTGGCGCAGGGTGAGCCCCTTCTCCCGCGCGGTCTTCTTGATCCGATCGGTCGTGGCGCGGAAATTGTTGCGGCCGATGTCGCCGAGATCGGGGAACGGCTCATCGAGCGGATAGGCGCTGAAGTCGTGATGGTCGAAGAAGCGGCCGAGATAGGCGAGCGCCTCCTCGATGGTGACGAGATTGCGGATCGCCAGGTATTTGGCGTCCGCCTCCTCCTGGGTCGCGCCGACGATCGGCCCAATACCCGGGAAGATGCCGACATCGGCAGCACTGCGGCCATGCGCGATCGCGCTCTGCTTCACCTGCTTGTAAAAGGTCTTGGCGTCTTCGAGCGGCCCGCCATTGGTGAAGACGGCGTCCGCATGCTTGCCGGCAAGCCGGATGCCGGAATCGGACGCGCCGGCCTGGAACACCACCGGTTGGCCCTGCTTGGAGCGACCGATATTGAGAGGGCCTTCGATGCGGAAAAAGCGGCCCTTGTGGTTCAGGCGATGCAGCTTGGACTTGTCGGCATAGACGCCGGTCTCGCGATCGCGCACAAAAGCGTCGTCGTCCCAGGAGTCCCACAGCCCCTTGATGGCATCGAGATATTCGTCGGCGATCTCGTAGCGCAGCTCATGCTCGGGATGCTCGCGGCTATAATTGCGGCCGGACCCTTCGAGCGGCGACGTCACAGCGTTCCAGCCGGCGCGACCGCCGCTGATGACATCCAGCGAGGCGAATTGGCGGGCGATAGTAAAGGGATCGCTGTAGGACGTCGAAACCGTACCGACCAGACCGAGCTTCGTCGTAAAGGCAGCGAGCGCAGAGAGGATGGTCAGCGGCTCGAACCGGTTGAGAAAATGCGGGATCGACTGTTCGTTGATATAGAGCCCGTCCGCGACAAAGGCGAAGGCAATGCCGGCATCTTCCGCCTTGCGGGCCGTCTTGACGAAGAAGTTCAGATTGGTGCTGGCGTCGGCTGGAACGCTTGGATGCTTCCAGGCATTCATGTGGCCGCCCGGGCCTTGCAGCATGATACCGAAAGTGACGTGTTTTTGAACCATGATGATTCTCCTGGGGTAGGTGCTCAGGCCACGAGCGAAAGGCGCTCTTTGGCGAGCAGTTCTATGGAGTTGAGCCGTTCAGCCGCTGTCAGAGCCGGGGTGTCGAGCACGAACTCCTCGACGCCGTAGCGGCGATGGAGCGTGTCGAGTTCATCGCGGATCTGCGCTGCCGTGCCGTGCAGCACGCTTGGCGCCTTTTCCTCGGTGCGGAAATCCGAAAAGCCCGCCTGGCGCGCGAATTCCGCCGCCTGTTCCTGGGTGCCGACATTGACGCTCTGGCCATTGGGCAGGAAGAGCTTGACGATGCGCAGCTGGCCGACGCGTTCCTTGGCATGAGCTTCGCTTTCGGCGGCAAAGGCAGCGAGCGCCAGGATCGGAACTTTACCGCCGGTCGCGTGCTCATAGGCTTCGAAAGTCTTTTTGAGATTTTCCGGATCGCCGTTCAGATGGCCGGCGAACACCAATGTCCATCCCTTCTCGGCTGCAAGTTTCGCGCTTTCGACGCTGGCGCCAAGGAGAAAGCGCTCCGGCGAGCGTGGCGGAAATGGCGTCGCCAAGGCACCCTCGGAACGGGGATCGGCGGCGAAGTAGGCGTTGATATCGGATAGCTGCTCTGCGAAATCGGGCTTTTTTTCAGGGTCGAAGGCACGCTGCAGCGCGCGCGTCGACAGCGGAAACCCGCCCGGCGCCTTGCCGACGCCGAGATCGATGCGGCCAGGCGCAAGCGACGCCAGAAGGTTAAAGGCCTCGGCGACCTTATAGGCGCTGTAGTGCTGAAGCATCACGCCGCCCGAACCGACGCGGATCTTCGATGTCCTGGCGAGAAGATAGGCAATCAGAACCTCGGGCGCCGAACTTGCGAGGTTTGCCATATTGTGGTGCTCGGCGACCCAGAAGCGATGATAGCCGAGTTCTTCGGCCCTGATGGCCAGGCGCGTCGTGGCGCCGAGCGCATCCGTGGCGCTGAGCCCCTGTTCGATCGGGCTCTTGTCGAGAAGGCTGAGGAGATAAGACATGCCGTTTCATCCATGTTCGCACTCAATGCCGACCATCGAATGCTGTAATCTATAAAAAACATAGATTTTAAGTTATTTAAGAAACAGCTTTCTTTTTCTTCCGCCAGATGCGGAAAAAATCGGCAATTGCATGCAGGCTGGTGGATGCAGCCGCAACAAATGTCACCCGGCGAGGGTTGCGCGACTGGTTGCACCCAAACAGATGTCACAGTTGCTAGATGCGACCGAAATGCGGGCGCCGCCGGCGATAGCCTCGCAAGGGATCGGCCCCATGGCGCCCCAATCGACGTTTCGGTCGCGCTGAGAAGCTTGCTCCGCGGTATCGTTGGATACGGCGAGGATCGGATCCAAACTATGAGACAACTTGGATTCGCGAGGACCGGGAATTGAAATCGGGCCAGCCGAGCTTGAGCCTATCGACCTAATTCACGACTTGTAAAAGTACGATTTCGATGATTGGATTGCTGCCGGTTCGGATAAATGTCCGAGTACGACCAAGACGTTGACAGCATAACAGTAACGCTGGATTGTCCGAGTTGGAGTGTGCGATGAAGCGTCTGATATTAGCGGTATCGCTGAGCGCCGTTCTTGCGTCCTGTCAGGCTGGCGGTGCTGCGCTGAAGCCCATTCCAGGAAGTATTACCTATGGTGGGCAGCCGTCACAGCGTCTGATGAAATCGCCCATCGGCAGTTTGGTTCCCCATGACTTTACAGATCAATGGGGCGAGCGCGTTCGAGAGACATACATATTGCAACCGGACCGAAGCTTGAAACTGGTGGATCGAGTTTACCTAGACGATCCGCCTGGCTGATTGGCGGCTGCAGACCTTGGCGAACAAGGCTCCCCAAATTCCTATCTCTGGATTGAGCATTGGAGCTTAGCCGTCGATAGCCATGGTCTCCATATGTGAGATGGCAGCTCTCAGCTGTCCGGATCCCAGGAAGTCGGATAAGCTCGCGATTGGCGCCGATTTCGACAGGCTATAGGCCGCTGACCGCCACCTGCCGTAACTGTTCGAACCGAGCAATGCTTTCCGACAAATGCGTTCGCATCGTGCTTCGAGCTGCAGCCTCATCTTTGTTTCGGATCGCCTCGAATATCGCACGATGTTCCCGGGTCATACGAGCAGTGTGGACCCCGCGCTCCTCCTCTGACAGCAGATCAAGGCGCGCCCACTGGCGAGGAATCATCGCGCTTTCGTAGGCATCGAAGACGCGGGCGTAATAAGGGTTGCGGGACGCCACCATGATCGACCGGTGAAACGCGAAATCCTCCTTGGCGCCGTATCCGCCATCCGCAATCGCCGAGTCGATCGCATCCAGACAAAACTGAAGTCTTGCAATGTCTTGGTCGCAGGAGCGCAATGCGGCAAGCGCGACTGCTTCGCACTCTATTCCGAGCCGCAATTCCAGCACGTTCAGCACGTCATCGATGGTTTCGAGGTCATTCGGGACGATAGAAAACGCCGGGGGCTTGGGGTCGTTGGTGACAACCGCACCATATCCCTGCCGCGTTACGATCAACCCCTTGGCGCGTAAGGTTGCGAGCGCCTCGCGCACGACCGTCCGGCTGACGCCCGTGGCCTTCATGATCGCTTGTTCGGTCGGCAGCTTCTGCCCAGGCTGAAGGTCCCCGGACTCGATCTGAGCAGCCAGCGTGTTGGCCAGTTCGCTTCTTAGATTGGGAGACTGCTCGATCGCCTTGAACAACTGCCAAACCTTCCTCGTATGTGCGCCTCAAAACAACCTTACATCTATAGGGATGTCGTTTGCCTACTACCTGAGTGTACGAGGAAATGCAAAAAATGGAACGAACTCGCGCGAGCGACAACGCTGACCAGGTTCAGGGGTTCTCGATTCCCACGCGACCTGCGGCATTGAGCAAGTGCAGCTTCATTGCCGCCTTTGCCCGGGCCTCGTCCCCTTCGATGATCGCGTCGAGTATGTTTTGATGCTCTCCAAGAGTGACGGCTGCCAAAACCTCTGATTTCTGCTGATTGCCGGACACGAGAATGCTTTCACGGATCCGCTCAGAAACAAAGACCAAGAACTGCACCATGTACGGGTTCCCGGTTGCAGCGGCGACGGTCCTGTGAAATTCAAGGTCGGTCTTCAACCACATCACGCTCCCGTACGGCGCGCCTTTCATGGTTTCCAACGCGTCGCTCATTGCCCTGAGATCATTGTCGGACCGCCTCAAGGCAGCAAGTCCCGCCGCTTCGACTTCCAGAAAGCCGCGAAGCTCGAAAAGGCTGCGAAAAGCGGCGGTATCGGACATCTCCCCGTGGCTGATCGTCAGGACAGTATCGTTTGCTTCCTCCGCAACGAACGCACCCCGCCCCTGCTGCGACCACACCCGCCCCTCCGAGCGAAGCCGAGCGATCGCCTCGCGGATAACGTTTCGGCTGACGCCAAAGGTTGTCGCCAAGGCTTGCTCGGTTGGAAGTTGATCGCCTGGCTTCAGGCGACCCTGAGCTATCTCACGCGTGATCGAGCTGGCTACCAGCGTCGACAAGTGAGGACCGCGATTGACCCTATCAAGCTTCAGCGTCATCGAGAGTTAACCTCCGTTGTGGCTCGCGCTCCATAGATTCGACCCTGGCTCAGTATCTGGTGGGGATCGAAGCTGTTCTTGATGCTTCTGGCAATATCCAGGGTAACGTCGTCAACCCGTTGCAAAAAGGCTCCCCTCTTGCCTAGACCGATACCATGCTCCGCGCTGATCGACCCATCGTGACGATCAACAACCTCGAACAGGGTGGCCTCGGCCGCGTGAAAGAAGGCGTCAATGTCCTCCGGCGGCATATTGAGCGGCGGCACCACGTTGAGGTGCACGTTGCCGTCTCCGACGTGCCCGTATGTAACGGGCAAGGCGCTGGGATATCTGATGTTCAGTTCGATGAGAGCGTCTTTGATGAATTCGGCAAGCCGCGATATGGAGACCGAGACGTCGGATCTCAGGTAGCGCCCTCCGCGTCCCTGCGCTTCCACCATCGTTTCTCGAAGCAGCCACAGTCGTTGGGATTGAGCCTCGCTCGAAGCCATTGTCCCGTCGATTATGAGTTCGGCTGCATCGGCCAAGAAGCCCTCGACCATTGATCGTACGTCAATACGTCCGCCCCCGGATACTTCCATCAGAACGTAAACCGGACAGACCTGGCTCAAAGGATCAAGAAGGTCGCTCCTTGCGGAGACAGCTATATCGATCCCCACACGAAGGATCAGTTCGAATGCTGTCAGCAAGTCGCTGCAATCGCGCCTGGCCCGGGCATAGAGAGCCATCGCGTCCTCGACGGAGCCAAGTCCGATTAGGACTGTTTCGATCTGCTGAGGCTTGGGAAAAATCTTGAAGGCGGCGGCGGTAATGATGCCAAGCGTTCCCTCGCTTCCGATGAACAGCTGTTTCAGGTCATACCCAGTGTTGTTCTTACGAAGCGTTTTCAGGCCGTTCCAAATCCGACCGTCGGGCAGAACCGCCTCAAGGCCGAGTACCAGATCGCGGGTCATACCGTATCGCAGCACATTGAACCCGCCGGCGTTGGTCGCGATGTTGCCGCCAATCCTGCAGCTACCCTGGGCGCCGAAGGTGATCGGAAGGATGCAGTCTGCCTCCAGCGCTCGGTCCTTTGCGTTCTGAAGCACGCAACCAGCCTCGGCCACCAGGGAGAAATCGATCGGGCTGACTGACCGGACCCTGTCCATTCGCTCCAATGACACGACGAGCTCCTGCCTTGGCACCGCGCCACCCACGAGCCCGGTGAGCCCGCCTTGCGGAACGACATTAATCTGGTTGGCATGGCAGTATGCCATCACCACGCTGACCTCGTCCCGATTGCGGGGCCGTGCCACCGCCAGCGCTGAGCCGCGATATTCACCGGACCAGTCCCCCGAGTAGGGCGCAATCAGTTCAGGGGAAGTCAGAAATGTCCCATCAGGCAACTGCGCAACGAGCGCGTCAAGCGTGTTTACCCGACGGTTGACAACCTCCGACATCCTACCTCCCCAATTAATCACGTCTGTCGCGACTATGTTGCTTGCACGGTTATCATACAACAACTATTTTGTCGCCGACACGGGCATTTAGTCCGTTCAGGAGGATAAAATGACCGAAACGAGCAACAATTTTCGAATGATGCACACCATGATCAGGGTGTTCGACCTGGAAAAGTCGATCGCCTTCTATACCGGGCTGCTCGGGATGAAGCTGCTCCGGCGCGAGGATTTCGAGGGCGGCAGGTTCACACTCGCATTCGTCGGTTACGGGCCGGAAGATAGCAGCACAGTCGTCGAACTTACCCACAATTGGGATCAGGCGGCTCCATATGAAATCGGAACCGGCTTCGGGCATCTCGCCCTTGGTGTCCGGGACATCTACGGGGTGTGCGCCCAACTCGAAAAGCAGGGAGCCAGCATTCCAAGGCCGCCCGGCCCAATGAAGCACGGGACAACCCACATCGCATTCGTGGAGGATCCGGACGGCTACAAGATTGAACTCATCGACCTCGATACGGCGGGCTGAGCACTGCAAATCGAGACCGGCACCGACATGGGTGCGGCCGGTCTCGACGTCTATCACCACCATTTTCGATATGCGTGGCGGCTCACCGGGCAAGCCAACCGCCGTCGACCGGTATAACAGTTCCATGCACGTAGTCGGATGCCGATGACGCGAGAAATACGGCAGCCCCGCCAAGCTCGGATGGACTGCCCCATCGCCCTGCTGGTATGCGAGACAGAATGCTCGCTGAACGGTCGGGATCTTCCCGGAGGGCGGTTGTGTTGTTGGTCACGAAATAGCCCGGAGCGATCGCGTTGACATTCACTCCCTTTACAGCCCACTCACATGCGAGCAGACGGGTTATTCCCGCAAGACCGCTCTTCGACGCCGTGTAGGACGGTATCCGGATGCCGCCCTGAAACGACAGCATCGATGCGATATTGATGATCTTTCCTCGCCCTTGGCCGATCATGTAACGTCCGGCGGCCTGGGAAAGAAAGAAGGCAGTCTTTAAGTTCGTGTCGATGACTGCATCCCAGTCCTCCTCGGTGAAATCGACTGCGTCGGCCCGGCGTATGATCCCGGCATTGTTCACCAAGATGTCGAGGCCACCGAACTTCTCTATCGCCTCCGACACGATGCCTTTTACGGGTTCCAGTGATGAGAGATCTGCCGTCACCGTGTGAAATTGCCGCCCGGTTGCCTCGACCAGAGATCTGGTCTCTTCCATGGACGATCGGCCGACCCCCACGACGGACGCACCGGCTTCGGCAAACGCAACCGCGATCGCCTGGCCGATGCCTGTATTGGCGCCCGTGACGACCGCAACGCGGCCCGTGAGATCGAAGGCATTGGCCACGTTGCTCATCGAAGGTCCCCAACCGCGATATGATCCATGTCCGTGAAGCTCTTATTGTCACCGGCCATGGCCCAAATGAAGCTGTAGTTCTTGGTCCCCGCTCCGGAGTGAATGGACCAAGGTGGCGAGATCACGGCCTGATGGTTCGCCACGAGGATATGCCGGGTCTGCTGCGGCTCGCCCATGAAATGGAATATCCGCTGATCCGGATCGAGGTCGAAATAGAGATAAGCCTCCATCCGCCGATCATGGGTATGGCTCGGCATCGTATTCCAGACGCTTCCGGTCTCCAGCATAGTGAAGCCCATGGTGAGCTGGCATGACTGGCAGACCTCTGGATGGATATACTGATAGATCGACCGCTTGTTCGCCGTTTCGGGCTCTCCCGGCGTGAGATGGCGAGCGTCAGTCCTGGTCAGGTGAACCGTCGGATGCTGTGCATGGGCAGGAGCCGACACAAGATAGAACCTTGCCGGGTTCTTCTGATCGCGATTTTCAAAGCGGACGTTAAGCGTGCCTTTCCCAACATAGAGGCAATCGAGGTGGGCCACGTCATACGTTATTCCATCCACTGTAACGCGTCCGGCTCCGCCAACGTTGAGCACGCCCAGTTCCCGCTCTGCTAGGAAAGAAGACTGACCGACCTCCTTTGGCGTTGAAAGCGCCAGGCCGCCCTCGTCGGGCATGGCGCCACCAACGATCATTCGGTCATAGTGGGAGTAGGTCAGCAGGATTTCTCCGCTCTGGAAGATTCTTTCCACGAGAAAGTGCATACGGAGCGTTTCGGTATCAAATTCGCGCACGGCATCGGGGTGGGCAGCGTGTCTGACTTCCACTTGCATTTTACTATCCTTGGATTGTGGCGCGGTCCGCGCCGCCTGCTGGCGAACGCGGTACCGGCAAGAAATGTTGGATCAGTGATGCGGAAGCGTGGCCCGGCCTTCCGCAGCTGAGGCAGCCGCAGATATCGCGTTCTTCCCCAACCCCGATTTAACGACCCTGATCAGCTCTTCCTCGGTGGTCTCCGAGGTTGAGGCATCCAGAACGATCTCACCCGCGTGCAGGAAGTTGATGCGATCACAGACTTCGAAGATCTGGTTGTAGTTGTGAACGATCATGATAACAGACACCTCGCGCTGCCGCCTCAGGTTCTGGATGAGGCCGAGAACATGGGCGCTTTCCCGCACCCCGAGCGCGGCAAGTGGCTCGTCGAGGATCAGGATGCTCGGCGAGGAGTAAATCGACCGGGCCACTGCTACGCATTGCCGCTGACCACCGGACAGTAGGTCGACCGTGTTGTTGACATCGGGAATATGGATGCCGAGCGTGTCCAGATAGGTGCGCGACAGCGTCCGCATCTTCTTGTTGTCGAGCAGATTGAGGCCAAGAAAGCGCTTCCGCTGCTCACGGCCCAAGAACATGTTGTGATAGATGCTGAGGTCGCCGATCAGTGCCAGATCCTGATAGACCGTCTCAATTCCCCTGGCCCGGGCATCGCGGGGAGATGCGAAGCGGGTCTCCTCTCCATTCGACAGGATTTTGCCCGTGTCCGGCTGATGGAAGCCGGAAAGGATCTTGATGAGGGTCGACTTTCCAGCACCGTTGTCACCGACAAGGGCCAGGACCTCACCCCGCTTTACCTTCAAGCTTACATCGACAAGAGCTGTCACGGCACCGAAGGACTTGCTGATATGAGATACTTCAAGAACGTTGGGTGCGTCGGCAGCAAGTGGCTTGATTTCCTGTTCCATCATTTCCGCTTCCTCGTACGCAGTCTGTCGACTTGAACATTGAGAACCATGGCCGCGACGATCGCCGCCCCGAGATAGATGTCAGACGTCGTTGCCTGGGCTCCGACCATGACCAATCCGTTATTGAGAGATGACACCACGAAGGCGCCGATCATCGCTCCGATCAGCGTACCAGAGCCTCCGAGCAGCGAGGTCCCACCGATAACCGCAGCGGCGATTGCCTGTAGTGTAAGGAACGGACTGCCCGCCAAGGGATCGGCAGACGAGAATTCCATCGTGTTCAGGACCCCGGCAAAAGCCGCCAATCCTCCCGCGATCATGAAATTGTAGATCTTGATGCGATCCGTCCTGATGCCGATCTCGCGAGAGCCGACGATGTTGCTGCCCGTCGCAATCGTATGAAGGCCGAACGTGGTCTTCGAAAGCACGCCTGCGAGAACGATGACGACCACCAAAGACCACAGAAAGGGCGTGAAGGCGGTGATCACGTTCGCTGAAAGCAGCGGGCCCAGGGGATCGTACAGGCTTTCGCCGAACATCGAATTGAACGGCTCCTGGATCGGCGCGACAATCGGCTGACTATCGTAGATCGAAACAACAATGCCCTGAAGGAGGAACAGCGTTCCCACGGTGGTGATCAGTGATGGCACGCGAAAGCGAACGGTTATGAAGCCGTTGACAAAACCCACAAGGACACCGATGGCGACGCCAGCGATTGCGCCAAGCCACAAGGGAACACCCCAGACGATCGACATTAAGACCATGATGTATGGCGCAAGCGAGAACGTGCTGCTCAGCGAAAGATCGATCTCGCCAGTGATCATCAGCATGACCTCCGCTGCGGCCACGATGGCCAAACGGCTGGTGTCACGAAGGACGACGCTCATGAACTGCATCGAAAGGAAGCCGCCGCCGCTGGCGATTTGGAAATAAATGACAAGGACCACGGCGACGACGGCAATGCTTGCCTCCGGGTACTTTGAAAGTAGCGTTGCTAGCCGTTGTCCGGCCGTCAGCCCGGGCTGGGGCGATTTCGATTGGTTGTTTTTCAAATCCACATTCATCATTCTCTTCCCTCCCGCCATAAAAGCGGATGTGGTGCCTTTGGGAATTGGGCACGGCATGCCCTTGGCCCGCGCAGTGGGACGTATCGCGACCTCGGAATTCGGCCGCGATACGATGTGCAAGCGGTGGAGCGCTTACTTGGGTTCGTTCGGCGTGCGCCCCTCGAACCGGGTATCACCGAGATAGGCGTCCACATTCTCTTTGGTGACGTAGGCCTGGCTGGTGTCGCTATTCGCGGGTCCAACGAGGCCACCCGACAGCTTGTGAAGGTACAACTGCTGGACCGGCAAGAAGCCCTGAAGGTAGGACTGCTGGTCGGTCGTGAAGGTGACGTCTCCGGATTTGATGAAGCCCAGCGTCTGTGGGAACAGGTCAAACCCGGCGACGATGGCCCCCTTCTTTGCCAAGCCGTATTTGTTGGAGATGAACCCGCAGGCGTAGGTATCAGCACCGCCCGTGCCGAACATGCCGTCGACATTGGGATGGCTGAGATGGTAGGCTTCGATGCGGGAGATCGCCGTCTGCGGATCGACGCCGGCGTTGAGGGTCTCGTAGGTCACGCCGTTCCCCGCATCCTTGATCGCCTGAATGTAGCCATCAAGCCTGGGCTGGGTGTTCAAGGCACCGGGCACACCAATAGTCAGCACCACATGTCCGCCTTTGGGGACGAGCTTCAGCCATTTCAGCGCAACATTGTAGCCTGCCTGGAAAAGCGGCTGGCCGATGTAAGACAGGCGCTTGTTCGGACTACCTTGAGGAACATCGGCGTTGAACGCAACGACCGGGATACCGGCGGCAGTGGCAGCGGCAGTAGCGGCGTCAAAAGCGGTCGGATCGACCAGGCAAACGGCGATGCCGTCAGCCTTCTGGGCAATTGCCGTCTGCATGGCACTGACCATCTCGGAGACGACGCCTTTCTGCGAACCCGTCCACTGATAGCTGCAACCGAACGCCGCACAAGCATCTTGGGCACCGTAGATGGCCGGAGTGAAAAACTGGTCGAGAGTGACGTGGCAAATGAAGAAGAACTTGTAGTTCTTTTTCGGCAGCCCGCTCGAAGCCGCATCGGCCGCAAGTGCGGTGCCGCTCTTGGCACCGGCCGCCAAAGCCGCCGCGCCTAAACCCACCTTCGCAGCCAGGCCAAAGGCATCACGCCTGCTCAGGCCTCTGGATGGCTCAATAAATTCCGGATTCTGGTCATCAGACTTATTCGTCACTGCAACCTCCCTATCAAACGACAGGAGCCGCACCTCCCGTGCCCTCTTTTGTCGTCGGGTTACATTGTTGTACGACAAGTTTCATGTCAATATGTTTTTGGGGCCGGGTCGCTGGAGGGCGAGATCGGCCGCCTGATGGAAACTCAACTCAATTGGCAGGAAGCAGATGTCAGCCATTTCATCGAGGACCGTATCAAAAGACGGATTGAAGGTTACAACGATGGGCCTGGGAGGAACGGGTCTCGGAAATATGTATAAGGCGACAGCCCCGGAGGTGGCGACCCAGACGGTCCACGCCGCGTTTGAACACGGAATCCGCTACTTCGACACTGCGCCGGTCTACGGATTTGGGCTTGCCGAATCGCGGCTTGGCGCGGCGGTAAAGTCCCTCCCCCGCAGCGAGATCGTGATCTCGTCGAAGGTTGGCTATGGCCTCATTCCCATCCCGGAGAGCGAAGTCAAGCCGGTGCTTTGGGAGGACGCTCCAGCCTTCAAACCAGAATTCGACTATTCCCGGGACGGCACTCTGCGCTCCATCGAGCAGAGCCTGAAGCGACTGGACACCGATTATATCGACATGCTGGCGATCCACGATCCCGACGAAGCGACGCATTTTGAGCCTGGAGAGGACCCATACGCTCGTAGTCGATTTAAGGAAGCGATGGACGGCGCCTACCACGTCTTACATGATCTACGCTCCCAAGGGGTGGTCAAGGCTATCGGTGTGGGCATCAACCAGTGGCAAATGCTTCAAGACTTTGTCGTCGCGGGTGAATTTGATTATTTCCTGCTGGCGGGGCGTTACACGCTGCTCGAACAAGAGCCTCTGAAGCCGCTTCTGCCGATCTGCGAGCAGCGCGGGACCAAAATTATCATTGGCGGCCCATACAATTCCGGAATTTTGGCCTCCGGTCCCGTTAAAGGGGCTATGTTCAACACAAAGATTGCCCCACAACGGATTCTCGACAGGGTCGCCAAAATTCAATCCGTCTGCGAACGTCATGGCGTCCCAATGGCGGCGGCCGCGCTTCAGTTCCCCCTTGGCCACCCGGTTGTCGCGAGTGTGATCCCCGGAGCACGATCCGTATCGGAGCTGGAGCAAAACCTCACCTTTATGAACTTTCCGATCCCGGCCGACCTCTGGACCGATCTGGTGGCGGAAGGTTTGATCGACCGGGAGGCACCTCTTCCAACTAGCCCCTAAGGCAATGATCACTGTGCCTGCGGCCGGAACGCTGCAGGCACAGTTTCACAATGAGCAGGATGAAGTCGACTGCGGCGGAAGGGTGAGGTGACCGCCTGAGGCCGAACAGCGGGATGGAGAACCGTCCGGGGTCAATAGCGTCTACCGATTCTGTCGCGAGCAAGAGATCAAATTTGCCTGCCTTTCAGACCAAAGTTTGCGGTTGCGCCGCCAACCGCTGCGAAGTGTGTATCAACCCGATCCTCTCGGCAGCAGCTACAACGTCGGTGACTATCCCCATCAGGTTCGGATCTTATGAAGACTGCCGTACTATCGTGCCGATCGCATTCGCAAGAAGGCGTGCGGCCGTCAGGGCCGAGAGGCCGTCGATATCGGCGGGAGGATAAAACTCGACGAGATCAAATCCGGCAATCCTCGCCCGCTTGCCGAGACCCGCGATCAGGTCGATCACCTGCGTATAGGTCAGGCCGCCGGGCGTACGTGCTGCCACTCCAGGCATGATAGCGGGATCGAGGCCATCGCAATCGAGGGTCACGACCACCCGCGCTCCCTCCGGAATATGCCGCAGGGCCGCTTCGACGCCCTGCGCATGAACCTCGCGGGCAGTGACCAAACGGCTGCCATAGCTCCGCGCCGCTTCGATTTCGGCGACGCGCGCGCTGCCGACGCCGCGGACGCCGACCTGCACGATACCGGCGACATGCGGCATCTCGCTCGCCCGGCGCATCGGGTTCGAATAGCCGTAGCGCTCGCCATGCAACTCGTCCCGCCAGTCGATATGGGCGTCGATCTGCAGGATCCAGACAGGCCCGTGATCCGAAAAGCCGGAAAAGAAGGGAATAGGCACGGAATCGTCACCGCCCAGCAGGATCGGCACGGAAGGCAAGGCCAGCACCTCGCGCGTCTTCGCCTCGATCCGGGCCCTGTTGCCGGCATTGTCGTGCATGACGGTCGGGATGTCGCCCACGTCGATGCAGCAGACGGGCTTGCCATCGAAAAGCGGGCCGCCGAGGTCGAAATCCCAGTGCTCGATAAGCGCGGCATCGCCCTGGCTTGCGGCGCGGATGGCGCCGGCGGCCAAGGCATAATTGCTGCTGTCCTTGCCGGGATAGGTGCTGCCGTGACCAGCCGCGAAGATCACCGCGCAGGGCGTGCGTCCGGCGGCCAGGCGGTCGGGAAGGCCGAGGAAAGAAGGTGAAGCAGTCATTTCGCGATGATCCTGATAGTGCTTGGCTTAGGATTTCAGTGTTGAAGGTAGCCTGAGACGCAGGCGGCATGTCCCCGTTCCGAAGCGCGGGCGGCCATGCGGGTCTTCTCCCGCTTCGGACTTTTTCACCCACAGCCCATCGTTCACGGCCGGAAACCTTTCCATGCGGCATGGCGGAGACGAGGCTGCTCTGTCATTGCCCAGCCTCCGGCCAATTCAGAAGCATTGTTGACATCAAGTCTCTCCACAGATCAACCTGTCAATCCGTGGCTGGAGATATCGCTTGGAAGAGGAGCTTCGTTTCGGGCCGTTCTCGATCGTGCCTGCAAGGCGCAAGCTTTTGCGGGAGGGAGAAGTCGTTCCGCTCGGAAGCCGGGCCATGGATATCCTCCTGTTCCTGATCGCGCATCGGGGCGAGCCGAAGACAAATACGGAGATCGTCAACCACGTCTGGCCGACGACATTTGTCGGCGAGGCGAACTTGCGGGTCCACATGTCGGCGTTGCGCAAGGCGCTTGAGGATCGTCAGCGCGACTCGCAAATCATCGCCAATACTCCCGGTCGCGGCTATACCTTCATTGCCGCGGTGGAATCCGAGGGCCGGGACAGGAACGAACCCGCTTCCGCCAATCGGCAGACATGGGCAGATCAGCCAACGTCCCGGATCTTCGGGCGAAAGGCGGCGGTCGCGGCCATCACCGGCCAGCTCGCCAGAGGTCGCCTGGTGACGATTGCCGGGCCGGGCGGAATTGGAAAATCCGCCGTGGCACGCCTGGCAGCGTCCAACTATGCCGGCGAGGCCGATGTCTTATGGATCGACTTTTCGGAGATCGGCAGAGGTGAGCTTGTCCAGACCGTGGTCGCTTCGGCTCTCGGTGTAATCTCGCGCACGGATAATATCCTCCCCGAAATCATTTCCTTCCTGAAGAGCCGGAGGCTTCTTCTCGTTCTCGACAGCTGCGAGCATCTGGTCGCCAATGTCGCGGAGTTCGTGGAGAAGCTGCTGGCGCAGACATCGGAGATCCGCATCCTGGCCACCAGCCGCGAGCCGCTGCGCGCCGAGGGCGAGCGGGTGCATCGCCTGCTGCCGCTCGAACTGCCGCAGGAAAGGATGAAAGCCGGGGACGCGCTTGCTTCGCCCGCCGTCCAGCTCTTCGTTGAACGGGCCGACGCCTGTCTCGGGGGCTATGAATTGACGGATGAGGATGCTCCTCACGTCGTCGACATTTGTACGCGGCTGGACGGCATTGCCTTGGCGATCGAGCTTGCGGCCGGGCGCCTCGAGACGATCGGCGTGGCCACGCTTTCCCGCTCGCTGTCGGACGGCTTTCAGATCCTCACACGCGGACGGCGCACCGCGCTGGCACGCCATCAGACGCTGAGAGCCACGCTCGACTGGAGCTACCAGATTCTCCCTTCCGCCGAGCAACAGGCGCTGAACGCGCTTTCCGTACTTCCGGGCTGGTTTGCAAGCGACATGGCCGCCGCGATCCTGTCCGTCGATGAAACGGATGATATTCTGGCGGCACTGGTCGCAAAATCGCTCATCGCAGCTGCAACGCCCTCCGGTGAAACGCTCTACCGGCTGCTCGACACCACCCGGCTCTATGCGGCGGAAAAGCTGAAGGAAGCAGGCGAGCGCCACGCGGCCATGACGAGGCTCGCGGAGTATCTCACCGCCCTGTTCGAAAGCGCCGAACACGAGCTTTATTCGGTTTCGATGGAGGAATGGTCGCAAGAATTCGGCCAATACGTGGCCTCTCTTCGCGCGGCCCTGGAATGGGCATTTGCCGAAAGCGGCAACGGACTTCTCGGCGTCAGGTTGACGGTCGCCGCCCTGCCGCTCTTTTTTCGCCTTTCCCTGCTCGACGAATGCCTGGCTTGCGTGACCCAGGCGATCCGTTTTCTGGAAAGCCAGCCCGGATTGGACGAAAGACGCCGCATGAAGCTCTATGCGGCGCTCGGCTGGCCGCAGCTCCGCTCAACCGATGCCCCCGAATTCGGCGTGGCTGCATGGAGCACGGCATATCGGATCGCCGAAGAACTCGGCGACGTAGATTATCAGCTGCGCGCGCTGTGGGCGCTATGGGTGGACGCGATCAACCGCGCCCAACCCAGACTGGGTTTAACATTCGCCGAGCAATTCGGGGCGCGGGCGCCTTTTTCCTCCGATCCAACCGACGTAATCATCGGCAGGCGCATGAAAGGAGCGACGCTGCACTGGCTGGGACAAGCGCAGGAGGCGCGCGAACAGCTGGAAAGGATGATGGCCGAGTATCAGCGCGTCGCACCGCAACGGCATTCGGTTCGCTTCCAGTTCGATCAGAAGGTGACGGCAAGCATCATTCATGCACGATGCCTGTGGCTGCTCGATCATGAAGATGAAGCGCTTGCTGAAATCGAGGAAACGCTCCGCTACGCCGCGGAGATCCGGCACGATCTGTCCCTGACCACCGTGCTGGCGGAAGCGGCCTGCCCGCTCGCGCTTCTCGCCGGACAGGACGAACTGGCTGCGGATTATATCCAGCGCCTGCGGGACCATACCAAGGCTTTGTCGCTCGATGTGTGGCATACCTATGCGGACTGCTTCGAGGCCGAATTGCACTTGCGGGCCGGTCGGTATCAGGAATGCCTTCGGCAATTGCAGCGGGGCATGCCAGTTCTGCGCGGTGCCGGATTCATTCTCTTTCAGACGATCTTCCAATCGGTGGAAGCTCAGGCTCTCTCACGGCTCGGGCATCACGAGGAAGCATTGGCAACCCTCGACGCCGCCCTGAACCACTGCGAATCCTCCGGCGAACGGTGGTGCCTGCCGGAACTATATCGGGTCAAGGGGCTCGCCGTGCTTGCCGCGAACGGTCCTGCCGCCGCGCAAACAGCGGGGCATTGCTATCGCACGGCGCTGGGGATTGCCGGCGAGGACGGTACGAAGCGCTGGGAACATCGCATCCGGACATCGATCTCCGACCTTCCTGCCCCGATCAGCCCGGCATCCGATCGTGATGCGGCGTTAAACCCCGATACTGCGAGCCACGCCTCCGGGATCGCTCCCTGACATCGCAGCCAAGAACGATCCCTGATTTACAGGAATTTACAACTTTCAACTCGTCGGCCTCTCCCGGGCGTTGCATGATCGCCGGAAAAGGAGAGTGTTAAATGGACGGCCTTCCGCCTATCCGTCTTCTCATAGCCTTGGCCGATGGGCGACACGGAATTCTCAGCGACGAGTCTCTGATCGAGAGGATTGCGCCGCCATACTACCTTTTCAAGGATCATTTCGCCGAGGTGGTTCTTGCCACGCCGCTCGGTGGCTTCCCCGCCCTGTCGACGCAGATGCGACGCCGCTCGCACCAGGATCAGCTGGCGCAGCGATTTCTCTCCGACCGTCATGCCCGCGACGATCTGGCGGACACGTTAGGCATCGATCAGATCGTCATCGACGATTTTGACGCGGCATTCTGCATCGGGACTTCCGGCGACATGCAGGCTTCGGACAAAGGTAGCCTCGTGCCGACCGTCCGATCCTTCCTCGATAGCGGAAAACCCGTGGCGCTCGTGCCCGGCTGGACACTCGATCTTTCGTCTGAAAAGGCGATGAGCGGGCTGGTCATCATGGGAGACAACGCCGAATCCTCGATACTCGCCGCCCACGCCCTCCTGAAGGTGGCGCAGGAAAGACGGAACCTCATGGCAAGTCCGACCTGACCTCCGCGGCCGGCAACCCGGATCGCAACACGCCGCATGCCTCGTGTCATCGCACAAGAGGCCGTCTCCTCCTGCTCTCCTTGCGAGAACTCCTCTTCCGAGCAAATCGCTATTCCATCGCCTGCGCCTGATTTACGGCCCCGGTTCATGTGGTCGCCATTTGCATCAATTTACGACGCTTAACTCGTGTTGCCGCCGAAGCTGGGCAACGATGCTTTCGTCGAAGTTGGCCGGCAGGCCCGCGAAGGAGACAGTCATGAACGAGCGAGCCCTTGCATTTTCGGCAGAAGCGACACGACGGGACGTGCTTGTGGCGGGAGGCATCGCGATCGGCGCGATGGCCTTGCCCAGGTCCGCGATCGCCGCAACGAAAGCAGATTCATCTCACGAAGGGATAAAGATCATGTCATTTATCAAGACCAAGGATGGGACTGAAATCTTCTACAAGGACTGGGGTCCGCGCGATGCGCAGGCGATCGTCTTCCATCACGGCTGGCCGCTGAGCGCCGACGATTGGGACGGCCAGATGATGTTCTTCCTCGACAAGGGCTACCGTGTCATCGCCCATGACCGCCGCGGCCATGGCCGTTCCACCCAGACCTGGACCGGCAACGAGATGGACACTTATGCAGCCGATGTCGCAGCCCTGACGGATGCGCTCGATCTGAAGAACGCGGTCCATGTGGGCCATTCCACCGGCGGCGGCGAAGTCGCCCGCTATGTCGCACGAGCCAAGCCCGGCCGTGTAGGCAACGCGGTGCTCATCGGCGCGGTGCCGCCGGTCATGGTCAGATCCGACAAGAACCCGGGCGGTCTGCCGCTGGAGGTCTTTGACGGTTTCCGTGCGGCGCTCGTCGCCAACCGCGCGCAGTTTTTCCTCGATGTGCCGGCCGGCCCCTTCTACGGCTTCAACAGGCCAGGCGCAAAAGTCAGCCAGGGCATCATCGAGAACTGGTGGCGGCAGGGCATGGCGGGCGGCGCCAAGGCCCACTACGATTGCATCAAAGCCTTCTCCGAAACGGATTTCACCGAAGACCTTGAGAGAATTACGGTTCCGACGCTGGTCATGCACGGCGACGACGACCAGATCGTCCCCTATGCCGATTCCGCGCCGCTATCGGCCAAGCTCCTGAAGCACGGCACCCTCAAGACCTACCATGGCCTACCGCACGGCATGTGCACGACGCATCCCGACATCGTCAATGCCGATCTGCTGGGCTTCGTCCGCAGTTGACGACGATCGCCGTCGGCGCACCGCTACCACTCTTAGCAGCGCGCCGACGAACAACGAACAGCTAGAAACAGGAGACCGCAAGATGCGTGATCACCGGGAATTTCGGTTGGATGCGACACGCCGGGAAGTGCTTTCCGCTGCGATTGCCGGCGCCGCCGCTCTTCTTCTGCCGCGCGACGTCTACGCAGCGGAATTTCGCCATCTCACCCACGGCGCCTTCGACATCACCGTCGTCAGCGACGGTTTTCTGACGCTGCCGGCGGAGATACTGCTTCCGGACGCAACGCCGGAAGAGCGAGAGGTAATATTGCCGAGGCTGGGCGGGGATGCTCAGGGCGCGCCCGTACAGACCAATATTCCGCTTATCCGGCATGGCGACGATCTCATCCTGATCGACAACGGCTCCGGCACGCATTTCCAGGCGAGCGCCGGTAAGCTGGCCGCCAATCTGAAGACATTGGGCGTGGAGCCGGAAGCGATCACCAAGGTCATCTTCACACATGCCCATCCCGATCATTCGGGGGCAACGACGACACAGGACGGCAAGGTCCTCTATCCGAACGCACAGTATTTCGTGAACGAGGCGGAATGGAACTTCTGGACCGACAAGGACTACGAAACCCACATGCCGGCCGCGCTTCATGATTTCGCCCGCGGCGCCCAGCGCGACCTTTTTGCGGTCCGGGATAGATTGACCATGATGAAACCCGGCCAGGAAGTCGTGCCGGGCATGAGCGTCATCGCGACGAGCGGCCACACACCCGGCCATGTCTCCTTCGAACTGGCAGGCGACGGCAATCTGCTGATTACCGGCGATGCCTGCACCAGCGACGTCATCTTCTTCGAGCATCCTGCCTGGCACTTCGGCTTCGATACCGATCCAGACGTCGCGCTCAAGAACAGACAAATGCTTCTCGACCGCGCAGCGGGCGAAAAACTCAAGATGCTCGGCTACCACTGGAGCTATCCCGGCATCGGCTATGCCGAGCGAAAAGACGGCGCCTACCGCTTCGTGCGGGCATAGAGAAGATCCGGCGCCATATCGCCCGAGCAGGCTCATGCGTCATCTCCTGCTCGGGCAAGACAACCTCATGCTCTGTCGTGCCCCGAGGGGCAGCCTGGACCACCTCCCGAACTGCGCCGAAAGATTGCTGTTCCGCGGCGGAACTTTGATACGACTGCGATTGAAACCACACCGCTACCCAAAGGCCAAATGGCCCGCTTTCCATGACGACGCGGAACAACGGGCGGCTGCAGATAGTCATTTCGGTGCATCTTTAAGGGAAAGGGCGGCTGCTCGACGCCTTGTCAGTGTTCGCATGATTTCGCGTGCGTAGTGGTTTGCCGATCATGCTAGCTTTGCAGGCCGGAAACATACCCGCGCTGTTGTCTCCTTCAATTCAGACAAACAATTCCGCTTATACTCTATAAAAATAGTTTGTTATTTCTATCGATCCTCTCCCCTTCTTCGCTAGGCTTTGGTCATTGCACTCAGGGAACCGCCGGAAGACTGAGATCCGGCCAAGGGGACAAACATGAAGTTCAAGACACTGATCGCTGCAGCCGCCATCGGCCTTGCCAGCATTTCAATGGCAGCCGTCGCGGCTGCGGCCGACAAGAAGGTCGTCGTCGGCTACCAGACGGATGCGTTGCCCTCCTCCGTCGCGATCGCCAATGGCGATTTTGCCAAGGAGACGGGCTACGACATCGACTTCCGCAAGTTCAATTCCGGCGCGGAGATTTTCGCCGCCATCGCGTCCGGCGATGTCCAGATCGGCTATGTCGGCTCAAGCCCGTTTGCGGCGGCCGCCTCGCGCGGGCTCGAGGTGAAGGCTTTCTACCTGTCGTCCATCTCGGGCATCGACGAAGCCCTGGTCGTGCGCAACGGCTCCGGCATCAACACGCTCGCCGATCTGAAGGGCAAGAAGCTCGCGGCTGCGCCCGTCTCCACCGATCACTATCAGCTTCTGGCCCTCATCAAGTCTCTCGGGCTGACCGAGAAGGACGTGCAGGTCTTCGCCATCCCGCAGCCGGAAATCGTCGCAAGCTACAATCGCGGCGATATCGACGGCGGCTTCGTCTGGGATCCGGCACTGACCGAGCTGAAAAAGGGCGGCAAGGTGCTCGTGACATCCAAGGATGTCGCCGACAAGGGTGCCCCGACATTCTCCGCCTGGGTCGCAACCTCGAAATTCGCGGCTGACAATCCGCAGTTCCTGAAGACCTACGCCTCGGTCATCAGCAAATACTATGCCTCCTTCGCAGCCGACAAGGCCGCGTGGGGACCGGATAGCGACAATGCGAAGGCGCTCGCCAAGCTTCTCGGCGGTACGGCGGACCAGCAGGCCGCCGCGCTGAAAAACCTGACCCTCCTGACGCCCGACGTACAGGCATCGGCCGCATGGCTCGGCGGCGGCGACCAATCCGGAGCAGCCAAGATCCTCAAGGACACCGCGGCTTTCCTGAAGAGCCAGGGGAAAGTCTCCGACGTCCTGCCGAATTACGGTGCATTCGTTACAGCTGACGCGCTTGTAAGCGCAAGCAACTGATCCTCCCTGACACCGGCGCGCTCGGCGCGCCGGTGTCGAACCTTTGAGAGGCCCCATGCTTCAAGTCGACCATGCCAGTGTTTTCTTTGCGGCGCGTGACGGCAGAACCGTTCACGCGCTCGACCGCGTTTCCTTCGACATTCCGGAGCGCGGCATCGTCGTCGCACTCGGCGCCTCCGGTTGCGGCAAATCCACGCTGCTCAACGCGATCGCCGGCTTCCTACCTCTTTCCGAAGGCAGGATCACGCTCGACGGCAGGCCGGTTTCCGGGCCTGGCGCCGACCGCGGCGTCGTTTTCCAGAAGGATTCATTGCTGCCATGGAAGTCCGTCATCGACAACGTAGCGCTTGGCCTGCAATTCGCCGGACTGGGGCGGCGTGAACGGCGCGACCGTGCATCGGAACTGCTGCGGCTCGTCGGGCTGACCGACTTTGCCAATGCCTTGCCTTATGAACTGTCGGGCGGCATGCGCCAGCGCGTCGGCATAGCCCGCGCGCTCGCCACCGACCCGGACATATTGCTGATGGACGAGCCCTTTGGCGCCCTCGACAGCCTGACGCGTGAGCAGATGCAGGAATTGCTGGTCTCCATCTGGGCCAGAACCAACAAGCGCATCTTCTTCATTACCCATTCGATCGAGGAGGCGCTGTTCCTCGGCACCGAAGTTCTGGTCATGTCGCCGAGGCCGGGGCGCGTCGTCGCCCGCTTCGAGCTCGATTTCGTGCATCGCTTTGCCGCCAGTGGCGACACGAGGGCGATCGTCACATCTCCCGAATTCGGCAATCTCCGGGAAGAAATTCGCGGCATCCTTCACAACGCCGAGACCATCAGGAGCGCCGCATGAGCGACATCATCGAGACGCGACCGATCGTCGTTTCCCAGAACGAGGCGCAACCGAAGCTGGTCCGCCTTCCCGATTTCGGTGTCGGCGACAAGCCCACCGTCACCATCAGCATCGTCACGGCAATCGCCTGTCTCGGCCTTTGGTGGCTAGTTGCCAAGCTCGGCCTTGTGTCGCATCTCTTCCTGCCGCGCCCGGACGAGGTCTTGACACAGATCGGCGTCGTCTATCGCGACGGCTATGCCGGCGCCTCGCTATCCGAACATATACTGGCAAGCCTGTTCCGCATCATCGTCGCTGCGGCCATCGCAATCGTCGTGGGCATTCCCGTCGGCCTGCTGATGGGCCTTAATCGCTGGGCAAAAGGCGTGCTGGATACGCCGATCGAATTCTACTGGCCTCTGCCTCCCCTTTCCTATCTGCCGCTGATGATTATCTGGCTCGGCATTGGCGAGACGTCGAAAATCACGCTTCTCGTGCTGGCGATGTTCGCGCCGATTTGCCTTTCCGCCCAAGCCGGCGTCCGTTCGCTGCCGCTGGAGCGCGTCAATGCGGCACGCTCGCTGGGGGCAAGCCGGTTGCAGCTCTTCTTTGCCGTGGTCCTGCCTTCGGCCCTGCCGGAAATTCTGACCGGCGTCCGGATCGCGTTCGGCATCGGCTGGGGCACGCTGGTGGCCGCCGAGCTCATCGCCTCGACCCGCGGCATCGGTTTCATGATCATGTCGGCTTCGCAATTCCTCGCCACCGACGTCGTCTTCGTCGGCATCGGCATCATCGCCGTTTGCGCTTTCGCCTTTTCGGCCGGAATCCGCATTCTCGAGGCCGTCCTGGTTCCGTGGAAAGGCAAACTTTAAGCATACCGGCGCCGTGAGCCATGGATGAACCATGACCGGCGCCGGCGTGGAATATCATATCCAAGTCAGGCAGGCCCAGGCATGAGCAGCAATTGCGAATTTCTTTGGTATATCCCCAATGACGTCAAACCCGGCCATCGCGGCGATTCCACTCTCGAGAACCATAACAGCCTTGAAACCCTGACCAGCCACGCCAGGGCCCTGGAGGATCACGGCTGGAAGGGCGCGCTGATCGGCACAGGCTGGGGCCGGCCCGATACGTTCACTGTCGCCGCAGCGCTGACGGCCCGCACCACCACCTTCGAGCCGCTGATCGCAATCCGGCCGGGCTATTGGCGACCGGCGCATTTCGCGTCGGCCGCCGCCACGCTCGATCATCTGAGCGGAGGCCGCGTGCGCGTCAATATCGTATCGGGCAAGGACAACCTGGCCGCCTATGGCGACAGCGAGGGCGACCAGGCGCATCGCTATGGCCGCACCAAGGAGTTCATGCGGCTCACCCGCAAGCTCTGGACGGAAGAAAACGTAACCTTCGAGGGCGATCATTTTCGCGTCAGCGAGTCCACGGCCGCGCCGCGCATCCGGCGCAGCGGCGAGCGCCTGCACCCCAAGCTCTATTTCGGCGGCGCCTCCGACGCGGCCGAGCGCGTTTCGGCCACGGAAGCCGACGTACAGCTCTTCTGGGGCGAGCCTCTCGCCGATATCGGCGAGCGCATCAGCCGGCTCAAGGCATTGAGCAGAGACCTTGATCGCGATCTTCCGCCATTGGAATTTGGGTTGCGCATCACCACGCTCGTCCGCGAGACGAGCGAACAGGCCTGGACCGATGCCGAAGCAAAGATTGCCGAAATGGCACAGAACAACGGCGTCGGCTGGAACGATCACCGTCAATCCATCGCCGTCGGCCAGAAGCGGCTGTTCGATCTGGCCGCGCGTGGCGATGTGCTTGACGACAATCTCTATACGGCGCCGAGCAAGGTCGGCGGCGGCGGCGCGGGCACCACATGGCTGGTCGGTTCGGCCGAGGATGTCGCCCGCTCCCTGCGCAAATATCGCGATCTGGGCATCACGCATTTCGTCCTTTCGGACACGCCCTATCTCTCGGAAATCAAACGGCAGGGCGACCGATTGCTGCCGCTCCTGCGCGAACAAATCCCAGCCTGACCGAGCGGCGCTCTTCAGCATAAGCCGGTTTGCGTTCGACGACACTGACGCAGCGTGTCCACAACAAACCTCAGCGAGGCCTGAAAACAACACCGTTCCGCGCCTTTCCAAGCCGCGCGTTGTCAATTATGACAATTTCGTGACAATGGACGCATGGAGCTTTGATGTTAGGCTGGTTTCGCAAACTCATGCCGCGCGAGGATCGTTTTTTCGATCTCTTCGCGCAGCACTCGCGCACGATCGTCGGTGCTGCGGAGGCGCTGAACCAGCTGCTTTCCGGCAAGGACATCGAGGGAAAGTGCCGGCAGATCGTCGAATTCGAAAATCAGGCTGACGAGATCACGCGCGATGTGCTGCTTGCCGTGCGCAAGAGCTTCATCACGCCATTCGATCGTGGTGACATCAAGGATCTGATCATGTCCATGGATGACGCCATCGACATGATGCACAAGACCGTCAAGACCATCCGCCTGTTCGAGCAGAAGAGCTTCGATCCCCGCATGCAGCAGATGGGCGGAGTGATCGTCAAGGCGGCGCATCTCGTCGCCGAGGCGGTGCCGTTGCTGGATCGCATGGGCGCCAATGCCACCCGGCTTGCCAACATCACGGAAGAGATCGTCAAGGTCGAAGGCCATGCGGATGAATTGCACGACCAGGGCCTGAAGGAGCTTTTCCGCAACTACGGCACCTCCAACGCCATGGCCTATATCATCGGCAGCGAGATATACGGCGAACTGGAAAAGGTCGTCGACCGCTTCGAGGACGTCGCCAATGAGATCAACGGCATCGTGATCGAGAGTGTCTGATGGGGGCCTCGCTCGCCTTTCCGCTGCTGGTGGCAATCATTGCCACGGCCCTGTTCTTCGATTTCCTGAACGGGCTCCATGACGCCGCGAACTCCATCGCGACCATCGTCTCCACCCGTGTCCTGCGACCGCAATATGCGGTTCTCTGGGCCGCGTTTTTCAATTTCATCGCCTTCCTGTTCTTCGGCCTGCACGTCGCGGAAACGTTGGGGACGGGCATCATCGATCCGAATATCGTCGATGCATCCGTCATTTTCTCCGCGCTGATGGGGGCGATCGTCTGGAATATCGTCACCTGGATATTCGGCATCCCGTCGAGCTCGTCGCATGCGCTGGTCGGCGGCCTGATCGGCGCCGGCCTCGCCAAGGTCGGCGTCAGTTCCATCGTCTGGCTCGGCGTCCTCAAGACCGCCGGCGCGATCGTCATGTCTCCGCTGATCGGCTTTTTGCTTGCCCTGTTCCTGGTGCTTGCCGTGACATGGCTGTTCGTCCGGCAGACGCCCTTTGCCGTCGACCGCACATTCCGCATCATGCAGTTCTTTTCAGCCTCACTCTATTCCCTTGGGCATGGCGGCAACGACGCGCAGAAAACGATGGGGATCATCGCCATACTTCTTTATTCCCAAGGATATGGCGGCGGTTCCTTCCACGTTCCCTTGTGGGTGGTTCTTTCGTGTCAGACAGCCATGGCTTTGGGCACGCTGCTCGGCGGATGGCGGATCGTGCATACGATGGGTTCGAAAATAACGCGCCTCAACCCCATGCAGGGTTTCTGCGCCGAGACGGGCGGCGCTCTGACGCTCTTCGCCGCGACCTGGCTCGGCATACCGGTTTCGACGACCCACACGATTACGGGCGCCATCATCGGCGTCGGCGCCGCCCGGCGAGTGTCGGCCGTGCGTTGGGGTATTGCCGGCAATATCGTGATCGCCTGGGTGATCACCTTGCCCGCTGCCGCCGCTATGTCGGCATTGTGCTATTGGAGCGTCCGGCTTTTCTCGTAAACGGCGGTCGCGTCGTAGCCTTGGACATGAAACCCAGAGTTTCCGTCCCTGATTAGCGGTGTCTATACCCCCAATTAGGGTTTCATTGCGCTTGCGATTTATTTATAGGCAAGGCTAAATATCTTCACCACTTTCTGAACCTTGCGAAGGTGAGCCGCCTTGACGAAATTGCCTCTTACCCCGGAAAGCCGACTTGCTTCGACGGAAGTCGAGTCGCATGCCGAGGCCTTTCAGAAAAGCCGTGACGACAGACGCACGGAATTGATGGAAGACTACGTCGAGCTCATTGCCGATCTGATAGAACACGCCGGCGAAGCACGCCAGACGGACATCGCGCAGAGGCTGGGAGTAACACAGCCGACGGTCGCCAAGATGCTCAAGCGTCTGGCGGAGGAAAATCTGATCACGCAGCGCCCGTATCGCGGCGTCTTCCTGACGGAAGAAGGTCAGCGCCTGGCAATCGCAACGCGCCGCCGCCATGAGGTCGTGGAAGCTGTCCTGTGCCGTCTCGGCGTTGATCCCGATACCGCAAGGAATGATGCCGAGGGCATCGAACACCATGTCAGTGAGAAAACCCTCGAAGCGTTTGAGCGCTTTCTGAGAACATAATAGCCGTGTTTACCGCAAGGAGTCGGGTGGTCAATTGTACCGATCGAGCCATTTTGGGCACAGTTTCGACAAGAATGAACTGAAAACAGGATGCCGTTGGCTGATCGGCTTGACCGGGCGCCAAATATCAACGCAAGCTTTACAAATGTTCGCTAAGCAGAATCCAGCGAACAGCCGGCTTTGTGCTTCGAAGACTGATTTTTCGGCCGGCGCAGGGAATTGGAATGAACGCCCAGGATTTTAGCAGCACAGTGTTCGATCTCGCGCCTGTCGCCATGTGGCTGGAGGATTTCAGCGGCGTCAGGGAGCAATTCGACCTCTGGCGGGCTGAGGGGGTAACCGACCTGCGCGCCTTCCTGCTCGCCGATGCGCAGCGCGTCGCGGCCTGTTCACGAAAGATCAAGGTCCTTGCCGTCAATGCCAGGACACTGGAGTTGTTCGAAGCGCCGTCCTTCGAGACGCTCATAGGAAGCCTTCACCAGATCTTCCGGGACGAGATGCTTCAAAGCCATGTGAACGAGCTTGTCGCGCTCTGGGAGGGCAAGACCGAATTTTCGAGCACGGCCATCAACTATTCCCTTGGCGGCAAGAGGCTCGATATCCAGCTTCGCGGCGTCATTCTCCCCGGGCACGAAGAGTCCTGGGACAGGTTGCTGCTGACCACCGAAGACGTGACAGCGCGCGAGGAAGCAAGGCGCCAGGAAGAGCGGCAACGCCGCTATGCCGAGGGAATGTTCGAGCATTCACCCGTGTCCCTATGGGTCGAAGATTTCAGCCGCATCAAGATCCTGCTCGATCAAATCCGCAACCGCGGTATCGTCGATTTCCAGGTATTTCTCGACGTGCATCCGGAATTCGTCCAGCAATGCATGAGCGAAATCAGCGTGCTCGATGTCAATCAGGCAACGCTCGATCTGTTCTGTGCGCCGGATCGGCAAACCCTGCATCAACGGATCGGTGAAGTGTTCCGTGACGACATGGAGAAGCATTTCCGCGGGCAATTGGTGGAATTGTGGAACGGCCGTCTCTTCCATCAGCGTGAGGTGCTGAATTATGCCCTCGATGGATCGGAGCGTCACGTTCTGCTGCAGTTTTCCGTCCTTCCCGGTTTTGAGGACGACTGGTCGCTGGTGCAGGTGGCACTCACCGACATTACCGCCCGTAAGAAGGCAGAGGCCTATCTCGAATATCTCGGCAAGCACGATGTCCTGACCAGGCTCTACAACCGCGCCTTCTACATGGAAGAGCTCAACAGGCTGGAGCGCAAGTCGCTTCGGCCGGTGTCGGCCATCATCATCGATCTCAACGGCCTGAAGGAAGCCAATGACGAGAGCGGACACGATGCCGGCGACGCTCTGTTGCGCCGGATGGGCGAGGTACTGAACAGCGTCGTGTCCTTGCCGAATCATGCGGCCCGCATTGGCGGCGACGAGTTTGCCGTTCTCATGCCCGGTGCGGACGAGATTACCGCCGGAGCGATGGTCGAGACGATCAACGAACTGCTCAAGATCAACAACCAATTCTACTCCAGCGCGCCGCTCAGCGTCGCTGTCGGCGTGGCGACGAGCGAGCCCGGCGAGACCATTGAAGCGATGATCAAGCGCGCCGATCTCGGCATGTACGAGCAGAAAAAGGCACATTATGCCGTTGCCGCGAGCCTTGGCGCGCATCAGGCAAAGCACGGCGCTTGAAGCACCGGCACGGAATCCATCCCGCACAATGACTTGAAACGGCCGAGGTTCGTGCGCCCGACGATCGGGAACAAAGATCGCGACTTCTCATTTGGCTCTCTGAAAAAGACGGAGTTTTGAAATGGAAGATCAAACGACCAACATCGTCGTCGCCACCCGCACCGCGCTCGACCAGGCCTCGGCACTCGCGGTTCAATACGGCTTCTCGCTTCTCGGTGCGATCATTCTCCTGATCGGCGGCTGGCTCCTTGCCGGCATCATCAGCCGCTCGGCCTATCGCGTCATCTCGCGCATCCGCGGCATCGACGAAACACTGGCGAGCTTCTTCCAGAACGTCCTGCACTACAGCCTGCTCATCCTGGTCTTCATCACCGTCCTCGGGCAATTCGGCGTTCAGACCGCCTCCATCATTGCCGCGCTCGGCGCCGCCGGCCTGGCGATCGGCCTGGCGCTGCAGGGCACGCTTCAAAATATCGCGGCCGGCATCATGCTGCTGATCCTGCGGCCGTTTCGCGTCGGCGAATATATCGAGACGGCCAATGTCAAAGGCTACATAAAGGAGATCGGCCTCTTCGCGACGGAGATGAAGACGGCGGACGGCCTCTATCTCATGGCGCCGAACTCCACGCTCTGGAACACGCCCATCATCAACTACAGCCGCGAGCCGGATCGCCGCCAGCAATTGTCCGTCGCCCTGGCTGACAACATCGACATCAACCTTGCCCGCAAGACCATTCTGGACGTCTTGAAAGCGGATCAGCGGATCAAGAATACGCCAGCGCCAAAAGTCTATCTCGATGATCTGGCCGTCGATCAGGCAGTGCTGAACATCGAGTATTGGACCGTAACCACGTCCTGGTCCGATGTCCGGCACGACACCGTATCGAAACTGAAAGCACGGCTTGCGGAATCGGACGTCGCGATCAAGCTGCCGACAGAGCCGGCAAGCCAAGCCGACTGACCGTCTCCGCATGAGCGCTAAGCCTGCCGCCAGCAGGGAGCTGCACCAGCGGCAGGCTTCGCAAGGCCATGAGACCTCGAGCAAGATCGATCTCTTGCTTGCCTTAAACTTCCCCGAACGACATTTGTTCCGCACGTCTGCGGCCGCGACAAGGGGCGGGCCGAGGCCTACCATTTGATGCGGTAGTCGACCCGGAAATTGCCGGACGGCACGAAAGTCTGCGGGTCGGCAAAGGACGCCGAGAAATTGAGGTTCGGCGCCAACGGCTGCTGCAGCGAAACGGTGCTGGAAAAGATACTGCCTGCGTCCGTCAGGTTGCCGATCGCGGATATGGAGGTTCCCGTCCAGGGAACAGCGACTGTGACGGCGTGCGTCGCGGCAATGGAATTTCCTGCGTTCCGCGCGCCCGCATAGTTCACGTTCAGCGACCGGGATGTGCTCATGTCGAGATTGTTCCAGACAGCCCAGCTCCGCGAACGCTCGAGGCAAAGCGTTCCGGTGCCGTTGACGGTATCGACCCTCAATGCAACTTCGCGGCGCCATACGGTCGAGAAGCGCTTGTGATCATCGACTGCCCTCCCCCAGAACGTTGCCAGCCGGCTGCTGCGCACAATTCGGCCATTTGCCGCTCCACCCAGGCCGAGATCCATGCCCGCGCTCATCTCCCACGCCATCGGCAGCCGAAAGCCGAGCGTCGCCTTGTATGTTCGCGGCGCCAGCTTGACCGGCGACCAGATCATCAGATCGCTGGCCTTGGCCGTCTGCGGCAAGCTGACGCTTGCAAGAAGACCCAGAACGCCGCGAAGGGCGCGTTTTGACTTAAAGCTCATGAAAAGCCCGATTATCTGTGCCCCGACGCAAGGCTCGGGGCGCACTGAGACAACAGCCGGAGACGGAACAAACGCCGCATTCTGGCCTCGGATTGATGTGTTCGGTTGAGCGCTTGCAAAGCACAGCGCGCCGGAGCCAAAGTCATGGCATCCGGGTGAAGGGAATAGCGCCGCCGCAAATCAAGCGGCCCCTTCGCCAAAAGAATCCCATCCGATGGCGCGCTTGTAAACCCCTTGGGGCAAGTTTTTTGCTGCAATGCACACTTGCCGCAGCCGCGATGATGGCGCGCCGGCAAGCCGTAGGATCAGCGAGAGGCGATCATATACGCCCCTGTCGAGCGCCGGTGAAGGCAGGGAAAGCGGCTATTCCTCACTCTATCCGCAACCCGGCCTTCTTCAGAAGCGGAAGCACCCGGTCGCAGAAATAGGGAAGCTCCTGCGTGTAGTTGACGAAGGACAGGGCAATTCCGGCATAGCCCTGCTCGGCGATCGCAATCATCTCCTCCGCGATCCGCTGAGGCGTGCCGATCAACGGGTAGCTGCCGGCACCGCCGGCAAAACGCTGCCGATAACGGTCGTAAGCATCGCGATCATGGGATTGCGAGAACTCCTTCTTGCCGGCCATGTGCTGGTCGACGGCGTCCTGATCGGCCATGGTCACGGCGTAGCGGGTATAATAATCCTCCGCCTCCGCCTGCGTCTCGCGGCAAACCACATGGCAAACCGTATAGACGCCGACCTGCCGGCCTTTTTCTTCCGCTCGTCCCGCGATGTCGACCACATGCTTTCCGGCTTCACCGATCTCGGTAAAGGTGGTGAAGAGATAATCGCAATGGGCCGCGGCAAAATCGCGGCCGGGGCCGCCGAATGCCGCGTTCATCGTCACCGGCCGCGGTGCCTGCAGGCTTGCCGGGCGGCTGACGGCTTCCTTCAGATTGTAATAGCTGCCCGCATAGTCGAGCGGCTCATCGGACGCATAGAGCTTTTCGACGATTTCGAGCCATTCGGCCGCCTGATCGTAACCCTTTTCGACCAGCGGCACGCCGAACATGCCGAATTCCTTCGGGTTCCAGCCGCAGACGATGTTCAGTCCGGCCCTCCCCCCGCTGATATGATCGACCGTGGCGAGCGACTTGGCGGCATAGAGCGGATGAACGAGCGGCACATGCACCGTCATGAAGAGGCCGATCCGCTCGGTTGCGGCGGAAAGCGCCGCAGCCCAGGTGAAGGTCTCGAACGACCATTCGCGCACGCGGTTCTTGCCGCCGAAGCCACGCCAGCGGGCAATCGGCAGAAAGAATTCGAGCCCGGCCCGGTCGGCGATCTGCGCCGCGGTCAGATTATCCTGCCAGCCGGCGGTCCAGCGCTCGGGCACGCCGGTGATTGCGAGGCCGCCATCCGCATTTGCGGAAAAAACGCCGAGCTTCAACCGGTTCGGTCCCTTCAGCGGATGCATCTTCATGGTGGCTTGCTCCTCCCTGAGTTCACCTCTAGCCGACCCCCTGTTGGATGTGCGGCAGCCCGACATGAAAATGTGTGACGCCGGCAAAGAGAAATTTCAAGCTTAAAATTTATCAATCGGCGCCGATGCGTGAAAACGCCGGGCCGGTCGTGACCTAAGGCTGCGGCGTAACCTCGCTAAGCAGCCAGTCCTGAAACAACGTCGCCGTCTCGTTCGTCTGCTTCTTTTCCGGCATGACGACATAGTAGCTGTTCTCGGTCGGCATCGGCAGATCGAACAGGGGCAGGAGCGTACCGGCTCTCAGCTCGTCCTCGATCAGATAGGTGGGCAGAAGCGCCACGCCGATCCCGGCGATAGCCGCAGCGATAATCATGGAGAACTGGTCGAAGCGCGCACCGGGATAGGCGTTGTCACTTGGCAGGTCCTGCAGGTCGAACCATTGCGCCCATAGCTTGGGCCGCGTTGTCAGGTGAAGCAGCGGAGCCTCCGCCAGCTCGCCCGCCGAGCCCAGAGCAAGCCGTCCGGCAAGCTCTCGGCTGGCTACGGGCAGAACGGTCTCATTGCAAAGGAACGTCGCAACGGCGCCCGCCCAGGCCGGCAGGCCGTAGTGGATGGCAAGATCGAAATTGTCCTCGTCGAAGCTGAAGGGCTTGGAGCGCGATTCCACGGTAACGGCAACATCGCGATGCTCGTCGAGGAATCGGCCGAGGCGGGGCACCAGCCAGCGCGTGCCGAAGGTCGGCAAGGTCGCGACTTTCAACGACAGCTTCATCTGGCCGGCGGCAACGGCGCCGATCATCAGGCGCTCCGAGCGCAAAAGCAGATCCTTCACCTCCGGCAACAGCCGAAGGCCGGCCTCGGACAGGACGACACGCTGCCGAACGCGCTCGAACAGCTTCAGGCCCGTCTGCCGTTCCAGATCGCTGATCTGCCGGCTGATGGCGCTTTGGGTCAGATTGAGCTCCTCCGCGGCGCGCGAAAAATTCTGGTGGCGCGCGGCGCATTCGAACGCCTGCAGATTGACGATGTCCGGGATAAGCCGTCGACGCATGGTCATTCCATTTCCGCATCAAGTTAGAATTCTCTCTCACAAGACTGACGCCGGAACAAGAGATATTCTGCCAAATAGGAATGATATAGCTTTCAGGAAGAGATCGCACATGAAGCCTGATCACGTCTCGACCAGCGATATTCGCAGCGCCTTTTCGGCCGCCATGTCCGCGATGTATCGCGAAGAAGTGCCCGCCTACGGCACGCTCATGGAACTGGTCGCCCGCGTCAACGACGAAACGCTGGCGGCTCAGCCCAAGTTGAAGGAGCGGCTGGAGGCGACGGATTATCTCGACCGCATCTCCGAGGAGCGCCACGGCGCCATCCGGCTCGGGACTGCGGCGGAGCTTTCGACGATGGCGCGCGTCTTTGCCGTCATGGGCATGTATCCCGTCGGCTATTATGACCTGTCCACCGCCGGCGTGCCGGTCCACTCGACGGCATTCCGGCCGATCGGCGATGCGGAACTGAAGCGCAATCCCTTCCGTGTCTTCACCTCGCTGTTGCGGCTAGACCTCATCGCCGACGAGGATCTGCGCAAGGCGGCCGCGGACATTCTCGCGAAGCGCAAGATCTTCACGGACGGCGCCGTTGCACTGGCCGAGAAGGCCGAGCGCGATGGCGGCCTGGACAAGGACGACGCCCAGCGTTTCGTGAGCGAAGTGCTGGAGACCTTCCGCTGGCATGACGAAGCCAATGTCGATGCCGCCATGTACCATCGTCTCCATGATGCTCATCGCCTGATCGCCGATGTCGTGTCGTTCAAGGGGCCGCACATCAACCATCTGACGCCGCGCACCCTCGATATCGACCGCGTGCAGGCACTGATGCCTGACTACGACATTGCGCCGAAGGCCATCGTCGAAGGACCGCCGACGCGCTCTTGCCCGATCCTGCTGCGTCAGACCTCGTTCAAGGCGCTTGAAGAGCCCGTCTCATTCCGCAATGCCGAGGGCATCTGGGAAGAAGGCTCGCATACGGCCCGTTTCGGCGAGATCGAGCAGCGTGGCATTGCGCTGACGCCCAAGGGCCGTGCGCTCTATGACAGGCTGCTGGATCAGTCGCGCAAGATCGTGCGTCCGGCCGCCGACGGATCGAACGCACGCGAGTATGAGGCCGCGCTCGCGCAGAGCTTTGCCGAATTCCCGGACGAGTGGTCGGCAATCCGTGCCCAGGGCCTCGGCTACTTCACCTATTCGCTGACGGCCAAGGGCAATGCCGCCGTAACGAACCACGGCGATATCGACGCGCTGATCGGCCAGGGCCTCGTTCAGTTCGATCCGATCGTCTACGAGGATTTTCTTCCCGTCAGCGCCGCCGGCATCTTCCAGTCCAATCTCGGAGATGGCGCGCAACAGGAATTCGTTGCAAGTCCGAACCAGCAGCGTTTTGAAACAGACCTCGGCATGAAGGTGCTGAACGAATTCGACCATTATGCCGGCATCGAACAGGCGTCGATCGACGCCTGCCTGCGGGCACTATCCAAGCAAGACGCCGCCGAGTGAGGCGATGCGGCCACGAGCCGCCCCTCCCAACCCGGATCAAAGACAAGTGGAGTTTCAAAAGATGAACATCGCAGCAAAGAACCCCTCCGTCGCAGCCGAAGCCGCTGCCATTCTCGAAAAGCTCGGCGTCGACAAGGCGCTCTACACGCAGGGCGACATGCCTTCCTACTCCCCGGTCACCGGCGAGAAGATCGGCAGCCTCAAGACCGTTTCGGCCGATGAAGCGGCAAAGCGGATCGAGAAGGCCCATGCCGCGTTCCGCGCCTGGCGCCTCGTGCCGGCACCCAAGCGCGGCGAGCTGGTCCGTCTGCTGGGCGAAGAGCTGCGTGCCGCCAAGGACGATCTCGGCCGCCTCGTTTCCATCGAAGCCGGCAAGATCCGCTCCGAAGGTCTCGGCGAAGTGCAGGAAATGATCGACATCTGCGATTTCGCCGTTGGCCTCTCCCGTCAGCTCTACGGCCTGACGATCGCCACCGAGCGTCCGGGCCATCGCATGATGGAAACCTGGCACCCGCTCGGCGTCGTCGGCATCATTTCGGCCTTCAACTTCCCGGTCGCGGTCTGGTCGTGGAACGCAGCCCTGGCGCTGATCTGCGGCGACTCCATCATCTGGAAGCCCTCTGAAAAGACGCCGCTGACGGCGCTGGCCTCGCAGGCGATCCTCGATCGCGCGCTTGCCCGCTTCGGCGATGCGCCGGAGGGTCTGTCGCAGCTGCTGATCGGCGACCGCGCAATCGGCGAAGTCCTGGTCGATCACCCGAAGGTGGCGCTCGTTTCGGCAACCGGCTCGACGCGCATGGGCCGCGAGGTCGGGCCGCGGCTTGCCAAGCGTTTTGCCCGCGCCATCCTCGAACTTGGCGGCAACAATGCCGGCATCGTCTGCCCGTCGGCCGATCTCGACATGGCGTTGCGCGCCATCGCCTTCGGCGCCATGGGCACCGCCGGCCAGCGCTGCACCACGCTGCGCCGCCTGTTCGTCCATAAGAGCGTCTACGACCAGCTCGTGCCGCGGCTGAAGAAGGCCTACCAGAGCGTCTCGGTCGGCGATCCCCTGCACTCCTCCGCCCTGGTCGGCCCGCTGATCGACAAGGCAGCCTATGACGGCATGCAGAAGGCCATCGCCGAAGCCAAGGCCCATGGCGGTTCCGTCACCGGCGGCGAGCGCATCGATGTCGGCCATGCCGACGGCTATTATGCAAAGCCGGCGCTGGTGGAAATGCCGAAGCAGGCAGGCCCCGTTCTGGAAGAAACGTTCGCTCCCATCCTCTACGTCATACCCTATGACGATTTCGACGCCGTTATCGACGAGCACAACGCCGTTGCGGCCGGCCTGTCGTCATCGATCTTCACCCGTGACATGCAGGAATCCGAGCGCTTCCTCGCGGCTGACGGTTCGGATTGCGGCATCGCCAACGTCAATATCGGCACCTCGGGCGCCGAAATCGGCGGTGCATTCGGCGGCGAGAAGGAAACCGGCGGCGGCCGCGAATCCGGCTCCGACGCCTGGAGGGCCTATATGCGCCGGGCGACCAACACCGTGAACTACTCCAAGGCCCTGCCGCTTGCGCAGGGTGTCTCCTTCGACATCGAGTAAGCACCATGACGATCGCCACCAAAATCGAAGAGGCGGGCTTCCAGCCCGCTTCGCGCATCGCTTCCATCGGCGTATCGACCATTCTTCAGATCGGCGCTCGCGCCAATGCGATGAAGCGGGAAGGCTTGCCGGTCATCATTCTCGGTGCCGGCGAACCGGATTTCGATACGCCCGACAACGTCAAGGAGGCGGCCAAGGCCGCCATCGATCGCGGCGAAACGAAATACACGGCCCTCGACGGCACGCCGGAGCTGAAAAAGGCCATCGCCGGAAAATTCAAGCGCGAGAACGGCATCGATTACGCCCTCGACGAAATCACCGTGGCGACGGGTGCCAAGCAGATCCTGTTCAACGCCTTCATGGCGTCGATCAATCCGGGCGACGAGGTCATCATCCCCACGCCCTACTGGACCTCCTATTCCGATATCGTCGAGATCTGCGGCGGCGTGCCCGTGCTGATCCCGTGCGATGCCGCGGCCGGCTTCCGCCTGAAGGCGGACCAGCTCGAAAAGGCCATTACCCCGAAGACGCGCTGGCTGCTGCTGAACTCGCCTTCGAATCCATCGGGTGCGGCCTATTCGGAGGCCGACTATCAGCCGCTGATCGAAGTACTGCTGCGCCATCCGCATGTCTGGCTGATGGTCGATGACATGTATGAGCACATCGTCTATGACGGCTTCCGCTTCACCACCCCCGTCGCGATCGAGCCGAGTCTCAAGAACCGGACGCTGACGGTCAACGGTGTTTCCAAGGCCTATGCCATGACCGGCTGGCGCATCGGCTATGCCGGCGGTCCCAAGGCGCTGATCAAGGCCATGGCCGTCATTCAGAGCCAGGCGACTTCCTGCCCCTCTTCCGTCAGCCAGGCGGCGGCAGTCGCGGCGCTGAACGGCCCGCAGGAATTCCTGTCGGATCGCAAGGCAAGCTTCCAGCGTCGCCGCGATCTGGTCGTCGGCCGGCTCAATGCCATCGAAGGACTGGATTGCCTGGTGCCGGAAGGTGCCTTCTATACATTCTCGGGCTGCGCCGGCATACTGGGAACGACAACGCCGTCCGGAAAGTCCATCGAGACGGATGCGGACTTCTGCGCCTATCTGCTCGACGAAGCCCATGTCGCCGTGGTGCCGGGCTCTGCCTTCGGACTGTCGCCTTATTTCCGTATTTCCTATGCGACGTCGGAAGCCGACCTCGTCGAAGCGCTCAATCGCATCGAACGGGCCTGCGCTGATCTCCGGCGATAGTCATCGGGTAAAACGCCGGAAGCCTTCGTACCATGCTCCCACGCCTCGTTTCGGCGAAAGACAGTCGTAAGCAGCAGATCGGCGCCTTCGGGCGCCGGCTGGCCGCGCTCGGCTTCCGTGGCGACGTGGAGATGGATGAAGGCGCCAGGACGGTGGCTTCGACCGACAATTCCATCTATCAGATCAAGCCTGCGGCCCTTGTCTATCCGCGCGGCGCCGACGATCTGAAGATCATCGCGACGACCATATCGGAACCCGCCTTTTCCGACATGACCATCGCGCCGCGCGGTGGCGGAACCGGGACGAACGGCCAGTCGTTGACATCGGGTGTCGTCGTCGACTGCTCCAGACATATGAACCGAATTCTGGAGATAGATCCTGTTCGGAGGATCGCCCGCGTCGAGGCCGGCGTTGTCAAGGATCAGCTCAACAAGGCCCTCAAGCCACACGGCCTGTTCTTCGCGCCCGAGCTTTCCACCTCCAACCGCGCCACGATCGGCGGCATGATCTCGACCGATGCCTGCGGCCAGGGCTCGTGCCTTTACGGCAAGACCAGCAACCACGTTCTCGGCCTTCGCGTCGTGCTCTGCGATGGCAGCGACTGGTGGTCGCGTCCCCTCGGTGACGCGGAACTGGAGGAGATCAAGGCACGCGAGGATCGGATCGGAGAGATTCACAGGGTCGTTGACGGGATCGCCGGAGACAAGAGCGAGCTAATCGCGGCCACCTTCCCGAAGCTCAACCGCTACATGACCGGCTACGATCTCGCCCATATCCGGCGCGAGGACGGCCGCTTCGATCTCAATGCGGTGCTGTGCGGTTCGGAAGGCACGCTTGCCATGATCGCGGAAGCAGAGCTTAACGTTCTGCCGATCCCGGCGGAGGCAGCGCTCATCAACATCCGCTACGATGATTTCAACACCGCGCTCGAGGACGCACGGCGGCTGGTGGCGCTGAAGGTGGCCTCGGTCGAGACGGTCGACGAGAAAGTGCTGGGCCTGGCGAAGGGCGACATCGTCTGGACCAATATCGCCCGATTCTTTCCCGAGGATGCATCCGGCTCCGCCAACGGCATCAACCTCGTCGAGCTGCTGGCCGACGACCGCGAGGAGCTGGAGCGCAAGCTCGCTCACGTCACCGCCGCCCTCGACGACCTCTCATCCGCACGTCACAAGGGCTATACGATCGCCCGCGACAGGGCCGAAATCGAGGCGATATGGTCCATGCGCAAGCGCGCCGTCGGCCTGCTCGGCAATGTCGAAGGACCAGTGCGGCCGGTGCCCTTTGTCGAGGACACCGCCGTCCCGCCCGAGCATCTGGCCGCCTATATCGGCGAATTCCGGGCGCTTCTCGATGCCGAAGGACTGGATTACGGCATGTTCGGCCATGTCGATGCCGGCGTGCTGCATGTTCGCCCCGCGCTGGACCTGACGCGCGCCGACCATCAGCCGCTCGTGCGCAAGATCAGCGACGGCGTGGTCGCGCTGACACGCAAATATGGCGGCGTGCTCTGGGGCGAGCACGGCAAGGGCGTACGCTCGGAATATGTGCCGGAATTCTTCGGCGATCTTTATCCCTGCCTGCAGGACATCAAGCGCGCCTTCGATCCGGGTGATCGCCTCAATCCCGGCAAGATCGCCTCGGCCGCCTCTCGTCCGCTGCTCAAGATCGACGAAGTGCCGCTGCGCGGCGATCTCGATCGCATCATCGGCAACGACATTCGCGCCGCTTTCGACAATGCCGCCTATTGCAACGGCAATGGCGCCTGTTTCGACTTCGACGCCGCAAGCCCGATGTGTCCCTCCTTCAAGGCGACGGGCGACCGGCGCTATTCGCCGAAGGGGCGCGCGTCGCTGATGCGCGAATGGCTGCGTCTGCTTGCCGAGCGCCAGGTCGATCCCCGACGCGAGGCGGAAGCGCAACGTAGCGCCAACCGCGTCGGCAATCTGCTTCGCCGGACGGCCAACTCGCTCAATCCGTCCAACCGTGACGACTTTTCCCATGAAGTGCGGGCGGCGATGGATACCTGCCTCGCCTGCAAGGCCTGCGCGGGGCAATGTCCCGTCAAGGTCAGCGTCCCGGCCTTCCGGTCGAAGTTTCTCGAGCTCTATTATGGGCGCTATCTCAGGCCCTTGAAGGATCCGATCGTCGCCGCGATCGAGACCACGCTGCCGCTGATGGCGCGCATCAAGCCCGCTTACAATCTGCTGACCGGATCCAACGCCGGTCAGGCATTGATGCGGCTTGCCGGCCTCACGGCTCTTCCGACCATGCCCGCGATCTCGCTGCAGCGGGAGGCCGCTCGCCTCGGCGTGCGCATCGCCACGCCGGAGCGTCTGGCGAAGCTCTCTCCCGAGGAGCGCGCTCGATCGGTCGTCATCATTGCCGATGTCTTCTCCACCCATTTCGATCCGGCTGTGGTCATCGCCGCGCTCAAGCTCGCGCTGAAGATGGGCATGAAGCCATGGATCGCCAGCCCGCAGCAAAACGGCAAGGCCCTGCATGTGCATGGCTATCTCGGCCGCTTCGAGAGGACGGCAGCAAAATCGCGGGACTATCTCGATCGTATCTCGCAGACGGGCATCCCGCTTGTCGGCATCGACCCATCGATGACGCTGACCTATCGCAGCGAATATGCCGCGCTGCCCTCTGCCCGGCTGCGGGCACCGGTGCTGCTGCTTCAGGAATGGTTCGCCGCCAATCTCGATCGATTGCCACAGCCGAAAGCCTCACCCGGCGAGCGTTTCACGCTGCTTGCCCATTGCACGGAACGAACGAATGCGCCGGCCGCGCTCAAGCAGTGGTCGCTGCTGTTCGAAAAATTGGGCATCAAGCTCGATATGGCCGATGTCGGCTGCTGCGGCATGGCCGGCACCTTCGGCCACGAGCTGCGCAATCGGCCTATTTCGGAAAAGCTCTATGCGATGAGCTGGCAAGACAAGATCGCCGAGAGCGGCACTCAAAACATCGTCATGGCCACCGGCTTTTCCTGTCGCTCGCAGGTCGCCAAGATGGAACGCCGGACCATTCCGCATCCCGTCGAGATCCTGAATAGTCTGATCGGCTGAAACGCAGCGCGATCTTTCAGATTGGCTGACGGCGCTTGGGCTTCTGATTTTGCACATGCCGGTATCGTAAAACAGATGTGGCGCCCAACAGGCGCCACATACAAATCATCATGGATAAGCGCTAATTACACCGCTTCTCTCATCTTGATCTTTTCCAGGCTGTAGACCTGCCCGAAGCGATTGGCGAGGAAATCGCCGAGATCGATTTCTTCCTGGCAGACGAAGCCCTTGGCGGGCAGCTTGCCCTGGGCCAGCAGATCGAGCACGGTGGTGATGCCGGCTGCGGTGGTGATCTGGATAGCGCTCATCTTCTTGCCGGCGACAATGCCAGCATAGACCTTGTTGGCATAAGTCTCCTGCATGTAGCGGCCTTCGCGCCAGCCGCATACGGTGACGAAGACCACGACCACGTCCTGCATGGTGGCAGGAAGCGCGTTCTCGAACAGATCCTTCAGCACATCGCGGCGGTTCTTGAGGTTCAGGTCGTTGAGCAGCGCCTTGATGATGGCCTGATGGCCGGGATAGCGGATCGTGCGGTAGTTCATCGTCCGCACGCGGCCGGTCAGCGTCTTGGCAAGGGTTCCAAGCCCGCCCGAGGTGTTGAAAGCCTCGTAGGTGACGCCGTCGAGCGAGAACTCTTCGCGCTCTTCCATCGCCGGAACGGTCACGAGCTTGCCTTCGACGATCGCTTCGCAGGGCTCGATATATTCGTTGATCAGGCCGTCCGTGCTCCAGGTCAGATTGTAGTTCAGGGCATTGGACGGATACTGCGGCAGCGCGCCGACGCGCATACGCACGCTGTCGAGGCTGTCGAAACGCTTGGCGAGATCATTGGCGACGATCGAGATGAAGCCCGGAGCGAGGCCGCATTGCGGAATGAATGCGGTGTTCGCGCCCTGCGCCAGTTCCTCTACCTTCTTCGTCGTCGCGACGTCTTCGGTAAGGTCGAGATAATGGACGCCTGCCTCGAGCGCCGCTTCGGCCACGAAGCCGGTCAAATGGAACGGTGCTGCCGACAATACGGCAAACTTGCCCTTCAGGACGGCGACCAGACCCGCGCGGTCGGCAATGTCGACAGCTGCCGTGGAAATCGCCGGATGGCGGTCGATCTTGTCCAGCTGCTCCTGGCTGCGGTCGGCGACGACGACCCTGTAATCGCCCGTCTCGGCCAACATCAGAGCAATCGCCCCACCGATCTTGCCTGCGCCGATAACCACTATGTCTTTCATATGACTCCCCTGCATTTCATTGATAAGATTTTTATAAGTGTAGACAGGAGTTGAACGATTCATAGCGACGAAAAACGCATTTCGTTGTATAAATCTATACAAACTGACGACATAATTTTGCAAAACGCAGGAGCCGCCATGCAGGTTACGGATAAGGATCGCGAGCTGATCGCCCTGCTCGGCCAGAATGCCCGCATGCCGGTAGCAACGCTCGCCAAAAAGCTGTCGCTGTCGCGCACCACCGTCCAGGCCAGGCTCGAACGGCTGGAGCGCGAGGGCGTGATTGCGGGCTATGGCGTGCGGCTTTCGGAGGCCTATCTTTCCGGCCTGATTCGGGCGCATGTGCTGATTACGATCGCACCGAAGGCGCTGTCGGCGGTGACGGCGTCGCTGGATGCGATCCCGGAGGTAACGACGCTGCATTCGGTGAGCGGCACCTTCGATCTCATCGCCATCATCGCAGCGCCCTCGATTTCCCAGCTGGATCAGTTGATCGACGGAATCGGCACGATCGACGGCGTCGAACGCACCCTCTCGTCCATCATTCTTTCCACGCGAATCTCACGCTGAGGGCATCTGCGACATTTCTGCCTGTTCATGCCGAAGTTCGCCCGTCGAAGCAGAATGGCAGGCACGACAGTTCGTTATAGCAATCGCATTGACAGGCTGTTGAATAAAGAAAAGCCGAGGAGCAGGCTGTTGGCGCTCTTCGGCTTCCCTTCCGCCAATTGGCCTATGGTGCCGGCGGCCTCATTTGCAGGTCTCTATCCGCTTCAATGCAGCCGTAATGCCGGAGAGCGAATAGGAGTAGCTCGTTGCCGTTCCCCGTTTGGAGGTTGCCTGCAATTGCAGTTGGGCGCCACCTTTCATGGCGCTGACAAGGGTCGGCTCCTGCGTCTCGTCTTTCACCCAGGCATGCCGGTCTTTCGTGAACATCGGGAATGTCTTGTCACCCACCATCGCCGTCATCGGCGCACCGTCTTTCGGATCATAGCCCATCGCAGCTTCGGGAACCAATTTGTCGCCGGAAGACAGGCGCGAGACGATGAAGAAATTGTCGCCATGGTCGACATTGGCGGGCTGCTGGGCAACCGGCCTCGACAGGACATAGCAATTGACGCTGTCGCCCGACTTATAAGAATACGCCCCCCAATGATCGAACTGATCGATGCGAACGGGCACTTCCGCATGCGCGATACCGGCGCCGAATGCGACGAAGACCAGAGCGGGGGCGAATTTTCTTGCAAACATAGTTTCCTGCCATTTCTTGTTTCAAGGACGTTGAAAGCGAGAGATGCACTCACACGCGCGGCAGTTTCGGTGCGGTGCGTTATCTGATTGTTAACGCGTCGGTTAAAATTTGTTCATGTTTGGAGAGGCCGCAAAGGGATGGCAGGCGAAAATGCAGGCCGGCGACGACCGTAAGGTAGTCAAGGCCTCAGCCGTTTCCGGTGTCTCCATCCATGTTGACGATCAGTTCACAGATTGCGCTGTTCCAACCAGTTGCATCCATGCACATATACGCACTCGAAATCACGGTTCTTGCGAGCCATGGAATGATGACGCGGATAACGGACGCCTTGGACGCGTTGCCTGTATCGGCATCGTCACCTGTGGCAAGAAATCGAGCCGGACACACCAGACATAGTAGGATGGAATCATGAAAAAGATCGGTTTTCTTTCATTCGGCCACTGGACGCCATCGCCCCAATCGCAGACACGCTCGGCAGCCGACACGCTCCTGCAATCGATCGATCTCGCCGTCGCCGCCGAGCAGTTGGGCGCCGATGGCGCGTACTTCCGCGTGCACCACTTCGCGCGTCAGCTTGCCTCGCCGTTTCCCCTGCTGGCAGCCGTCGGCGCCAAGACCAGCCGGATCGAAACAGGCACGGCGGTCATCGACATGCGCTATGAGAACCCGTTCTATATGGCAGAGGATGCAGGTGCTGCCGACCTCATCGCCGGCGGTCGCCTGCAGCTCGGCATCAGCCGCGGTTCTCCGGAACAGGTGATCGACGGATGGCGCCACTTCGGCTATGCGCCGACGGAAGGCGAGAGCGACGCCGATATGGGCCGAAGGCACACGGAAGTGCTGCTCGACCTGCTGCGCGGCGAAGGATTTGCCCAACCCAACCCGCGCCCGATGTTCCCCAATCCTCCCGGTCTTTTGCGTCTGGAGCCCTACTCCGAAGGCCTGCGCGACCGCATCTGGTGGGGCGCGGGTTCCAACGCCACGGCCGTATGGGCGGCAAAGCTCGGCATGAACCTGCAGAGCTCGACGCTCAAGGACGACGAAAGCGGCTTGCCCTTCCACGTCCAGCAGGCCGATCAGATCAAGGCCTACCGCGAGGCATGGAAAGAGGCCGGCCACAAGCGCGAGCCGCGGGTCTCGGTAAGCCGCAGCATCTTCGCGCTGGTGAACGATCTCGACCGCGCCTATTTCGGCAGCAGCGGCAAGGACGCCGACAAGATCGGCTTCATCGACGACAAGACGCGCGCCATCTTCGGCCGCAGCTATGCCGCCGAGCCGGATGTATTGATCGAGCAACTGGCAAAGGATGAAGCCATCGCCGCGGCGGACACGTTGCTTTTGACCGTGCCGAACCAGCTCGGGGTTGATTACAACGCCCACGTCATCGAGGCCATCCTGACCCACGTCGCACCGGCGCTGGGATGGCGCTGAAGCGCTCCCGGAAAGACGGATGCCGGAGCACGGATCTGGCGGTTTGTACCGCCGATATTGCTCAGGTCTGACAACACGGAAACATCGCCTTCAATCGCCCGCGGCATCCTTTCTTCGCGGGCGATTCGCTTTTGAACTCACGTCAACGCGAGCGCCACATCAGACATGACGAAAATCCGCTCGAAAGAAAAATCGGGCGGCGCCCGTCTCCGGCGTCGATCAGGATGAGCTCGACAGTACGCCGCAACGACGAGAAACTATTGCCCTCTCATCTATCTGCCGAGTTTAGGCCCCAATGCCATTTGCTCCGTGTCGAGATAGGTGCTGACGGGTAGCCCTCAGCACGTATCTCGGACAATGATGTTGCAACGCCGATGTGTCGGCAACCCGCCAACGCAAAGCTGCGACAATCGCGCCCAGAAACTGGGCCGGAACCTAATGAATTTTTAACCATGACTGTGCCCTAACTGCTTGAAATTCTTTCTTGGAGCAGATTATGGTGCGCGCATCGAAAATGGACGAGTTGAATGATCGACTCGACTTTGTTGGACTGGGACAGGATGCCCGGCAGGCTCTGTCGGAGCTGCAGCCGATCATCGAATCTGCCGTCAAAGGGTCTCTCGACGTCTTCTACGAGAAGATCGCCAAACACCCCGCAATGTCGAAGTTCTTCTCCTCGCAGCAGCATGTGGCGCACGCCAAATCCAAGCAGCAGGATCATTGGAAAACGATCGCTTCGGGCAAATACGGTCCCGATTATGTCGAAGCGGTATCGGCCGTCGGCAGGACTCATGCGCGCCTGGGGCTTGAGCCGCGCTGGTATATCGGCGGCTATGCGCTGATTCTCGAAGGCATGGTGCGGTCGATCGTCGCACAGCAGCTCAAGGGCATCATGCAGCGCAAGCATGAACAGGCCCTGTCGCGGCGGCTGTCGGCGATCATCAAGGCCGCGTTGCTCGATATGGACTACGGTATTTCGGTCTATCTGCAGGTGCTCGCCGATGAGCGCGATCGCGCGGAAACCGAACGGGCTGCCGCGCAGCGCGAGCAGGAACGCGCCCTCAATGCGCTTGGCATCGCGCTGAAAGGCCTCGCCAACGGCGACCTGACGGCCGAGATTACCGAAGCGCTTTCGGCCGAGTTCGAAGTTCTGAAAGGCAACTACAACGAATCGCTGACGTCGCTCGGAACGGCGATGCAGCACATCGAAGATTCGGTCACCCGCGTTCGCGACGAGGCCGGATCGATCTCCTCGGCCGCCGACAACATGGCAAGGCGCACGGAGCAGCAGGCTTCGGCACTCGAGGAAAGTGCGGCTGCGATCGATCAGATCACGACGATTTCCGAACAGACGGCCGAGCGGACGCGCGAAGTGCAGGCGATCGTCAAGGAATCCGCCTCCGAAGCGGAACGGTCCCGCGAGGTCGTTCAGCAGGCCGTATCCGCGATGGGCGATATCGAGACCTCGTCGCGCAAGATGACCGATATCATCTCCGTCATCGACGACATCGCCTTCCAGACCAACCTTCTCGCGCTCAACGCCGGTGTCGAAGCGGCAAGGGCCGGCGAACAGGGCAAGGGTTTCGCCGTCGTCGCCCAGGAAGTGCGCGAACTGGCGCAGCGCTCGGCAACCGCCGCAAAGGAAATCAAGGATCTGATCGACAGGTCGTCGAACGACGTACGCCGTGGTGTCGAACTGGTCAATCGCACGGGCGAAGCCCTGACCCTGATCGGCAATCAGGTCGCGTCCATCGACCGCAATGTCGGCGCCATCGCCCGCTCGACGCAGGAGCAGGCGGTCGGGATCAGCGAAATCAACTCCGCCGTCCGCAACATGGACCAGATGACACAACAGAACGTGGCGCTGATGGAAGAGACCAATGCCTCGACACGGCACCTTGCCGATATCAGCAACGAGCTCGCAGGCCTGGTCGGGCGCTTCAAGACCGTGCGCTCCGGCACGCGGACCGGCGCTGTCAGGCTGAAACTCGCAAGCTAAGGCAGCAGCTATTTTCAGACATCGGGCGCCGTGTTGCCGCACTGCTCTTCGATGGCTTTAGATCAAACGGCTCCGGACGCAGGTTCGGGGTCGTTTTCGTCTGTGCGAGCTATCCCGGCATCTCCTCGATTTCCGCCATCAGCCATTGGCGAAACGCCTTCATCGAAGCCGTCTCCGCCCGTGACTTCAACCGCGTCAGCCAATAGCTTCCGGTCATCGCGGTAATCCGGAAGGGCTGCATGATCCTGCCGGCCTCGATATCGTGGGAAAACATCGCGACGGGCACCAGCGCGACGCCGACGCCGCGCGCGGCGGCCTCGACCAGCGTCAGCGACGAATCGAACATCCAGCCTCGAAGATGAGGCGGCGGCAGCCCTGCCGCCCGGAACCAGAGCGCCCATTCGTCGAGCCGGTAGGATCGCAGCAGTTCAAAATCGGCAAGATCGGCGGGCGTGTGCAATTGCGCACCGATACCGGGCGTGCAGACCGGGGAGAGCGGCGCATCCATCAGGTGGATCGCCTCCGTTCCATGCCAAGCGCCATCGCCGAAGCGCAGGAAGAAATCCAGCCCGTCGAGCACCATGTCGGCGCGGTTGTTGTTGGTCTTCAGGCGGAGATCGACATGCGGATGCTGCGCCTTGAAGCTGCCCAGGCGCGGCAAGAGCCAGCCGATGGCGAAGGTGCCGACGACACCGACCGTCAGGATCTCGGCGAAATTTCCTTCCTCCAGCTGGCTGAGCGTAGCGCTCATGCGGCGAAACGCATCGGTCAGCACCGGCAGCAGCGCATGCCCCTCGTCGGTCAAGGCAAGACCGCGAGGCAGGCGCTTGAATAGCGTTATGCCCAGCACATCCTCCAGCGCCTTGACCTGGTGGCTGATCGCCGTCTGGGTAACCCTAAGCTCAAGGCCCGCCCGCGTAAAACTGCAATGTCGCGCCGAGGCCTCGAAGACGCGCAGGGCGTTCAGAGGCAGCTGTGAGATGTCCATTGTGTCCTAAGGCCAAGTTTTTCTCATGTCTAAGCCCAAAATTGATCGTTTGTCGAGGGCACGAAGGAACGCCATAGTCCGCGTCGCAAGGTGATTTGCAGGGTTCCAATGACTTCCACGGGGCCTGACACGCGCACCTCTGCCCAACGTAAATCGAAGTGGAAACACGATGACGATCTTATTGTCGCGCCGGCAAAGCCTTGCCGGCAGCTTGCTTGCGCTGCCTGTTCTGGCAGGGATAAGCGGGGTTGGACGCGCTGCGGACGATCGTTCGGGTGAAGCGCGGCTTGCCGCGCTCGAGAGCAAGCACCCGGGCCGCATCTGCGTCAGCATTCTCGACATGGCAAACGGCAAGCGCATCGAACACCGCGCCGGCGAACGCATCCTGATGTGCAGCACCTTCAAGGCGCTGGCGGTGGCCCTGGTACTTGCGCGTGTCGACAAGGGCCAGGAGAAACTCGATCGGCGCATTCGCTACACCAAGAGCGATCTTGTCGATGGCTCGCCGGCAACCAAGGCACATGTACGCGACAGCGCGGGCATGAGCCTTGCGGAACTCTGCGCGGCGGCGGTGACCCTCAGCGACAATACGGCCGGCAACCTGTTGCTTGCGAGCTTCGGCGGCCCGCAGGCGCTCACGGCCTTCTGCCGCAGCCTCGGCGACGAGACCACGCGCCTCGACCGCACCGAACCCACGCTGAATTACCACGACAGGCAGGACGACGAGCGCGACACGACGACGGCGGCGGCCATGCTGGAAAACCTGCGGCGGCTTCTGTTCACTGACGTCCTTTCGGCTGCCTCGCGATCGCAGCTGGCCGCGTGGCTGATCACCAACAAGACGGGCGACGCCCGCCTGCGCGCCGGCCTTCCGAAGGACTGGCTGGCTGGCGACAAGACAGGAACGAACGGCGACAAGGCCGGCAATGCCAACGACATCGCGGTGCTATGGCCACCCAACCGGGCACCCATCATCGTCACCGCCTATTGCGAAATACCCACGATCGCGGCCGACGAGCGCAATGCGATCGCCGCCGCGATCTGAAATCGAAGGAGCCCGACAGACGCCGCCGCCCACCATCGGCACCATCCCTTTTCGGCCGTGCGACCCTGCATGGCCGGTCATTACAACGAGGATATCATCTTGAATATACGTTCCACGTCTCTCCGGAAGCTCGGCATCGTCTCGGGCTGCCTTTTCTATGGGATCGGCGCCCATGCCGCCGAAAACAATGACCAGGATCGGCTGGCGCGGGCGGTCAACGAGACCATCCGCCCGCTAATGAAGGAAAACGACGTGCCGGGCATGGCAATCGCGCTCACCGTCAAGGGCAAGCGCTATGTCTTCAACTATGGCGTTGCCTCGAAGGAAAGCGGCCAGAAAGTCACGAACGACACGATTTTCGAGCTTGGCTCCATCAGCAAGACGTTTACCGCCGTACTCGGCTCTTACGTCGAGCTCAATGGAAAACTGTCCTTCTCCGACAAGGCGACGAAATATCTGCCGGAACTGGCGGGCAGCAGTTTTGACAGGATCAGCCTTCTCGATCTCGGCACGTATACGGCGGGCGGTCTGCCCCTACAATTTCCGGAGGGCGTGACCGATCAGCAAAAGATGATGTCCTATTATCGCAACTGGCATCCTTCCTTTGCACCCGGCACCTACAGACAATATTCCAACCCGAGCATCGGCCTGTTCGGTTATCTCGCGGCGCAGGCCATTGGAGAGCCGTTCGACACGCTGATGCAGGAGAAGATCCTTGCCGGCCTTGGACTCAGCCACACCTATGTCCGCGTTCCGTCGTCTGAGATGGGCAATTATGCCTATGGTTATTCAAAGCGCGACAAGCCGATCCGCGTGAATCCCGGCGTTCTGGACACGCAGGCATACGGCATCAAGACCACGGCATCCGACATGCTTGCCGTTCTCGAAGCCAATATGGGAGGCGCCAAACTCGGCGGAACCCTTCAGCGGGCGATCGACGCGACACATGTCGGCTATTACAGCGTGGGGAACATGACGCAGGCGCTCGGCTGGGAAACTTACGCCTATCCGACGACACTTGCCCGGCTGCTGGCCGGCAACTCGTCCGACATGGCGCTCGACCCGCACAAGGTCGCCCGCCTCGATCCGCCGCAGCAACCGCGCAAGGAAATGCTGTTCAACAAGACAGGTTCGACGAACGGCTTTGGCGCTTATGCCGCCTTCATTCCCGCGCGGCAGGTCGGTATCGTCCTGCTGGCGAACAGGAATTTCCCAATTCCCGCTCGCGTTTCGGCGGCCTACAAGATCCTGACCGTCGTCGAAAGCCTGCAGGAAGCGAACGCTGCCCAATAACAGCAGGCAGGGATTTTTCCCTGTCTCAACAAACGGCCGGCGCTCGGAAAAACATCGAGGGCCGGCCGCCTTCATCACGTCTGTCACCTGCTACGGATGATCTGCGGAACGGCGCGGAGCAGCATCGGCTTGGGAGGCTTCTGTTCCGTTCAAGAATTCCTGCAGGAGCCGGGTTATGCGCTCTGGCGACGTGCCCTTTGCATATTCTTCCTGAATCCGGCGTCTGACCAACATTTCCAAGACTGACATGTCTTTCACCTCATATATCCGGCGCAAGGAAAATGTCGCTCTCAATGACTTGCGAGGCAAGTTACAGTTTTTTCATGGTCTTGATGGTCCCGCTGGACAGATGTTCGCCGTTTTCCTGCCCGCTTCATGGCGCAAACGGTCTTGACCGAAGCGTGGTCGATCCTCTACTTGGCAAATCCCCGCTCATCGTAGAATTGAAAGCGGCCAATCGGTCGGTTGTTTGCGCTTCGTTAACTTCCGTGCTTTAGCGGGCCACTCCCCGACCTTTGGATGATGTCGCCTGCAAGGAATGAATAATGCCCGTAAAGAAAAACTCTGCCTCTGACGTTTTCCAGCGCAAGATTTCGGATTTCTGCGATATGCGGCTGAAGCCGCTGCTGCAGCCGCGCAGCTTCGAGAACATCAAAGGCTTCATGATCGGGCTGGTGGTATTCCAGTCGCGCCCCCCGCTTCGGGCCGGTCGCGTGGACTTTCAGGAAATTGCCACCCTGTGCGGCATGGACGAGGAAATGAGCCCGGAACTCAAGCGCGTCGCTCAACCTGGCTTCGACGCGATCCTCCGCTGGCTGGGCGCGACAAAGACCAATACCTCCCGCACCATGCCTGCCGTCTCGAAGGCCCCGCTGCGGGTCCCCGCCAAAGCTGTTTCCACGCAGCCCCAGCGCCGGGCGCTCGCTTCCTGATACGAACTGCGTACCGGCCCGCCCATGGCCGGCCGGTAAGCGCCCGATCACCTCGACAGATCGCAAAAACCTGTACAGTATAATACCAGTATCGAGCAGGACGAGATTTTCGTCCCCATGCCATCGAAGGGAAGGCTCGCCTTGGCAACTGATATTATCGAACTGGTCAGGAACGAACTTGCCTCCGGCGCGCAGGGAATGCCGCTCTACAAGCAACTGAAGACGGCGCTTGAGGCAGCCATTCGCAGCCATCCCTTCAAATCCGGTTCCGTGTTGCCCGGCGAGAGATCGCTCGCGGAAGCCTTGTCGCTGTCACGCGTCACGGTCCGAAAGGCACTGGCCATGCTGGAGGAAGAAGGCATGCTGAGCCGCCGGCAGGGCGCGCGCAGCGAGATCGGCTCGCGCGTCGAGAAATCGCTTTCCACGCTCACCAGCTTCTCGGAAGACCTGCGCGCGCGGGGAATGGAACCCGGCTGCGTGTGGATTTCCAAGCAATTGACCCGTCCTTCGCCGGCGGAAATGATGGCGCTCGGCATCTCGGCGCATGCGCAGGTCTTGCGAATGCGCCGGGTGCGGACGGCCGATGGCGCGCCGATCGCCGTCGAACATGCCGCAGTCCCCGTGCGCTTCCTCCCCTCGCCTTCGCTCGTCGGCGATTCCCTTTATGAAGCGCTCGCCCAGCGCGGCTTTCTGCCCCGGCGCGCCGTGCAAAGAATGCGGGCGCGCGCTGCCTCTCCCGAGGACGCGCAGCATCTGCGCTGTGAGCCGGGAGCACCGATCCTGACGACGGAACGGCGCTGCTTTCTCGCCGACGGAGAGATCGTCGAATATTGCGAGACACGCTACAAGGGCGAGGTCTACGACTTCGTCTTCGAACTGCAAAGATAATACCAGTTTGAAACCGGTTGCTTTCCGGTAATCATCCTCTATCGTTGCGCTCCGAAAGGGGTGCCGAATGCGCAAGGAAGATCTCAACCTGAGCCTGATCGTCTCATGCCAGCCCGTGCCGGGCGGGGCTATGGATGAGGCCATTTTCGTCAGCGGCTTTGCCCGCGCGGCGCTGGCGGCAGGCGCTCGCGCACTGCGCGTCGAATCGGCAGCCTATGTCGCGGCCGTCAGGGCCGCCGTCGATGCGCCGATCATCGGCATCGTCAAACGGGACCTCGATGACAGCCCGGTCCGCATTACCCCCTTTGTCGCCGATGTCGAGGCGCTGGCCGATGCCGGTGCCGATATCATCGCCTTCGATGCCACCGACCGGCCGCGGCCGGCAACCATCGAGGCATTGCTTGCTGCTATCAAGGCGCGGGGCCTGCTGTCGATGGCGGATTGCTCCTGCCTCGAGGATGCGAAACAAGCCCTTAAAGCCGGCGTCGATTTCATCGGCACGACCATGTCCGGCTATGTCGGCGGTCCCGAACCGGTCGAGCCGGATATCGCCCTGATTGCCGCCATGCGGCAGCTGACGCCCTATGTGATCGCAGAAGGCCGCATCCGCACGCCCGAGCAGGCGGCCGATGCCGTGCGGGCCGGCGCCTGTGCCGTGGTCGTCGGGTCGGCGATCACGCGCACCGAGCATGTGACGGCCTGGTTCGACGACGCCGTCTCGGCTGCCTTCTCGGAACGGGACGGAGCAACGCTGGCGATCGACATCGGTGGCACGAAGACCCTGGCGGCGCTGGTCCGGGGCACGCAGGTGCTCGCGGAAACGACGATTGCAACCAGCCGGGAATCCGGCCCGGACGCATGGCTCGCGGCCATTGCGGAGCAGGCCAGGCACTGGGCCGGCCGATACGAGCGTGTCGGCATTGCCGCGACAGGCCTGATCGATGAAGGGCGGTGGTCGGCCCTCAATCCGGCAACACTTGCAATTCCAGATCATTATCCGCTGGCGGCGCGGGCAAGCGAATTCTTCGGCAAACCGGCTTTTGCCGTCAACGATGCCCAGGCTGCCGCCTGGGGCGAACACAGGTTCGGTGCGGGCAACAATGAAGATACCGTATTCCTGACCATATCGACCGGCATCGGCGGCGGTGTCGTGGTCAACGGACGTCCGCTGCTCGGCCTTGCCGGTCACTTCGGCCTGCTTCGCGGGCCTACGCACGGCCAGTCGCCATTGGAGGATGTCGTTTCGGGCCGCTGGATGGCGGCCGAAGCCGCCCGCGCCGGGCATCCTGCTGAAGCGCCGGAGATATTTCAGAAGGCGCGCGAGGGCGCCGGCTGGGCTGAGGCGATCGTCGCACAGTCCGCATCGCGCGTCGCGCTTTTATGCCGCGACATACAGATGATGTTTGCGCCGAAGCGAATTGTCATCGGCGGCGGCATCGGTCTGGCATCCGGCTATCTCCAAGCCGTTGGCGCGCAGTTTGCCGGGCTCCCTCCGCATCTGGCGCCGCGCCTCGTTGCCGCAAGTCTCGGTCCCCATGCCGGCATTATCGGCGCGGCGGATCTTGCCGCACGCCATCGATAAACAAGCCTCGGATAACTCAACAACGATAAGGAAAGGGAACAACAATGAAATTCAAGCACATATCGTCCGCAATGCTCGCCCTGACGCTGTCGGCGACGGCGCTGCCGGGGCTGGCAAGCGCCAAGGTCGTCGTGCTCGGCTGGCCGGGCGGCTCGGAGGAGACGGCGCTGCGCGCCACCACGGATCTCTACAACAAGACGGCATCGGATGCCGACAAGGTCGAGCTTCTGTTCTTCAATCGCGACGGCTTCTTCGACAAGCTGCAGGCCGACATGGCCGCCGGCTCCAACGCCTTCGACGTCAACCTGGTCGCGACCTATTCGATCGGCCGCTATGCACCCTATATGGAGCCGATCGAGCTCGATGCCGATGCGCCGAAGGTGTTCGGCGACGCGGTGCTGAAGACCATGCAGTTCGACGGCAAGCAATATGGCGTGCCGACGGACCTGTCGCTGCATTTCATGTACTATCGCAAGGATCTCATCGACGCCCTCATCGCCGACCCCGATGCCAAGGCCACATATGCCGAGATTTCCAAGAAATATCTCGGCAAGGAGCTTGCGCCCAAGCAGCCCGACGAGTGGACCTGGGACGATTGGGCGGCCACCTCGCTCTATTTCAGCAAGCAGGCCAACCGCCGGAGCCCGGTCCGCTACGGCACCGTGCTGCAGATGAAGAACCTTCTCTTCAACATGATGGTGTTCCAATCCCTGCCGCGCTCCTATGGCGGCGACTGGATGGACGCAAGCGGCAACATCACGATCGACTCGGACGCCTACAAGACGGGACTGAAGCTCTACAAGACGCTTTATGACGCCGGCGCGTCGCCGAAGGATTCGCTGAGCTACGAATATGCCGAAACCAACGCGGCCTTCAGCTCCGGGCAGACTGCGACCGCCCTGCAATGGAATGCAGCCGCGGCCGAGCTCACCGATGCGAAGAAATCGCCGGCCGTGGCCGATGTCACCGGCATCGTCGCGCCGCCGGCCGGACCGAACGGACGAGCCGACCATATTCACGGCCTCGGTCTTGGGCTGAACAAGAACGCGCAGAACAAGGAAGGCGCCATCAAGTTCCTCAAATGGCTGTCGTCCGAGGATGCCGCCCTTGCCTATGCCCGGGCGGGCGGCTCGCCGGCGCTGACGCCTGACGTCGTCGCCAAGGTGGCGAAGGAGCGCCCCGATCTTGTGAAGCTTGGCGAGTTTGCCAGCAAGTATGGCTACGTCATGACAGGCGCCACCTCGGCAAAGGCGCTTTCGGTCTATGAGCTTCAGGCCAAGGAATTCACCGGCTACTGGTCCGGCCAGCAGAGCCTCGAGGATGCGCTTGCCCACACCAAGGCAGGCATGCAGGATCTCTTGAAGAAATAAGGAGAAGGCCGGATGCCGGCTTGACGGCATCCGGCCGCTGCGGCTGAACCCATGGCTCTTGTAAAACGCGCCGAAAGCAGGCTCTACCTGGCACCGCTTGTCGGGTTTCTGCTGCTGTTCCTCGGCTTTCCCGCTCTCCTCAATCTCCTTTATTCCGTTTCCACCGTTTCGTTCGAGACCTTGCGCAGCCCCCGGATCAGCGGCTTCGGCAACTACGTCACGGTGCTGACGGAGGCGGCGTTCTGGCAATCCGTCTGGTTCTCCTTCCGCTTCGGCATCATTACGGCGGTTGCGGAGTGCCTGCTCGGCCTCTTTCTGGCGATCTTCCTCAAACCGCTCTTGTCGGCACGGCCCGTCCTGATGGCACCGCTGATGCTGCCTTTGATGGTCGCGCCCGCCATGGTCGGCCTGATGTACCGCCTCGTGCTGCATGAGTTCGCCGGCCCGGTGCCCTACTATCTTTTCGAATGGTTCGGCGACAGCCCGGCTTTCCTCGACTACACCAATGCCTTCCGCACGCTCGTCGTCGTCGAAGTGCTGCAATGGACGCCCTTCGCCTTCCTGCTCTTTTACGTCGCCTATATCGCCATTCCGGAAGATGTGCGCGAGGCGGCAGCCCTGGACGGCGCGACCGGTCTGCAGCGGCTATGGCGCATCGAACTGCCCCTGATGCTGCCGACGCTGACCGTCGCCTTCTTCATCCGCTTCATCGACGGCTTCCGCGTGTTCGACAATGTCTACGCCCTGACCGGCAGCGGCGCGGGCGGATCGACGACGTCGCTGTCGATCTACATCTACCAGGCATTCTTCAAGGAAGGCGCCATCGGCAAGGCGGTCGCGGCCTCCGTCGTGCTGTTCATCACATCGTTGCTGGTTCTCTACGGCCTGAACTGGCTGGGCGCGCGAAGGAAGAAATGAGATGCTGAAGCTCCTGCGCTGGCTCGTCTATGGCATCGTCGTCTTCGCCATGAACTTCCCGATCCTCGTCACCCTCATCACCTCGTTCAAGACGACGCGCGAGATTTCCAGCAATCCCGGCCTGTGGATCGAACAGCCGACCTTCGACAACTACCTCAAGGTGCTGACGGACACCGAACGCTTCAACATCTTCCTCTATCTGGCAAACAGCGCGGCGGCGGCGCTCACCGGCACGCTGCTGGCGATCCTGCTCTCCTTCCCGGCGGCTTACGTGATCGCCCGTGGCGAGACCGGCCGCAAACTCCTGCTTCCGCTCGTCATCAACCTTCGCGCCGTCCCGCTGGTCGTCTTCGCGATCCCGCTTTACATGATGTACCAGTGGCTCGGCCTGCTCGACACCCGGATCGGCCTCGGCCTCATCCTGACGATCGTCAACATCCCGCTTGCGCTGGTCATGCTGGTCAACGCCATATCCGACATACCGCTGGAGCTGGACGAGGCCGCGACGGTCGACGGAGCCAGCGTTTTCCAGATCATGATCAGGATCATTCGTCCGGTGATCCGACCCGCGCTCGTGACCACCTTCATCTTCGGCTTCATCACCGCCTGGAACGAATTTCTCTTCGGTCTGATGCTGACGACCAATCGCGCCGTGCCTATGACGGTGGGCGCCTCGTTCTTCTTCGCCGCCAGCGGCGGCGGGGTGCAATGGGGCCTCGCATCCGCCGTCATGATCCTCGGCGCACTGCCGCCGGCACTGCTTGGCCTGGTAATGTATCGGCAGCTTTCCGGCTCGATGACGGCAGGCGCCGTCAAGGGCTAGCGTTCAAAAGCCTCGCAATCCACGACAAGATCCAGGCCTATGCGCCTGAAAACACGCCGATATTCAAGCCCTTTCGCGCACCCCCTTTACGAAGCGGCATTACTTTCGTCCGCAACCGGTTTCGCCTCGGGCGCGACTGTGGACCTCCGCCGCGGCATATCGCCGAAGAGGCCGCCGGGGCGCACCAGCAGAATGATGCAGAGCATGACGCCGATCGCCACGATCTGCAGCGACGCGGCGCGGGCCTGCTGCTCCGGCGAGAAGAGGACGCTCGTCAAAGCGCCCGATCCCGCCCAGATCGCCCAGACAACGATGCTGCCGATGACGGCGCCCTTGTTGCTGCCCGAACCGCCGACAATCAGCATCACCCAGACCTGGAATGTCAGGGTCGGAACATAATTGTCCGGCGCGATGAAGCCGATGAAATGCGCCTGCATGGCGCCGGCAAGCCCCATGATGGCGCCGCCGACGGCAAAGGCCTGCACGCGATAGAAGCGAGCGCTCTTGCCGAGGGAAACCGCCGCGCGCTCGTCCTCGCGCAGCGCCTTCAGCACGCGTCCCCACGGACTTTTCGCCAGATGCTCGAGCGCGAAATAGGCGATCAGCATCACGGCGACAACGACGCCGAGATTGGCAAGATTGAAAAGCAGGGGCGTTTCGGCAAGGCTGGAGAACGGACGGGGAATGAAGCCGATGCCGAAGGGACCACCGGTCAGCCGCTGCGCATTCAAGGCCACAAGCTGAACAACCACGGCAACGCCGAAGGTGGTGATCGCCAGATAATCCGATTTCAACCGGAGCGTGGCAACGCCGATGACGGCGGCGGCAAGTCCGGCAACGACCATGGCCCCCAGCCAACCGACGATAACGGGCAGATCGAAGCCGCCGAAGCGCCCCGCCGTATCGGGCGTCGTCAACAGAGCCGACGTATAGGCACCGATGGCGACAAAGCCGGCCAACCCGACATTGAAGAGGCCGGTCAGCCCCCATTGCAGGTTCAGACCGAGCGTGATGAAGGAAAAGATCAGCGCCGTCGTCAGGAAGAAAGCGCCATAGCCAACAATATCCATCATCGCTCTCTCACTCCGAAAAGGCCGATCGGCCGAATGAACAGCACCGCCATCAGGATGATGAAGGAGATGGCGGCACGCCACTCCGCCCCAACAAGCTGAACCGCAGCCGCCTCGGCAAGGCCGATGATCAGGCCGCCGAGAACCGCGCCCGGCACGCTGCCGATACCGCCGAGAATGGCGGCGGCAAACATCGGCAGCAGCATGTCGAAGCCCATCAGCGGTCTTATCTGCACGAGAATGCCGATCATGACGCCGGCGACGCAAGCCAGGCCGCCGCCGATCAGCCAGGTGACGCGCACGACCTTGGCGACATCGATGCCGACGACGCGGGCAAGCGCCGGGTTCTGGCTGAGCGCCTGCATGGAGCGGCCCGTCTGCGTCCGGGTCATCAGCATGTGCACGCCGAAAACAAGCAACGCCGTGACGATCAAAAGCGCAATCTGATCAGGCGTGATGCGGATACCGAAACCGATAGGCATGGCGATCTGGATGGCGCGGCTGAAATAGGTCGGACGCGAGGTGAAGAGGAATTCGAGCAGGCTGCGCAAAGCCATCGAGGCGCCAAAGCTCGCCATGACGACGATGATCGACTGGCCCTTGGCTCGCAACCTGGCAAACAGCACCTTGTCGAGCGCCAGGGCGAGAAGGCCGGTAAAGCCCATCGCGACGACAACAGCCACGATCAGCGGCCAGCCGAAGGAGAGCGGCCCGATGGGCGCGACCTTGCCGAAGACCGCACCGATGGCGCTGACGACGGCAAGGGTCGCATAAGTCCCCCAGGCCATGAAATCGCCATGGGCGAAATTCGAAAAGCGCAGGATCGAATAGGTCAGCGTCACGCCGATGGCGCCAAGGCCGATCATCGACCCCGTCAGCAATCCGTCGACGATAAATTGCAGGTTCATGCCGCGCCTCCTCTTGCTGACGTCGCGGGCCGCTGGCCGAGATAGAGTTCGGCGACGACGGGGTCGTTCCAAAGCTCCGACGCAACCCCTTCGTGCCTGTCCTTGCCTTCGACGAGGACATAGGCGCGGTCGCCGATGGCCAGCGCCGCCTTGGCGTTCTGCTCGACAAGGAGAATGGTGACGCCCGATTTGCGGATATCGGTGAGCATGTCGAAAACCATCGAGACGAATTTCGGCGAAAGACCCGCCGAGGGCTCGTCGAGCACGAGAAGCTTCGGATGGACGATAAGCGCACGCGCGACCGCGAGCATCTGTCGCTGGCCTCCCGAGAGATTGCCCGCCGCGATACGGCGATGACGGGCAAGATCCGGAAAGGTCGCGTACATTTCCTCGATACGGCCAGGCACTTCTTTCGCCTTCAAGATACCCCCTGCGACCTTCAGGTTGTCTTCGACGGACATCAGCGGAAAGACATTTTCCGTCTGCGGCACGAAGGCAAGGCCGAGCCGCACCATATTGTGCGCAGGAGCACCCGTAATATCCCTGCCGGCAAGCTCGACCTTGCCGCTTTCAACCGGCACAAGGCCGGCAATCGCCTTGATGAAGCTCGACTTGCCGGCGCCGTTCGGGCCGAGCACGACGACGATTTCCCGTTCGGCCACGTCGATCGAAGCGCCGCGCACGATCGGCACGCCCGGCTCGTAACCGGCTACGAGATTGCGAACGCTCAGCACAGGTGCGCTCATGCCGTGCCTCCCAGATAGGCTTCGATGACGCGCGGATCGCGGGCGACCTCTTCCGGCGTGCCCTCGCATAGAAGCTGACCTGCCGCCATGACGAGCACGCGGTGGCACAGACGCGTGACCATGTCGATATTGTGCTCGATCAGGAGAAAGGTGATGCCGCGCTGATTGATATCGCGGATGCGGTCGATGATCGTCTCAAGAAGAGTGGCGTTGACGCCGGCGGCGGGTTCATCGAGCAGGATGATGGCGGGATCGGCCATCATGACGCGCGCAAGCTCCAGAAGCTTGCGCTGCCCGCCTGACAGCACTCTTGCCGGCTCGTGTGCCAGGCGCGTCAGGTGTACAAGGTCGAGAAGCTCCATCGCCTTGGCATGGGCGGCCTTCTCCTGCCCGGCCACTTTCCATGGCTGCAGGAAATTCGGCAACAGACGTTCGCCCGCCTGATCCTGGGCAGCCAGCATGACATTGTCGAGAAGCGTCAGATTGGGGAACGGGCGCGGGATCTGGAATGTCCGGCCGAGGCCGCGGCCGATCCGGCGATGAGCCGCCTCGCCTGCGACCGCAGCGCCGTTCAGGACGATCTCGCCGCTGCTCGGCGCAACGCTGCCGGCCAGAAGATCGAACATCGTCGTCTTGCCGGCGCCATTCGGGCCGATCAAGCCGAGAATCTCGCCTTGGCGCACATGAAAGGAAACGTCGTTGACGGCGGTGACGCCGCCGAAACGCCGCACCACGTTCCTAGCCGTCAGAACAGGCCGGGCTTCCTCCCCATGCCGTTCAGTTGTCGTACTCATGAGATCCCTCTGGCCGGAAAGCAGTCGCTGCCGCTTCCCTGATTATTTGATTTGTGATCACACTTGCATTGATCACGCTAATCGGCTTTAATCCGCTTCGCAAGCCGAAAAAGGGATTTCGAATGCAAAAGGCCACCGCCGAAAAGAGCGATCCGATTGCCGCACAGCTTGCGCCCGTGGGCCGCGAGACGGTTCAGGACCGGGTCTATTCCGAGCTGCGCCGCGCGCTGATCGGCGGCCTGTTCGAGCCGAGCCAGGTGCTGACGATCCGGGGCCTGGCCGATGCGCTGATGACGAGCACCATGCCGGTGCGCGAGGCGCTGGGCCGGTTGATTACCGAAAAGGCGCTGGAAGCCCTGCCCAACCGATCGGTTCGCGTACCGCCAATCACGCTCGAGCGCATGGACGACCTTCTGCGCGCGCGCATCCTCATCGAGGGCGAGGCGATCGCGCTCGCCGCCACCCGCATGAATTCGCGCCAGATCGCCACCATCGAGAGCATGCTCGGCGAATGGGACGAGATGCGTGCGCTGAAGCACAAGAAAGACGTCGACCGCGAGGTAACGCTCAACCAGGCCTTTCATTTCGAGATCTATCGCGCCTGCGGTTCCGCCGTGCTGATCCCGATGATCGAGAGCCTGTGGCTGCAGTCCGGTCCCTGTATCCGCGTTGCCATTTACGCCTTCTCGGATGCCGGCGAAGTCGATACGGCGCATTATCACCGCACGATCGTCAAGGCGATCGCCACGCAAGACGCTAAGGAAGCCCGCGATGCCCTGGTCGCAGACATCAGTCGGCCCTTTACCTTCCTGCGCAACAAACTGGAAGCCGAAGCCAAGAAGGGCCTATCCGCATGAGCCAACGCGCCATCAAGATCTCCGAATCACGCTCGGGCCTCAGCGTCCTTGCGCCGCTGCTGGATGCCAAGGCGCCTGACAACGCCGCCTTTCTCTGGACCTATCTGAGCGAGCCGCGCGTGGTCGGCGGCATTCATGCCATGTGGACCGGCCCGGAAATCTCCTGCCCCATCCCGCCGGTCCATCTGAAAGACGCCACCTACGCCACAGCGCTGCCGGCCGAAAACGCGACGCTGACGCCGCAGCCCGGCGATATCGTGCTCAGCTATGTGCCGCCGCGCATGTGGGGCGGCAATCCCGATGCGATTTTCGATATCGGCCTGTTCTATGGACAGGGCGCGCGCCTGCTCTTCCCGATCGGCTGGCTTGCCGGCAGCGTCGTCGCGCAGGTCCGCCCCGACGAACGCGAACACTTCGCTTCAGCCTGCGGCATCATCCGCCGCAACGGCGCCTGCGACGTCACGTTCGAACGCGCGGAAATCTGAGATGGCAGCCGCAGCCGACGACAGTTTCGAACTCTTCGACCTCAGGATCGAGGCCGTCATTCCCGAAGGCAAGCCGATCTATTGCGGCGCCAAGCCGGGAGATTATTTCGAACTCAAGGGCGAAATGCTGTCGCTGCCGCCGGGCCAGGGCTTTTCGATCTACTCCATATCCGCCGTCCTGCCGTTGCTTGCGGCCAAGCAACGGCCGACCCACAAGAACGATTGGATGACGTCGGACGCGGAAATCGCCTGCCCCGACCCGAACTGCGCGAGCCGGCTGCGGATCGTCAGAACGGGCAAGCGGCGGTTCAGCCACGCCGAAACCACGGCCGTACCGTTGCCTGAAGGAGAATGAACCGCATGACCGCCAAGACTTTTGAGCTCAGCCCCGGATACGAGATTTCACGCGTGATCCGCGGCGGCTGGCAGCTTGCCGGAGGACACGGCGCCATCGATCGTGCGCAGGCCGTGACCGACCTGATTGCCGCCTTCGACGTCGGCATCCGCACCTACGACTGCGCCGATATCTATACGGGCGTCGAGGAGCTGATCGGCGAGGCACGCGAGCGGCTTCGCAACGAGCGCGGCGCCGAGGCCGCAGGCGCGATGAAAGTCCATACGAAGCTCGTGCCCGACCTGGAAAAGCTGGCAACGATCAACCGCGACTATATTCGCGGCATCGTCGATAAATCGCTGCGCAAGCTGAAGACCGAGCAGCTCGATCTGGTGCAGTTTCACTGGTGGGACTACTCGCTGTCAGGCTATCTCGATGCGCTCGGCTGGCTCGACGAGATGCGCCGCGAAGGCAAGGTGCGCAATGTCGGCACGACGAATTTCGACACGCCGCATATCGCCGAAATCCTTGTGGCCGGCATTCCCCTGGTCAGCCAGCAGCTGCAATATTCGGTTCTCGATCAGCGGCCGGCAAACAAGCTCGCGCAGCTGGCGGCCAAGAACGGCGTGAAATTCCTGTGCTACGGCTCGGTGGCCGGAGGTTTCCTGAGCGACAGATGGCTCGGACAGCCTGAACCGGATATGCCGCTCGAAAACCGGTCTCTGGTCAAATACAAGCTGATCATCGACGATTTCGGCGGCTGGGAGCTGTTCCAGTCGCTGCTCGACACTTTGAAGGCCATCGGCGAGCGCCACGGCGTCGACATCGCCACGATCGCCAGCGCCTGGGTGCTGGAACAGCCGCAGGTCGCCGCCGTCATCGTCGGCGCGCGCAATCAGGCGCATGCGCTCGCCAATGCGAAGATCATGGACATTGCACTCTCCGATGAAGATCGCCGGCAGATCGCCGGGGTTATCGGCCAAAGCCCTGGCATCGAGGGCGACGTCTATACGCTGGAGCGCGATCGCACCGGCAGACACGGCTCGATCATGCACTACAACCTCAATGCGGGGAAGGTATGAGCCAGCAATCACCTCTTTTTCGGAAGGCCAGCGCCGAGGTCGTGGATTTCCATCGCTTCTTCGAAGGATGGTACGACGCCGCAACGGCCGACGGCATCGACTTCGGCCGTTGCGAGCGCACCTTCGGCCAGGCTTTCCGCATGATCCCGCCGACCGGCCGCATCTTCGACCGGAATGAAACCATCGAGCTGATCCGGGCAAACCGCGCGAGTTTTCGCGGCGATTTCACCATCGAGATTTCGGATATCCGCGCGAGCTTCGAGACCGACGACGCTATCGTGCTCACCTATGTCGAAGCCCAGTCGCGCGCCGGCAAATACAGCCGGCGTCAGGCAAGCGCGCTTTTCACCGCAAGTTCATCGGCACCCAACGGTGTCGAATGGCAGCATCTGCATGAAACCTGGCTGCAGATGCCGGACAACTGACAGGTTCCTAAAAAACCAGACATGAAAATCGTTGACCGAACAAGGGGAACAAAGATGAAGAAGACGATATTTCAAATCACCACGGCTCTGGCGCTTCTCGCCGCGGCCGGTGCTGCCAACGCTGCCGATTGCAAGGTGACGGTCGGCCTCGTGATGGAACTGACCGGCCCCGCCGGCGAATATGGCCAGGCGGGTGCAAAGTCCGTCGAGATGGCCTTCAGGGACATCAACGCCGCCGGCGGCGCCCACGGCTGCGATCTGGTGACGGATACGCGCGACAGCCAGAGCCAGGGTAACGTCGCCGTCGATGCGGCCACCCAGCTCGTGCAGGTCAAGAAAGTTCCCGCCATCATCGGCGGCATTATCTCTTCGGTCACGATCCCGATCCTGACCTCGGTGACCGCCCCCGCGAAGATCGTGCAGGTGTCGCCTGCCGCCTCCTCGCCGACGCTGACCGCGCTCGGCCGCGACGGCAAGACCAACGGCATCTTCTTCCGCACCATCACCTCGGATTCGCTGCAGGGCATCGCCGCCGCCAAGTACGCGATCGACAAGGGCTTCAAGAAGCTGGCGATCATCCACGTCAACAGCGATTTCGGCGTCAACATGGTCGCGGAATTCTCCAAGGCCTACAAGGCGCTCGGCGGCACGATCGTCTCGACCACGCCCTATAATGAAAAGCAGTCGAGCTATGCATCGGAAGTCACCGCCGGCATGGCCGGTAATCCGGACGGCCTCTATCTCGTCAGCACGCCGGTCGACGGCGCAACCATCGCCCGCACCTGGATCTCGCAGGGCGGCCCGCAGAAATTCCTGCTCAACGACGGCATGAACAGCCCGGACTTCATCGATTCCGTCGGGGCCGACTATCTGAAAGACGCCTACGGCACCTCGTCGGGCACCACGCCGACGCCGTCGACCGATTACTTCAACAAGAACTACAAGGATTTCTCGGGCATCGAGCCCTCCAATCCGGCTGCCGACCGCGCCTATGATGCCGGCGCGATCGTCGGCCTCGCGCTTGCGATCGCCGGCGACGACACATCGAAGCTGAAGGACGCCATGTTCAAGGTCGTCGATCCGAATGGCACGCCGATCTACGCCGGCAAGGAGGAATTCGCCAAGGCCCTCGGCCTGATCAAGGAAGGCAAGCCGATCCGCTACGAAGGCGTCATCGGACCGGTCTCCTTCGATCAGTATGGCGACATCACCGGCCCCTTCCGCCTTTGGAAGATCGCCGACGGCAAGGTCGCGACCGATGGCGAATTGTCGATGGAAGACGTCTCGGCCCTCAAGGACAAGATCAAGTAGGCCACCAATCCATTCAGGAGAACGAGGCGCTCCGGTCGGAGCGCCTCGTGCAAAGAAAATCCCTGCGCAATCCCTTCAGCGGCTGACCGGTTGAGACCGCTCCCTGGCATAGTTATTGAGAGATCCTCCGCTGATGCCCAGCCACGTTGCTCGCCCCATCAATCCGACCTTGTGGACACTGACGGCCAGCCGTGCTCCCGAGCTTTCAAGCGAGGCTCCGTCGCGTTGCGACGTCGTCGTGATCGGCGCCGGTTTCACCGGTCTGACCGCGGCCCTTCATCTTGCCCGTGCCGGCCGCTCGGTCACCGTTCTCGAGGCCGGACAATTGGGGGCCGGTGCGAGCGGCATGAATGCCGGCTTCGTCGTCCCGAATTTCGCCAAGGCCGATCCGGCCACGGTGCGCCAGAAGCTGCCGCGCGCCGAGGCGGATGCGCTGCTGTCTCTTGTTGGCTCCGGTGCCGACCAGGTTTTCGCGATCATCGCAGAGGAACAGATCGCCTGCGACGCCGCGCAGACCGGCTGGCTCCAGCCAGCCTATGGCGACGACATGGCGCAGATCCTGCGCCGGCGGGCAAAGGATTGGACGGAGCTCGGCCGTCCCGTCGACTTTCTCGACGCGCGCGCCATCCGCAACGAAACGGGCATGGACATCTATTCCGGAGGATTGATCGACCGTTCCGGCGGCACCATCCATCCGTTGAACTATCTCTACGGACTTGCGCGCGCGGTAACGCGGCGTGGCGGCGTGATCCGCGAGAACAGCAGGGTTGAAAGCGTCGAGCGAGACGGCGAAACCTGGCGCATCGGTTTCGCGGATCATGAGATCGAAGCAGAGGCGGTCATTCTCGCCACCAATGCCTTTACCGACGGCATAGCCTCGCGCATGGGGCGAACCGGCGTGCCGCTCAAGGTCTATCAGGTAGCGACCAAGCCGATCGACACCGAGACCGTTGCGCGCATCGCACCGAACCGCCGCCCCGTCGGCGATACGCGTTCCAACCTTTTCACCTACCGGCTCGATCGCGACAACAGGCTGATCAGCGGCGGCATGGCGATCAATCCGATCGGCGCCTTCGAGCGCGTCGGCCACGCGGTCGTCGACCGGCTCGTCTCCGAGCTTCGCCTGCCGCGCCATCCGGGCATCGAGATCGTCTGGACCGGCACCGCCATCATGACGCCGGATTTCCTGCCGCGCCTCTACCGCTTCGGCGAGGGCTTTTTCGGGGGCATCGGCTGCAACGGCCGCGGCATCGCCATGACGGCGCAGCTCGGCCGGACGCTTGCGAGGCTGGCGCTCGGCGAAACGGCGGAATCCCTGCCGATCCCGCTCCAATTCAGCCGCCCGCTGCCCTTTCACGCGCTCACGCCCATGGTCGCTTCGCTTGCCCTGGCGCATGCGCGCTTTCAGGACTGGCGAAGCAGCCGCCCATAGGGGCCGACATCACAGGCGTCAGAAATAGAAGCGCGACAACAGGCAGTAATTAACCAGCAATTCTATAGATAAAGAAACGAAGAAGCGACCGCGTCCGCAAAAACGAAATGCCTTTTCTCGAAGCCCGGCTTTGAATGCTGCATCGTGGCGCCGAATGAAATCGGAGTCCGCCTATGAACGCGCAACTGCATCATCTCACCTCCAAGCACCCCGAAGCCACGTTGCTTGAGAGCGAGCAACATGCATTGGCCGTGGCACAGGAGCTTGCCAAGCTCTTCGCCGCCACCGCCTCGGAACGTGACGGCGAGCGGCTGCTTCCCTTCGCCGAGATGGATGCCCTGTCGCAATCCGGATTGTTGGCGATCACCGTTCCGGAAGAATATGGCGGCCTGGATGTCTCGAATGCAACTCTGGCCGAGATCACGGCGACCCTCGCCCAGGCGGACGGCTCGATCGGGCAGATCCCGCAGAATCATTTCTATATCCTCGAGGCCTTGCGCATCGACGGTTCCGAAGACCAGAAGCGCTACTTCTTCAGCCGCGCATTGGCCGGCGACCGCTTCGGCAATGCCCTGTCGGAGAGGGGCACGAAGACGGTCGGGCACTACAATACCCGTATTGTCCGCGACGGCCCGGGCTATCGCATCAATGGCCGCAAGTTCTATTCGACAGGCGTTCTTTTCGCCGATTGGATAACGGTATTCGCGCTGGATGAAGCCGACAAGCTCGTCATGGCCTTCGTTCCGAAAGGCACCGAGGGCGTCGAAATCATCGATGATTGGGATGGCTTCGGGCAGCGCACGACAGGCAGCGGCACCACCGTCCTCAACAATGTCTATGTGAATGCCGATCATGTCGTCCTCCATCACAAGGGGTTCGAGCGGCCGACGACCATCGGCTCCGTCGGCCAGATCATCCATGCCGGCATCGATCTCGGTATCGCCAGGGCCGCCTTCGCCGAGACGCTTGATTTCGTGAAGACCAGATCCCGCCCCTGGATGGATAGCGGCGTCGAGCGGGCCAGCGACGACCCACTGACAATCGCCAGGATCGGCCAGATCGCCATCCGGCTGGAAGCAGCCGCCGCGACCATCGAGCGCGCCGGCCGCAAGGTCGATGCCGCGCAGGTCGAGACCACCGAAAAAAGAGTGGTCGAGGCAACCCTCGCCGTTGCGGCGGCCAAGGTATTGACGACGGAAATTGCCATCGAGGCAACGAATACGCTGTTCGAACTTGCCGGAACGGCATCGGTCAAGCTCGACCTCAATCTCGACCGTCACTGGCGCAACGCCCGCACGCATACGCTCCACGACCCGGTTCGCTGGAAATATCACGTCGTCGGCAACTACCACCTCAATGACGTCCTTCCGCCGAAGAACGGCGCGCTCTGATAAAAGCTCAAACAAAAGCCCCGTTGCCGATGTCCGGCAACGGGGCTTTTGCATGGCCGGCGATATCAGATCAGCTATAGAGGCTGATCTCGGGAATCCGGTCGTTCAGAACGAACTCCCCGACCTCCTTGGCTTTATAGAAGACCGGGTCGTGCAGGGTATGAGTCCGCACATTGCGCCAGAAGCGATCGAAGCGATATTTCTCAGCGGTCGAGCGCGCTCCGGTGAGCTCGAAGACGCGTGATGTTATGTCCAGGGACGTGTGCGTAGCATTGACCTTTGCCGCATAGGCTTCAGCCGCCGCTTCTCCGCGTTCACGCGCCGTCGCCTTGTGCCCTTTCGCAAGGGCCTTCTGGACCGCTGCTGCAGCATTGTCGGCTAGCGCAGCCGACGCCTTCAGAGCGGCGGTGAATTCGCCGACACGCTCCAGAATATACGGATCGTCCGATGCGCGCTCGACGCCGGAGGTTACCCAGGGGCGCGTCGTGGTGCGGACATAATCGAGAGCCTCGCGCAGCGCTCCTTCGGCCGTACCGAGATAGAAGTTCACGAAGACCAGCTGAATGAGCGGCGTGTTGAACGTGGCAAGAACCGGTGCCTCGCCGCCGGTCGATGCCGCCCTGTCCAGATCCTCTTCATAGACAGGAAAATCGTGGAACTCGACGCTGCCGCTGTCGGACACGCGCTGGCCGAAATTGTCCCAGTCGTCATTGGCCTTGTAGCCCGCGCGGTTGGTTGGGACGGCAAAGCCCACGATCTTGTCGTCGAGCGCCGCATTGGCGTTGATGTAATCGGAAACATGGGCGGCCGTGGAGAAAGATTTGCGGCCGTTCAGCACATAGCCATTGCCGCGGCGCGTCAGCACGAGGCCGGGATCGCGGGGATTGACGGCGGCACCCCAGTAAAGGCTGTTGGCAACGGTCTTGCCGCCGAGTTCCTGCGCACGCCCCTCGTCGAAGGCCCAATAGACATATTGGCTGTTGACGTAATGATAGCCGAGAAGCTGTCCGATGGAGCTTTCTCCGCGCGCGAGGATGCGAACCAGCCGCAAGCCATCCACCCAATCGAGACCACCGCCGCCGATCTGCGACGCATGCAGGGCGTTCAGCAATCCCGCATTCTTTAACTTGACGATTTCGCCGAGCGGCGGCCGACCTTCACGATCGAGCTCCGCGGCGCGCTTGGAAAGATCCGCGGCAATCTCTTCCGCTCTGGCAAAGAGGTCTTCCCGCGTGGCGTTTCTGTTGCTGGCGAAGACGACGTTGGACTGGCTCATGATGTGAACTCCGGTTCATGGACGTAATCCGGCGGGATCAAGAGATCCCGCCGGCGGATCGAGGTCGGCTGCCTAGAAAAGCTTGTCCGGAATCCAGCTGGCGGTCACCGCATCGCTCGTGCTGAAGGCCGGGATTTTCTGCGCCAGTTCCTCGATCGTCTTGACGCCGGCGGCGCGAAGCCCGTCCTGCGTCAGCAGCGTCGGCTTGACCGTGATCTGGTGCGGCACCTCCTGCCCTGCCACCTGCAGCGCGGCGGCACGGATGGACACGGCGCCGACGACGGCCGGATTGGTCGCAACCGTCGCGACCCAAGGGCTGCCCGGCTCGGTGATTTCCTGAATGTCGGCCGTCGACACATCAGCCGAATAGATCTTCAGCTTGTTGGCGATGCCGAGGTCGGTGGCGGCGAGCTTCACGCCGCGGGCGAATTCGTCATAGGGAGCGAAGACGACGGTGATATCGGGATTGGCTGTCAGCGCCGCCTTTGCCTGGTCGGCCGTCGACGTCGCCGTGGTATCGCTGACATTGCCGAAGCGGGCCTTCTCGACGACCCCGGCATTCTGCTTCTTGAAGCTGTCCCAGACCTCGTTGCGGCGGTCGAGCGGCGCAAAGCCGGCGACATACACATAGCCTGCCTTGAAGCTGTCGCCATTCTCCTTGACGACCTGCTTCAGGGCGAGATCGGCAAGCTCGTGATCGCTCTGTTCGACCTGCGGAATCTTCGGATTGTTGAGATTGACGTCGAAAGCGACGACCTTGATGCCCTTGTCGAGCGCCTGCTGGACGACATCGCCAAGCGATTCCGGCAGGCCGTGGTCGATGACGATGGCCGAGACGCCGAGATTGATCGCCTGGAGGATCTGCTCGCGCTGGGCGGCAGCGTCCTGGCGACCCGGGAAGACGCGGAGATCGATGGCAAGCGCCTTGGCCTGCGCTTCGGCGCCGGCCTGATAGGCCTGGAAGAAGTCGCCGGCGGAGATATAGCTGATGAGAGCAACCTTCACGCCACCCTTGTCGAAGGGAGCAGGCGCGCCGCTCACGCCATCGGCCAGCGCAGCCTGTGTAACAAGAAGAGGGGCAACGGCCGACAAGGCAAGCCGTGTGATAAATTTCATCGTCGCGATCCTCACGATCAATCGGAAGCGTCGTCTGACGGAACGATGACCTGCGACGCATACAATTATTAGATATAAACTCTATGTTTTTAGTAGATTTAATCATTCGATTTTGCCGGCCTTCGGAGATTCTTTGTTCGCCGGCCGAATAGATGGCGGCAAGGACATGCCTCGCGAATGGCCCCCTGTTCGACGCACAATCCCGATACCCGCCCGGATTCCGCGAGCACCGATTGAACACGACCGGCCTCTATGGCCCCAAAAACCCGACATGCCTGATATCGAGATGGCATCATGGAAATTTCCACATGCGCGCCGGTTTTGGAAAAACGTTTCTCCGTAATTATTTAAATCTATCTATTTTGTAATCTATTGGCATTTTTTGGATTGCTGGAAAGGTACTTTCATGACCAATGAGAAAACGACCGGACTTGGACGCCGGGATATTCTGAAGCTGACCGCCGCTGCCGGGACCGCGCTCGCCGCTTCGAGCCTTCTGTCGAAGACCGCCGCGGCTGCCGACGACGCCCTGTCGTTGAAAGGCAAGCGCGTTGCGATCAGCGCGACCGGAACGGATCACTATTTCGACCTTCAGGCCTACAATGCGCAGATCGAAGAGGTGAAGCGGCTGGGCGGCACGCCGATCGCCGTCGATGCCGGCCGCAACGACGGCAAGCTGGTGTCGCAGCTGCAGACGCTGATCGCGCAGAAGCCGGACGCCATCGTCCAGATTCTCGGCACGCTGAGCGTCATCGATCCCTGGCTGAAAAAGGCGCGTGATGCCGGCATTCCCGTTTTGACCGTCGACGTCGGCTCGACCAACTCGGTCAACAACACCACGTCGGACAATTGGGGCATCGGCAAGGACCTGGCGCTGCAGCTCGTCTCCGACATCGGCGGCGAAGGCAATATCGTCGTCTTCAACGGCTTCTATGGCGTGACGCCCTGCGCGATCCGCTACGATCAGCTCGTCAACGTCGTCAAATACTTCCCGAAGGTGAAGATCATCCAGCCGGAGCTTCGGGATGTCATTCCGAACACGGTCCAGGACGCCTTTGCCCAGATCACCGCGATCCTCAACAAGTATCCGGAGAAGGGGTCGATCAAGGCGATCTGGTCCGCCTGGGACATTCCGCAGCTCGGCGCCACGCAGGCCCTCGCCGCCGCCGGCCGCACCGAAATCCGCACCTACGGCGTCGATGGCAGCCCGGAAGTTCTGCAGCTCATCGCCGATCCCAATTCACCGGCAGGTGCCGATGCGGCCCAGCAGCCGGCCGAAATCGGCCGCACCGCCATCCGCAATGTCGCCAAGCTGCTTTCAGGACAGACGCTGCCGCGCGAAACCTATGTCCCTGCCCTTCTGGCGAACAAGAGCAACGTCTCTGACGTGATCAAGAAGCTCGGCATCGGCTGATCTGCAAACAGGCGATGCGGATGCTCCGCATCGCCCCTCATGCGAAGGGCATTTTCATGACCGCACCAGAGCAGGCGAATACGGCGGAGAGTGCGCCGCATATCCTGCGTTTCGATGGCATCGTCAAGCGCTTCGGCGGCGCAACGGCGCTCGCCGGAGCCTCTCTTGCCATCAGGCCTGGCACCGTCCACGGGCTTGTCGGGCAAAACGGCGCCGGCAAATCGACGCTGATCAAGCTTCTGGCAGGTCTGCACACTCCGGACGAGGGCAGCATCGAGATCGAAGGGCGGGCCCACGATCGCCTGACGCCGCATCTGTGCGAAGATCTCGGCATTCACTTCATCCATCAGGATCGGCTGCTCGTTCCGACATTCACCGTCGGAGAGTCCCTCTTTCTCGGCCGGGAAATTCGCCTCGGCAAAACGCCCTTCCTCGACCGCAGCGCCATGCAACGCCGCGCCAGCGAACTCCTTGCCAATTATTTCGGCGTGGATCTGCCGAAGAATGCCCTCATCGGCGAGCTTTCGACAGCGGAACGGCAGATCGTCCAGATCACCCGCGCTCTGCTGCACAAGCCGAAGATCCTCGTCTTCGACGAGCCGACGGCGGCGCTGGTGCGGCAGGAAGCGGAGATCTTGTTCCGTCTCATCCGCCGTCTGCGCAGCGAAGGCGTGACCATCGTCTACGTCTCGCATTATCTCAACGAAATCGAGGCGTTGTGCGACGATGTTACCGTGTTGCGCAATGGTGTCGACGTTGCTTCCCTGACTGAAAACGAGATATCCGCCGGACGGATCGCGAGCCTGATGGTCGAGCGCGATATCGCAGACATGTTTCCCAAGCGGAAAGTGGAACTGTGCGGGGAAATCCTCAAGGTTCGCAATCTCTCGGCAACGGGCCGTTTCCATGATGTCAGCTTCTCGCTGCGGCGCGGCGAAATCCTCGGCATTACCGGATTGCTCGGCTCCGGGGCGAAAGATCTCGTGCGCACCCTGTTCGGACTGCAGACGACAACATCCGGGACGATCGATATCGACACGCGCGGCCTGAAGCCGTGCAACCCGGTCGAAGCCGTCGATCGCCAGATCGCACTGGTGCCGGAGGACCGGCGCGGCCATGGCGTGGGGCTGGATCTCAGCGTCCGCGAGAACATCACATTGTCGAGCCTTGGCCGCTATACGCGCTTCGGCTTTCTCGACCGCAAACGGGAGAGCGACGATACCGACGAGCTGATCAGGCGGCTGCAGATCAAGACTTCCGGTCGCGAAGCGCTGGTGCGCACGCTCTCGGGCGGCAACCAGCAGAAAGTGGCGATTGCCAAATGGCTGAGCCGCCGATCGGAGATCTATCTGCTGGACGAGCCGACGGTCGGCGTCGATATCGGTTCGAAAGTCGAGATCTATTCGCTGATCGGCGAGCTTGCCGCACGCGGCGCCGGCGTGATCGTGCTGTCTTCGGACCTACCGGAATTGGTGGGCATCACGGACAGGATTCTGGTCCTGTTCCGCGGCCGCGTCACCCGCGAATTGATTTCCTCACAAACCACAACGGACGAAGTTCTGTCGGCATCCACCGGTGCTTCGGAAGGATTGCGCCATGTCGGCTGATGTCCAGTTTGCCTCCCTCCCCGACAATCCCGCGGCACAGGCGTTGCCCGCCGGTGGAAAGCTTGCGGCTACGGCCCTGCGGTTCGGTTCGCTGCTTGCCTTTGTCGCGATCCTGGTGATTTTCGCGCTGACTGCGCCCTACTTCCTGACGGTCGGCAATATCGGCAATGTGCTGGGGCAATCAGCTATTTCGGGCGTGCTCGCCATCGGCCTGACGATCGTCCTGATCGCCGGCGGCTCCAATGTCGTCACCGGAGGCATAGACCTCTCGCTTGCGGCCAATATGGGCCTGAGCGCCGCCGTCTATGCAACCCTTATCCAGCTCGGCTTCGGCGATGCGGTCGCCATAGCCGGCGCGCTCGTCACCGGGCTGGCAATCGGCGCCGTCAATGCCTCGGCGATCGTTTTTGCCGGCATCGTGCCGTTGCTGGCGACGCTTGCCGTGATGAACGTCGTCGCCGGGCTGGAACTGGTCCTGACGCAGAACACGGTGCTGCCCGCCTCGACCGACCTGCTGACCGTTCTTTCCTCTTCGGACGGCTTTGGCATCCCCATCCTTGCCTACGTGCTGATCGGCTTCACCGTCATCGTCGCGGCTGTCGTGCAATTCACCCCGCTCGGTCTGAGGCTCTATGCCGTCGGCGAGTTTCCCGAGGCAGCCCGCGCCGCCGGATTGCCGTTGAGGAGCCTGGTTGCGGGCGCCTTCGTCGCCAGCGGCCTTTGTGGCGGGATCGCCGGCATTTTGTCGGTCGCCTATCTCAGCGGCAGCACCACCGGCTCCGGCGAGATGCTGCTTCCGGTGGTCGTCACCGCCCTGCTCGGCTCGGTCTTTTCGCGCCGTCTGGTTCCAACGATCGGCGGCACGCTGATCTCGACGCTATTCGTCGGCTTCCTCATCAACGGCTTCCAGCTGCTCAACCTGCCCAGCACGCTGGTCAGCGGCGTTCAGGGCCTGCTGATCCTGATCGTGGTGTCGGCAACCACCCTGCTGCGCAAACGGGAGATCTGACCATGTCCGCGTCCATTGCATCGGGACGGCCGCTGGCGAGTGTCGCACGCTACGGGCTCATCGTCGCCCTCATCGCCGTCTTTTCACTGTTTTCGGCGGTCGCGCCGACATTCCTCAGCGTCGGCAACCTGCAAAGCATTCTCGTCAACAACTTCACGTTGCTCGCCATCGTCTCGATTGCCATGACCTTTGCCGTCGCTGCCGGCGGTATCGACCTTTCGGTCGGGACGGCCGTCGACTTTGCGAGTTTCGCCTTCGTCTCCGGCATACTGGCTGGCCTGCCCGTGCCGCTTGCCGCTCTCGCGGGCCTTGGCGCGGGCGCTTTGGTCGGCGCATTCAATGCGGTGCTGATTTCGGCGATCGGCGTATCGCCATTCCTGGCAACGCTCGGAACGCTGTTCATCGGCCGCAGCATACAACAGCTGCTGACGGATGGCGGCAACCCGGTCTATCTGCCGCCATCGGGCGTACCGGAGGCTTTTCGCTTTATCGGGCATGGAACGCTCGGCAACATCCCCGTGCCGCTTCTGATCGCCGCCATTATCATCGCGGGCACGGCCCTTTTGTTCGCGCGCATGCGTTTCGGCCGCGTCGTGCTTGCCATCGGCATCCAGCCGCGCACGGTGCGCTATTCGGGGATCGGCCTGGCAAAGCATGTAGCCGTGACTTTCGTTCTCGCCAGCACGATTGCCGCCTTTGCCGGGCTGATACTGACGGCGACGGTCACGGTCTATATCCCCTCCTCCGGCAACGGCTTCATGCTCAACGCCATCGGCGCCACCTTCATCGGCACGACCTTTTCGCCGCTGGGCCGGCCGAACGTGGCCGGCACGGTGCTCGGCGTCCTGCTTCTGAGCATCGTCGCCAACGGCCTGCTGCTGACGGGCCTGAACTTCTACTGGCAGCAGGTCGGCACCGGCCTCCTGATCTTCGCCGTGCTCGCCTTCAGCTTCGTCAACAAGAAAGCCGTCGGCGCCTGAGCGCCGGCCGAACGATACAATCGCAGGAACAGCAATATGACACGCGAAATCAGGCTCAACGCCTTCGACATGAATTGCGTCGGACACCAGTCACCGGGCCTCTGGCGCCATCCGCGCGACAAATCCTGGACCTACAAGGACCTCGATTATTGGGTCCATCTGGCAAAGACGCTGGAGCGCGGCAAATTCGACGGCCTGTTCATCGCAGACGTGCTCGGAGTCTATGATGTGCTGAACGGCAATGTCGATGCGGCCCTGCGCCATTCGGCGCAGGTGCCGGTCAACGATCCGCTGCAACTCATTCCGACCATGGCCTACGAGACCGAGCATCTCGGCTTCGGGTTGACCGCGTCGCTATCCTTCGAGCATCCCTATACGTTCGCCCGGCGCATTTCGACCCTCGATCACCTGACGAAGGGCCGTGTCGGCTGGAACATCGTCACCTCCTATCTGAACAGCGGCGCCCTGAACATCGGCCAGACTGGCCAGACGCAGCATGACGACCGCTATGCGTTGGCGGAGGAATATCTCGAAGTCTGCTACAAGCTCTGGGAAGGCAGCTGGGAAGACGACGCCGTCATCCGCGATCGCGAAAGGGGTATTTTCACGCGGCCGGAGAAGGTGCATCCGATCCGCCATTCCGGCACGCATTTCAATGTCCCCGGCATTCATCTCAGCGAGCCGTCGCCGCAGCGAACACCCGTGCTCTATCAGGCGGGAGCATCGAGCCGCGGCAAGGATTTCGCCGGCGCGCATGCCGAATGCATCTTCGTCGCCGCCCCCTCCAAGGCAGTGCTGAAGCGCTATGTCGCCAACGTTCGCGAGGCGGCCGAGCGTGTCGGCCGCAATCCCCGCGAAATCCTGTCCTTCAACCTCCAGACCGTTATCCTCGGCGAGACCGACGCCGAGGCACAGCGCAAGTTCAACGAATACCGCCAATATGTTTCCCTCGAAGGGGCGCAGACGCTGATCTCCGGCTGGACGGGCATCGATTTCGGCCAGTTCTCCCCCGACGAGGTGCTTCGGCACCGCTACACCAACGCGGTGCAATCCGCCGTCGAGACCTTCACCACGATCGACCCGGGCAAGGAATGGACCGTGCGCGAAATGGCCGATTGGGTCGGCATCGGCGGCTTCGGCCCGGTCTTCGTCGGCTCGCCGCAGACCGTCGCCGATCTCATGCAGGAATGGATCGAGGATACGGATGTCGACGGCTTCAATCTGGCCTATGCCGTGACGCCCGAAAGCTTCGAGGATGCCGTCGATCTCCTGGTGCCGGAATTGCAGAAGCGCGGCGTCTACAAGACCGAGTATCGCACAGGCACGCTGCGGGAAAAGCTTGGCGGCAGCGGCCCGAGGCTTGCCGCGCCGCATCCGGCGAGCGGCTATCGCAACCTTGGCGAAACCACGAGCGCTTCTCGACGGGTCGGGTAGACCTCAGGCAAAGGGCTCCGCCAGCATCGCCTCCAGATCCGCCTTCGCCTCGGCCGAAAGATAGGGGCGCAACAGGCTCGCGACCTGGCCGAGCCCCCAATGCACATGCCGGGGCGTCAGGTCGCGCACCCCTTCCTGAAGGCCGAGATAGACGGCGAAGTAGGTCGAAACGATCCACATATTGGTCATCAGCGGCTTGCGCTCGTCCGCCGCGACACGGATCAGGCCGGCATCCTCCATTCGCTGAAAGATGACATCGACGGACAGGCGCATACCGGCGCTGACCATCAGGATCGGCGTTCGCAAGCCGGGGGCGATTGCCAGCAGGCCCGGAATGTCGCGAAACAGGAAGCGGTGGGTCCAGACGAGGGAGAACCATTTACGCAGAAAGCCGGCATAGGCTTTCGAATCCGCGCCCGCGACGGCATCCGCCTGCTTGACCAGCGCCAGCGCATCGGCCTCGAAGCGCGAAAACAGGGCCAGCACCAGCGATTCCTTGGTGCGGAAATGATAGTAGAGATTGCCCTGGTTGATGTGCACGGACTTTGCGATTTCCGCCGTCGTCACCGCCTCCGGGCCCTTGTGGTTGAAGAGCGACAAGGTCGAGGCGAGGATCCGTTCGCGCGTATCGGACCCGGCCGCAACCCCTGTCTTTTTGCCTTTGTTTGCCGGCATGCTCTTTCCCCACTTGAAGCCCTAAGGTATCCACCTTATTCTTTGTAAGGCAAATACCTTAATCCTGATCTACAGGCATCCGCCGGGGCGAACAAGGAGATAGAAGGATGAATGCAAGCGTGAACGCTGCCGATCTCTCGCAGACGACGTTTCCCCTCACCCCGCGCTCGATGCCGCATGTCCTGCTTTCGCTGATCCGCAATCCGCTCGATGCGCTGCCGCCGGAAGTCTTCACCGAGCCTGTCGTCTTCACCAAAGTCGGGGGAAAGCTTAGGGTCTATCTCACCGACCCCGAACTCATCTATCAGGCGCTGGTCCGCAATTCCGATGCGCTCGGCAAGGGTGAGGATGTCCGTCGTGTTCTGGGGCCTGCGCTCGGAAACGGTATCCTGACCTCGGATGGCGCGCACTGGAAATGGCAGCGCCAGTCGGTGGCCGGCGCCTTTCGCCACGAAAAGCTTTTGGAGCTGCAGCCGGCGATGATCGCAGCTGCCGGGCGCAGGCGCGATCTCTGGCTCGCCGACAAGAACGGCCCCATCGACCTATGCCCGGAGATGATGCGCACGACCTTCGATATTATCGTCGAGACGATGATGTCGGGCGGCGATGGCATCGATGTCGACAAGGTCGAGCGCAATATCACCAACTACCTCAAGCCGACCGGCTGGAAATTCGCGCTCGGGCTGCTCGGCCTACCGGAGTGGATGCCTCATCCCGGCAAGGAAAAGGCACGATCGGCCGTTGCCTTCCTGCGGGCAACTCTCGGGGCCGTGATTGCCGAGCGGCGGCGGAGCGGCGAGGAAAGGAGCGATCTGGTCTCCATGCTCCTCGGCGCCGCCGACCCTGAAACCGGCCGCCAAATGAATGACGAGGAGGTCATCGACAATCTCATGACCTTCATCACCGCCGGACATGAAACGACGGCGCTCGGTCTTGCCTGGACCTTCCATCTGCTCGCCCGCCATCCCGACTGCCAGGCGAGACTCTTCGAAGAGATCACCACGGTGACGGGCGGAGGCCCTCTTCTTGGCGAGCATGTCGCCAGGCTCACCTATGCCAGGCAGGTCTTTTCCGAGGCCATGCGGCTTTATCCGCCGGCGCCGATCATCTCGCGCGCGGTGGTGCGCGAATTCACCATCGGCGCGCATACCATTCCGGCCGGCACCATCATCTATGTGCCGATCTACGCCGTGCATCGCCATGCGGACCTGTGGGAAGAGCCGCAGCTCTTCGATCCCGACCGCTTCGAGCCGGAAACGGCGCGCAATCGCCATCGCTATGCCTTCATGCCCTTCGGCGCCGGGCCGCGCGTCTGCATCGGCAATGCCTTTGCGATAATGGAGGCGGTCGCGATCCTCGCCGTCCTGCTGCAGACCTTCCGCGTGACCAGCTCGAACGAGCCCTCGCCCAAGCCGGTCATGAAGGTCACATTGCGGCCGATGCATCCGCTAACGCTCAATCTCATCGAGCGCTAGACGAAGGCATCGCTGGCACTGCCTCCAGCAAAAAGAGGCTGCCTCAGCCGCCCCATGTCTGTTCGAGGACACGAACCCAGTTCTGGTGGGCGATCTTTACGAGCGCCTGGTCGTCGAAGCCGTGCGCCCGCAGGGCGTCGATCAGCTTCGGCAGGCCGCTCGCGTCGCCAAGCGATGCCGGAATGGTCGTGCCATCGAAATCGGAACCGAGCGCCACATGCTCGATACCGATCCGCTCTGCGATATAGGCGGCGTGCCGGACGAGCACCTCGAGCGGCGTATCCGCATTCCTCACGCCGTCGTCACGCAGGAAGAGCACGCCGAAATTGATGCCGACTAGACCGCCGGTATCGCGGATCGCGTCGAGCTGCCTGTCGGTCAGATTGCGGCTATGCGGGCTGAGCGCATATGTGTTGGAATGCGAGGCAACCAGCGGCGCATTCGACAATTTCGCGATATCCCAAAAGCCCTGCTCGTTCATGTGCGACAAGTCGATCATGATCCTGAGTTCGTTGCAGGCGCGGATCAGATCCTTGCCGGCATCGGTCAGGCCGGGGCCGATATCCGGCGGCGACGGAAAACGGAAAGGCACGCCATAGGCAAAGACGTTCGGGCGGCTCCAGACGGGTCCAAGCGAGCGCAGGCCGGCCTGATGCAGGACGTAAAGAGCATCGAGATCCGCCGCCACCGCTTCCGCGCCCTCGATGTGGAACACCGCCGCGAATTGGCCCTCGGAGATCGACCGCCTGATGTCCGCGGCCGAGCGACAAACCTTAACCGCTCCCTCGGAGCGGGCCTCGATCGCGAAGAGAAGACGGGCCATGGCCAGGGTTTCGTTCAGCGCATCGGGCTGAGCTGGCGCCACGAAATCGGCGTTGTCGGTTCGCGGCTGATCCGGCGAGGGTATGAATATCGCGCAGAGCCCGCCGGCCAAGCCGCCACGGCGGGCTCGGGGCAAATCGATATGCCCGGCGGACTCGCCGTTCAGGAACGCATTGACGGAATTCAGGCCGCCGCGACGCAACCGGAGTAGCACGTCGTTGTGGCCGTCAAAGACGGGGATTATCGAGGATTCAGTCATGTTTCATTCCAAAAACTGCAGTTGATATCTGCGTAGGTAGGCTTGGCGGGATGGGCAAATGCAAACCACGCATAGGGTCTGCCAAAAACGGAAATAGTCGCTCGCAGGACGCGCTGCTAGAAACTTTCGCGACGATACGATAGCGGCTGGGCCGTGCCAAGCCTTGTCGGCTTGCCATTGGATCGCTGCTACAAGAGCAGATGGGGATTTCGTATGGTTTTCAAGCGCGTCTGCCGCGATCTTCCAGGATCGGAAAGGCTGGAATTGGTGCTCGGCCGCGCATGAATGATCGAATATTGCCCCGCAAGCTGATTGCATTCCCGGCTCATTCAGGCCAAGGAGAGGCCGGTTTTGACAGCCGGTTTCTTTCGGGAGCTTCGAGTGGAAGTTAAATGGCTTGAAGATTTTCTGGCGCTGGCGCGCACGCTGAACTTTTCAAAGGCCGCCGATGAGCGCCATGTGACGCAATCCGCCTTCAGCCGGCGCATCCGGCAGCTGGAAGGATGGGTCGGAGCGAGCCTGATCGATAGGGCGACCTATCCGTCGCGGCTGACGGCCGCCGGCGAACGTTTCGTACCCGTCGCGGAACAGGCGTTGCAGGCGCTCTATCAGGCACGGCGCAATCTCCAGCATGAGGACGGCACGGATGCGCGCACCGTAACCCTGACGGCGCTGCACACTCTGTCCTTCACCTTCTTTCCGGATTGGCTCAGCCGGCTCAATGCCCGCATTGGTCCGGTCGTCTCGCATCTGCGCCCCGATTCCGGCAGCATGGAAGAAAACCTGAACTCCCTGATCGACGGGGAGAGCGACTTTCTTCTCACTTACCAGCATCTGCATGTGCCGATGCTGCTCGATCCACAATTCGAACACCATACGCTCGGCCGCGAAACGATCATCCCGGTCAGCGCAACAGGCTCCGACGGCACGCCGCTTCATGGGATCGAGCCGGGCTTCTCGCATGTCAGCTACCAGAAGACGTCCTTCTTCGGGCAATTGGTGGCCGGCGCCTTCGGCGAGCGCCTGCCCGCCGAAAACCGCGTGCATGTCGGCAGCATGTCGGTCGGCTTGAAGGGAATGGTCGCCGCCGGCTTCGGGCTCGCCTGGATTCCGGAAAGCCTCGTCACCACGGAGCTTGCCGATGGCCGGCTCGCGCGCGCGGCGGATGCGGAGTGGAATATCGAGGTGGAAATCCGCCTCTATCGCTCGCGCGAGAATCGCCGCCCGATCGTCGGGCGAATCTGGTCGATGCTCGACAAGCCCTGACGATCGATATCGGCCGTCGCAACGGGTTCAGATTGCGGTGCGCCGGGCATTCTCCATGTAGAGTGTGCGCAGGCGCCGGAACATCGGACCCGGCGTGCCATCGCCGATGACAGTGCCATCGACATTGGTGACGGAGACGATGAAATTGGAAGCGCTCGTCAGCCATGCTTCCGCGGCGGCTTGCGCCTCCTCGACGGAGAAAGGCCGCTCTTCGAGCACCAGCCCCTCTTCGCGCGCAAGCTCCAGAACGGCAAGCCGCGTGCAGCCGGGCAAGGTCGCCTGGCTGTTGGCGCGGGTCACGATGCGTCCGTCACGCGTGACGATATAGGCCGTGGACGACGCACCCTCGGTCACCACGTCGTTCTCCACCAGCCACGCCTCGTCGAAACCTTCCGCCTTGGCGGCACGCTTCGCCAGCACCTGCGACAATAGGCAGACGGACTTGATGTCGCGCCGCGCCCAGCGCTGATCCGGCATGGACCTGACCTTGAGGCCCTTTTCGACGGCGGCGACATGTTCGAGCGTCTTTGCCTGCGTGAAGAGAACCAGGGTCGGCTGCAGGTTCTCGGAATAGAGGAAGTTGCGATCCTCGGCGCCGCGCGTGTACTGGAGATAGACAAGCCCTTCGGTCAGCCGGTTTTCTTCCACCAGGCGCTTCTCGATCGCGACGATCTCGTCCGTCGTAATGGGCAAGCGGCCGCCGATCTCTCCCACGCTGCGCTCCAGGCGTGCCATGTGCAGGGCGCTGTCGATCAGCTTGCCGTCAAGAACTGCGGTCACCTCATAAATCCCGTCCCCGAAGAGAAAACCACGGTCGAAGATGGATAGATGCGCCTCATTCTCAGGCAGGAATGCACCGTTGAGATAGACGGTGCGGATCGTCGCGGCAGTCATGAAAACTCCGTATGATTGGGGCTGAAATCGGATATTGGCGATGCGCCTGCAAAGGCAGGCCGATGGGCCGGACCGTTGAGCCTTTGCCTGTTGCGGCATTGAAACTTTCGGCTCTTATGGCCACGGCGAATAAGATGAGATCGTTGCCCGATGCGGGCGGAGCGATCGTGGCAAGTCGCATGACCGACGCGCGGAGCGACGATATCGGCAATCCCGTTCAAGGAGCCGGGCTCGAAATGACCGGGTACGAATCCAAGTTCGCATGTTCTGCGCCGCTTCTGGTCCATCATCGATGCCTCATCAAGATCGGCGCGACATTACTCTGCCGTACAGCCGGAAGGCATAACAAAAACGGAATAGTTTCAGACCGCCTTTGCAAAAGCGCGTAGCTTCTATGGGTTCCGTTTGCGCGCGCGAGGTTTCGACTGAGCCCCGCTCCACGAACGCAAATGTCCCAGCACGATACGGGTCAGCGCGGATCTGCTGCCATATTTTAGGGCAATTGCTGCGCGAATATGATGTTGGTGACCCGCAAGACTTGCCTTTTCGGATTAGCGCCGCAAATGAAAGTGTTGGCGTCATCAAAGAGCCGGAGATACGGCGAGAGTTGCAACATCCCGTTTCGCTGGAGAAGACAGCCCGAAACAGGCTTGGGACCTTATCCAGTTGAACCAGAGGACGGCCTTCCGCCGAAATCGTGGGTTAAGATGTGACGGCGATGCTCTGTCCTGGCGGTATTCGAGGAGACCGGATTGCCTGATTTGCGACGCGAAGAACAATCCGCATCTGCGGTCATCGAGGCGAACGAACAGCCGCCGCGCAAGGACAGGAAGTCCTCGCCCTCGGAGCGGCGACGCTTTCCACGACCGGAACGAGCGGCTTCCGACGAAGCATTGCAGCCCCCGGCCTTGCAGCCGTTACGGTTTTCCACGCGCGACCTGGAGCCGGCGGCACAATTTGCCGCCTGGCAGGCCTATGTCGCGCCCCTGGTCGATGTCCGCCTGCCGGACAACACCCCGCAGGACGCCAGCTTCCCTGCCGATCATATTGCCTGGAATCTCGGCGGCATGCTGATCGTCCAGCAAGATACGCCCCCTCACAGCTACATGCGCTCGCAGGCGAAAGTGAAAGCCAATCTCATCGATCACTGGCATATTTCCGTGCTGCGCGACGGCCGAACATGGACGGAGGTCGATGGACACGTCCTCGAAGGCGAGCCGGGCAAGGTGGAGTTGCGCTCTCTCGGGCATCCTTTTCGGGGGCGTTCGACCGAGGCGACGAGCCTCTCGCTGTTCCTGCCGCGAGAACTGCTGTTCGATGTTCCAACCCCTGTCGAAATCGAAAACAACATCGCCCTTTCCGGGGTCTTCACCAGCATGCTGATCGAATATCTCGATAGTGTCGAAGACAATCTTTCGCGCTTTGCGGCTACGGATCTACCGCATGTCGTCCAGACAGTGCGCAACATGATCGTGGCGTCCGTTTCGACGTCCGCGGCGCAATCGACGGGAGTGGAACAGCACAGCGCCCTTGCGGTAACGGAACGCGTGCGGCGGTTCGTCGAAAGCAATCTCACTTCGGGCGAGCTGACGGTGGAGCAGATATGCCGCGAACTCGGCATATCCCGCACCAGGCTTTACCAGATTTTCGAGCAATATGGCGGCGTACATCACTATATTCAGCGCCGCCGTCTCTTGTCGGCCCATGCCGCGCTCAGCGACCCCGCCAACCGGGAGCAGATCATCGATATCGCCTTTGCGGTCGGATTTTCCTCGGCGGCACACTTCAGTCGCGCGTTCAGCAAGGAATTCGGCTACAGCCCGCGTGAGGCGAGAAACCTCACCATTCCGCGCTACGTTGGGCAAGTTGCCTCGCCGACATCGCCCGGCGGCAACCACTCCTTTGAAGAGTGGCTGAAAACTCTCGGCTACTATCACTAGAGACGGTGATTTCAGCATCCGCGCAAGCGCAAAGCGGTCGCTTCGCGCGAGGCGAAGGCCTATCCCCTCAGCAGCTCCATGGACAAGGTCACGCGATTGCACTTCAGCGATGGCGAAAATGGACGCTGCTGCAAGTTTCCGGATGCACGGCTAACGACACACGGCACGTAACCCATTAAAAATGAAGGGGAATAGTCGTTTTGACACCAAAGTCCCGGCGCGTGGCAAATGTACCCTGCGTCCGCCTGGGCAAGCTTTAGGGAACATAGCAATGGTATCGACCCGTCAGACCATACAGATCAGCAAGCCGCAGCACCCCTCCAGCGATGCCTACCGCGCAGTCGAGCGCGAGGAAGTCCTTGAGGTCGCCTTTCGCGATTTCGTGCAAATGGTGCTTGCTGCCGGCTGGAACGAGCCGGAAGTCGCTCTGACCCTCGCCGATATCGCAGATGATTATGTCATGGCTCTCGCTGGGAGAGTTGCCGAAAAGTAGTGTCGCGTAAGCGTAGGTGCTCCGCAGGGGTGAGCACCGACGCCATCAGCAACTCTTCACAGCATGCCGTCGGCGCTACCGCCCAATAAGAAGGCGGCTCGCCGGCGGCATGAGTTCTTTGCGATAGCTGGAAGCATGCCTACTTCAAGCCGCGCCTCGGCCGGGCGAGACCTGAAGAAAGCGAGTAACGTTGAAGGTCAGGCAGCGTCTCCGGTTTTGCCACGATATGGAAGCGGCGATCGAGTTCCATCCGACGCCCATCCCAGGCACGGCAGATGGAGAGTTTCGAACGGTGTAACCGACAATCGGAATGGGTCTGCCGGCAGCGCGAAGTTCGCAGGTTTCACGCTCGGCGACCGCCGCTATGTGGGTTTCAAGGCAGGCTGTTCGGCTGCCCGGATCACAGCTCCTGCATCCTCCTGGAATGCGCGACGCACAACGAGGTAAACCGCCTGCGAAATACGCAGGAAGCGGCATGCGCGAAATCTGAACATGCGGGCGGCTGCGCCCTTGTGAAAACGAAATTGGCCCTTGCCTGGAAACAAACGAACGGGCCGCGACAAAACTAGAAAGTAGCGGCAGCGCATCCCTTTCAGCCAGTCGAAAGGATACGCTGTCGTGAAGGTAAGCGGGAGCCGATCCGCACTCGGCTTCCGCTTACGCCATATCGGGCATCAATCGATAACCGGGCAGCCGCGCCGGTTGGCGAAGACCATGCGGTCCGGGCCACCGTCATTCCAGCCACGAACGACGATGCGCCGCCCGTTGCTGTCGACAGAATCGATACGCCGGAAGCCTTCCGCGCGGGCAGCCCGCATAAGCTCACGCCGGCCGCAGCCCCGATCGCGATCCCAGTCCCGGTCTCGGTCTCGATCCCAACCGCGCGGCGGACCTCGCCAATCCCGTCCCTGATCGCGCTGCCAGGGCGGCGGTGCGTAGCCGTCATCGCCACCATAATATTGTGCCGAAGCGACCGACGTCATCAGCTGCAGAGCCGCCAGTCCAATCAGCGCAACACGCGAAACCCGTACCAAACGTTCAAACATTCCCTACCCCCATTTCCTGTCTTGTGGACAAAGGGAGAGATACGTCGAGCCGCCTGAACTCAGTGTGAATGCGACGGCCGACTCCGTTTGCGCGCGGGAACCAGGGATCTGTTCACGGTCGGCGCCGAGCGCATTTTGATCAACTGAAGGGAAAGGCGCGAAACTCCTCAGTTGCCTCGCCGCGTGCCGAAAGTGCTTCAAGGCGCGGATAGATTCCGGCACTGACGACATCGGGGAGCATTTCCCGTGTGAAGCGAAACGCAACCGCGACGGTGATATCGGCTTGCAATGGGCGCTCTGCGAAGATCCAGCGACCGGGCCCTGGCATTTCCACTTCCAGCAGGCGATATGCGGCATCAAGCTGGCGCCGCACCCGATCGAGCCAAGGCTGGTGCTGCTTCTCCGAAGGTCTGAGATTGTGCTCATAGACAATCTGAACCGTCTTTTCACACGCCGCGAGCGCAAGCCCGATAATTCGCAGCGACCGCACATGAGCCGACGGATCGGCGGGCAGGAGACTGCGTTCCGGCGCCGATATCCGCTCGACATGCTCAAGTATCAGGCTCGACTCCATCAATACGGTCCCGTCGTCCGTCACAAGTGACGGCGCTTTCACGACCGGATTGATATCGGCGAACGCATCGAACGTGCTGAAGACCGAAAGCGGCTCATGCTCGAATGCGATATCGAGCGCGCGCAATGATATCGCCACCCGCCGGACAAAGGGCGAGTCCAACATTCCGATCAGTTTCATATCGTCACCGCCATTTCGCTGCATGATCCTGCGGCGGATAGTAGCGAGGCGCGCATGGCTCTTGCCAGTGGCCAAAATGGCCATTATCGCAAGGATCATGCCAAAACACACCAACCCGCTCGTCGTCATTGCCGCCTATAACAACCTTTGCACGTTCGAATTCGGATGCGCGTTCGAGGTGTTCGGATTGTCGCGGCCTGAAATGGGTGCCGGCTGGTATCGCTGCATGACGGCAGGGGTGGAGCCAGGACCCATCCGGGGTGCCGGCGGCCTCCTCGTCAGTCCCAACGGCGGCCTCGAGCTGTTCGAACAGGCCGATACGGTGGTCATCCCCGGCTGGCGCGGACCAAAGGCCAAGGCGCCCAGGCTGTTTCTCGAAGCGCTGCAAAAGGCGCATGCCAACGGCACACGCCTGGTATCGATCTGCGGCGGCGCCTTCGTGCTGGCCGAAGCCGGCCTGCTCGCCGGCAGGCGCGCGACGACCCATTGGCACCATGCCGGGAAGCTTGCCGCAACTTACCCGGACATCGATGTCGAACCGCATTCCCTCTATACCGACGAAGACGACATACTCACATCGGCCGGCAGTGCTGCCGGGCTCGATCTTTGCATTCATGTCGTGCGCAAGGATTTCGGCGCCAAGGCAGCCAACAGCGTGGCCCGGCGTCTCGTGGTCGCCGCCCACCGAGAGGGCGGCCAAAAACAGTTCATCGAACGGCCAGTCGCGCCACATGCGACGACACGGCTATCCGCGTTGCTGGATATGATCCGGGGCAACCTCGCCCAGCGATGGACCATCCAACGCATGGCGCAGGAAGCCTCCATGAGCGTCCGCAGCCTGCATCGGCACATCCGCGAAGCGACAGGGGCAGCACCGGGAGAATGGCTTCAGAAGGAGCGGCTTGCCAGAGCGCGGGAACTCCTGGAAGAAACCACCCTGCCGATATCGATCATCGCGGCAAATGTCGGCCTGGGGACCGCGACCAACTTCCGCAACCATTTCGGCGCGACCATGGGACTGTCACCGGCAGCCTACCGGTCGAAGTTTCGCAGCACTGGGATCGTGCAACAGTCCGAACATTCCGCCCGCAAGCTCAAGGGCAATCCGATCCCCGGCCCGCATCCTGACTTCGAATGACCTTACGCTATCGCGATCTCGGCATCTTGGAGACGTAACCCTGTCCTCGCGAACGGGCGGCCACCCGCAAGAACTGGTTCCCCTGATGCCAGTCGGCAACAGTCGAGTGGATCGACTTTGACAGGAACATCGCGCCGGCCAGGCAATAGAGCAGCGCGATGATCGTGGTTTCGACGACCAACGGTAAAAATGCAAAGCGGGCTTCCGCGCTTTCCTCTTCCTCGGGAAGCAGCTCAGGCAGGCCAAGCATCATGGCCACGAGCGGCGAAGCGAGAATGACGACGAATGCCATCCCATGAAACCAGAGACGCAATCGAGGTAGCCGCGCCGCCGCCCAAAAGGCCAGAAGCGGAGCACCGATATTGCATATCAGGCCAAGCGAAACGGCAATCTCCGTCGGCAGGATCGAATTATCGTACATGAGTTCCCCAATCCCTTTTTTCTATCGAGATTAGTACCGCGCGCACGGAATGACAACTTGGTCATATTTGGTAATTGCCGGCGCTATTCGGGAACTTTGTCGACGCCGAGCCGCAGGGAATGTTGACGATCGGACCCGATGAACCGCATACATGCCGCATTGATCCGGCACTATGGAGCGAGCTACGGGAACCCGACGAGCGCCAACGTTACCGCACGCTGCGTTCACGCACAGCGCGACGAAGCCGCTGATCGTCGTAAGCCTGGTGCCCGAGGGATCGAACGCATCCGGACAGACACGGTTCGCGACGGTAGCCTAGGTGGCATTTCCGTTTTCGTCGATCTTATCGAAGTCCTGTTTTACATAATCGCAGTTGCAACAGGCCGCACAACATATAGTCTGGCGGGCATCGTGGGAGAGATAGATGGCGGCAGAAAACTCCGGAACCTTAGCGCTGCTGATTGATGGCGACAACGCTTCGCCAAAGATCGTCGTCGGTCTCATGGCTGAGATTGCCAACTACGGAACGGCTAGCGTCAAACGCATCTACGGTGACTGGACCGGCCCCAACCTCAAGGGCTGGAAAGAATGCCTGCTCGAACATTCAATCCAGCCAATTCAGCAATTCGCCTATACGACCGGAAAGAACGCGACCGACGGCGCAATGATCATCGACGCCATGGACTTGTTGTATACTGGCCGCTTCTCGGGATTCTGTATTATCTCCAGTGATAGCGATTTTGCGCGGCTGGCGGCGAGAATCCGAGAACAGGGCGTTACCGTCTATGGGTTCGGCGAGCGGAAGACCCCTCGCCCCTTCATCACCGCCTGCGACAAGTTCGTCTATTTCGACGTGCTCAATGCTCAGGCTGCAGAGGTAGAGGAAGCAGCGGCCCCCGCCCAAAACCCAGTCCAGGCCAAACCTGCCGCCGTAAAGGCGACGCCTAAAAAGGTGGGATTGGATAAAGCGGCACGAAACATGTTGACCAAAGCGATTATCGCAACTGCTGACGAAGACGGTCGAGCCAATCTGGCTCAAGTGGGAGGGCATCTGGCGAAGCAGGCGCCCGACTTCGATGCACGCAACTACGGCTTCCCGAGGTTAAGCGATCTCGTGAAGTCGTCCGGGATCGTCGATGTGGAGCGGGCGCCGGATAACGCCAAAACAATCCTGGTTCGCCTCAAGAAAGCTTAAGCCGGCAACACGAACGCAAGACGAGGATTGCCCCTACCGGCCGATCGGGCAGCGCATCGCGGAAGCGGGTGCGCCCGCGGCATGTCGTGGCATTTGCTACATAGTGCAGCATCGATCCATATGGCAGTCTCGCCCTGCAGGCTTCCGAATTTTGCCTACCCAAAAATTTGCGCGAGGTCTTGTTGCCGAACGCAGGACCGCCGCTCTGTCCTCCCGTAGCCGCTGGGCATCATGGCTCCATGGTGCGGATGTCGGCGCCTAATCCCCGATTCCGGTAATGGTCGGCTTGAACCTGATGGTTCGCTCGCCGACATCCCCTTCATCGGCGACGGCGCGGCGGACCAACTGCGCGGCAATTTCGCCGATGGCGCGTCGCGGCGAACGGGACGTCGCGATCGGCGCCGGCAGGGAATTGATCAGATCCAGCCCGTTGAACCCGGCGATCAGGACCTGCCGGGGAACTGCGACGCCCAGCTCCATGCAGGCGAACAATCCGCCGCTCGCCATGTCGTCATTGGAGTAATAGATGCAGTCAAGATCCGGCACGGCCGCAAGCATGGCCGTTGTCAGCTGCTTTCCGAGAGCAATCGAGGAAAAGGCATCATCGATCCGTTGCTCCGTGAAGCCCAGGCCATGGGCGCGCAGGACCCGCTCGAAGCCAGCCTTGCGCTTGCCCGCGCGCTGATCCTTTGCCAGCGCACTGCCGACATAACCGAACCGGCTGCGCCCAGCCGCGATCAGCGCTTCAGCCATGTCCTCGCCCGCCGCCCCGTGGGAAAGCCCGACATTGAAATCGATCGGCGCGCCGTCGAGATCCATGAGCTGGATGACCGGAATATCGGCATGGCGAAGCAGGCTCACCGTCTCCTCCGGCTGGTCGAGACCGGTGACGATGATCGCGCAAGGCTGCCAGGAGAGCATGTCACGGATGATCTCGCGCTCCTTGTTCACGTCATAATCGGATATGCCGAACACGGCCTGCATCCCGGAACCGTCCAGACCGGCGGAGATACCGGCCAGCACCTCGGGAAAGACGATGTTCGACATGCTGGGAACGACGACGGCGACCAGATTGGTGCGTTGCGAGGACAGCGAGAGCGCAAGCCGGTTGCCGACATAGTTCATCCGCGTCGCTGCCGCGAGGACCCTGCCGCGCGTCTCGCTGGAGACGTCCACAGCGCCGCGCAGGGCGCGCGATGCCGTCATCTTGCTGACGCCCGCTTCGATCGCGACTTCTTCCAGAGTGGGTTTGCGCATCCCCAAGCAACCCTCGATGAACCATGGCGACCGGCACGCGGCCGCTCTTCTTCATAGAAGGTTTCCTCGAAAAGGCAAACATCCGCCACTTGACAATTCGTGGGGAATTGAGGCTTGTTACCGATACCGGTATCGATAACATTGCTAAAATCACCGAGGTAACACCGTGCAGCACACGACAAAGGCCGCCGTCATCGGCCTGGGATCCATGGGTTGGGGCGCGGCCCTCTCCCTTCTCAAGGCGGGCTTTACCGTGCGCGGCTGCGATGTTCGCAGCGAGGTCCTCGCCCGCTTTGCCGAAAACGGCGGCACGCCCTGCACGACGCCCGCTTCCGCGGCGGAAGATGCCGACGTGATTCTTGTCTATGTCGTCAACAGCAAGCAGGTCGAGGACGTCCTCTTCGGTGAGAACGGTGCGCTCGAAACCGCGCGGCCCGCGACGGTATTCCTGCTCTGCACCACCATGGCTCCGAGCGCCACGACGGCCATCGCCGAAAAGCTGGAATCATCGGGGATGCTCGTTGTCGATGCCCCCGTTTCCGGAGGGCATGTTCGCGCGCTTTCGGGCGAGATTACCGTCATGGCATCCGGCACGCCCGAGGCCTTCGACCGGGCATCCGCGGTGCTCGACGCCATCTCTGCCAAGGTGTTCCGGCTGGGCGATCGCCCCGGCCCCGGCTCGCAAGTCAAGATGATCAACCAGTTGCTCGCCGGTGTGCATATCGCCGCGACGGCCGAAGCCATGACGCTCGCCGCCAAGGCCGGCATCGACCTGAAGACGCTTTATGACGTGATCCGCGTTTCCGCCGGTTCGTCCTGGATGTTCGAAAACCGTGGCGAGCACATCGTATCCGGCGATTATACGCCACGCTCGGCCATCAATATCTTCGTCAAGGATCTCGGCATCGTGACGGCGGAGGCCAACAGCGTTGGCGCCCTCACGCCGCTTGCCGCTACGGCGCTCGACCTCTTCGTGGAAGCATCGCAGGCCGGCTTGGGCCTGGAAGACGATGCAGCCGTCGCAAAAATCCTGGCGGCCAAGAGCGGCGCCATCCTGCCGGGCGTAAAGGGCTAGACAATGACGCTTCTGCTTGGCTGCATCGCGGATGACTTTACCGGCGCGACCGATCTTGCCGCGCTGCTGGCGCGCAGCGGATTACCCGTTTCGCTGCGGATCGGCGTACCGCGGGAAAAGCGCGCCCGGAGCGAGACGTCGGCCTTCGAGGTCATCGCCTTGAAATGCCGGACATCGCCGGTCGAAACTGCCGTCGAGCAGACCGGGCAGGCGCTGGAGTGGCTGAGGCAAGCCGGGGCGAGCCGCTTCTTCTGGAAATATTGCTCCACATTCGACAGCACGGCCGAGGGCAATATCGGCCCGGTCGCGGAGATGCTGATGGCGAAGACGGGCGCGGCCCAGACGATCTATTGTCCGGCCTTTCCGGAGAATGGCCGCAGCGTCTTCATGGGCCATCTGTTCGTCGGAGAGCAGCTTTTGTCCGAAAGCCCGATGAAGGACCATCCGCTGACGCCGATGCGCGATTCGAACCTTGTCCGGATTCTGGCGCCGCAGGTGATCGGGGCCGTCGGCCTCGCCAACCGCAATATCGTCTCGAAAGGCCCGACAGCGCTCAGGGCAAAATTGGCGGAACTCAGCGACGACGCTATTCGGCATGTGATCGTCGATGCCGTCTGCGACGATGATCTCGGCACCATCGCCGCCGCATCGTTCGACATGCCCCTGCTGACGGGCGGCAGCGCGATCGCCGGCCAATTGCCGCGACTTTACCTGGAGCAAGGGCTGGCAACGCTGCCCCGGCAACGACAAGCGCTGCCGAAGGTCGCCGGCAGCCCGATCGTCCTGTCGGGCAGCTGCTCCGCCATGACGCGCAGGCAGGTCGCCAGCTATGCGGGACAGGTCGCGAGCTTGCGGCTGGATCCGGTCGCGCTCGCCGAAGGCGGCGCGGCGGCCGCCTGCGAATGGCTGCGTCAGCAACCAGCCGACGCGCCGAAACTCATCTACGCCACCGCCGAACCCCAGGAGGTGCGGCATGCGCAGGAACGGTTGGGCCGGGAAAGGGCGGGCCAGGTGGTCGAGGAGGCTCTGTCCGAGATCGCCCGCGAGGCTTTCCATCACGGCGCACGCCGGTTCGTCGTTGCCGGCGGCGAGACCTCCGGCGCAATCACCCAGGCGCTCGGCGTAACGCATCTGACCATCGGGCCAGAAATAGCGCCCGGCGTGCCCTGGACCTTCACGACAGCTGGAGGGGAGGCAATCGCGCTCGCGCTCAAATCGGGCAATTTCGGCGACGAGACCTTCTTCACCGATGCCTTCCACCGATTGGAGACCGCATGAGCGAAGAAGCCGACCTGCGCGAACAAATCTGCACGATGGCCAAATCGCTTTACGATCGCGGCCTGACCGCCGGCTCCTCAGGCAACATTTCCGCCCGTCTCAGCGACGGCCGCCTTCTGGTCACGCCAACGGGCAGCTCCTTCGGGCGCCTCGATCCCGCTCGCCTGTCGTTGTTCGACGGTGAGGGCCGGCTGATCGGCGGAGACAAGCCGACGAAGGAAATGCCGCTGCACGCGGCCTTCTATGAGACCCGGCCGAAAAAGACAGGGGCCGTGGTGCATCTTCATTCCAGCCATTCGGTTGCGCTCTCGATATTGCCCGGCGTCGATGCGGAGAACATGCTGCCGCCACTGACGGCCTATTCGATCATGAAGCTCGGCAAGGTGAAGCTGCTGCCCTATTTCATGCCGGGTGACCCGGCCATGGGCGACGCCATCCGCGGCCTTGCCGGCAAGCGCAGCGCCGTGATGCTGGCAGCGCACGGACCCGTGGTCTCGGCCAAGGATCTGGAAGCGGCCGTCTATGCGATAGAGGAACTGGAAGAGACGGCCAAGCTTGCCATGCTGACGCGCGGAGCCAATCCCTCGCTGCTGACCGATGCGCAGATCGCCGATCTCGTTCGAACCTATGATGTGGAGTGGGACTGAACATGCCGCGCTTTTCCGCCAATCTGGGATTTCTCTGGCAGGAGCTCTCCCTTCCCGACGCGATCCATGCTGCCAAAACGGCCGGCTTCGATGCCGTGGAATGCCACTATCCGTATGACACCCCGCCCGAAGCCGTGCGTCAGGCCCTGAGCGAAACCGGCCTCGCCATGCTCGGCCTCAATACCGCGCGCGGCAATGTCGCGGCTGGCGACAACGGCCTCGCCGCCATTCCCGGACGGCAGGACGAAGCCCGCGGCGCTATCGATCAGGCAATCGACTATGCCGTCGCCATCGGCGCGCAAAACGTCCATGTGATGGCCGGCAAGGCCAATGGCGAAGAGGCGCGAACCACTTTCCTCGCCAATCTTCGCTATGCCTGCGAACGCGCCGATACGGCAGGCGTGACCGTGCTGATAGAGCCGCTGAACCAGCGCGACGCGCCGGGCTATTTCCTGCAGACGGCGGACCAGGCGCTCGACATCATTTCCGCAGTGGGTGCGCGGAACCTCAAACTGATGTTCGATTGCTATCACATCCAAATCATGCAGGGTGACCTGACGCACAGGCTGCAAGCGCATGTGGCGGCAATCGGCCATATCCAGATTGCGGCCGTTCCGGATCGGCGCGAACCGGATCACGGAGAGATCGACTATCGTCATATCCTGCGCTTTCTGGAAACGCTCGGCTATGACAAGCCGATCGGCGCGGAATATCGGCCGGCAACCACGACGGACGCCGGTCTCGGCTGGCTGCAGGCCTATAGATGAAAAGGCCGCCGGCATTCCGAATGCCCGATGGCCGCCAGAGAGATTCGCTCGGGAATTATCCCGAAGACTGATATCAGCCCGTTGGGAGGAAAATCCGATATGCATGTTTTGATCCTTGGCGCTGCGGGCATGATCGGCCGCAAGCTCGTGACCCGTATTGCCGCCGAGCCGAAAATCCTCGGACGGGCCATCGATCGCCTGACGCTGGTCGATGCCTTTCAGCCGCCAGTGCCGGAATCCCTCGCATCCGTATCGAAGGCCTTGACGGTGGACCTTGCGACATCAGGCGTGGCCGAGAGGCTCATCGAAGACCGTCCCGATATGATCTTTCACCTCGCCGCCATCGTCTCCGGCGAGGCCGAGGCCGACTTCGACAAGGGTTATAGCGTCAATCTCGACGGCACGCGGGCGCTCTTCGACGCCATCAGGCAGCAAGGCCTGAAATCCGCCTATGCACCGCGCGTCATTTTCGCCTCCTCCATCGCCGTGTTCGGAACACCCTTCCCCGAAACCATCGGCGATGAATTCCTGACCGCGCCGCTGACGAGCTACGGCACCCAGAAGGCGATTGCGGAGCTTCTGCTTGCCGATTATTCGCGACGCGGCATTTTTGACGGCATCGGCATCCGGCTGCCGACCATCTGCGTGCGGCCCGGCGCGCCGAACAAGGCTGCTTCCGGCTTTTTTTCCAACATCCTGCGTGAACCGCTGGTCGGCAAAGAGGCCATTCTACCGGTCAGCGACACCGTGCGCCACTGGTTCGCAAGCCCCCGCTCCGCGGTCGGCTTCTTCGTCCATGCCGCAACGCTCGACACCAAGAGAGTGGGGGCCAGGCGCAATCTCACCATGCCCGGCCTCTCCGCACTCGTCTCGGATGAAATCGACGCATTGCGCCGTGTCGGCGGAGACAAGGCCGTTGCTCTCATCCGGCGCGAGCCAGACCCGGTGATCGAACGGATTGTCGCCGGCTGGCCGACACAGTTCGATGCTGAGCGCGCGCGCGATCTCGGCTTCAGGGCAGAGCAGAGCTTTGAAGAAATATTGCAGGTGCATATCGAGGACGAATTGGGCGGGAGGCTTGCATGACGGAGATATCGTCGAACACACAGAACGCGATCGCGCTGGTGACCGGCGGCGGCACCGGCATCGGCCGCGCCATCGCGAAGGCACTCGGCTCGGCCGGTTTCAAGGTGGTTATCTCTGGACGCCGGGCTGATATTCTCGAAAAGGCCGCCCGCGAGCTGTCGGAGGAAACCGGCGCGGAATTTTTCGCGGTTGCAGCCGATGTCAGCGATCCGATATCGGTCAAAAGCCTGTTCGATGCCATCGCCGACCGATATGGCCGCCTCGACCTTCTCGTCAACAATGCCGGTATCGGCCTGCCGGCCGTGCCGATGGAGGAACTGACCATCGAGCAATGGAACGCGATCGTCGGCGCTAACCTGACCGGCGCATTCCTCTGCACGCAGCAGGCGTTCCGCCTGATGAAAACGCAGGTGCCGCATGGTGGCCGTATCATCAACAACGGATCGATCTCGGCGACGACGCCGCGGCCGCATTCGGCGCCCTATACGGCCACGAAGCACGCCATCACCGGGCTGACGAAATCGACGGCACTCGATGGCCGCCCCTTCGACATCGCCTGCGGTCAGATCGATATCGGCAATGCCGCGACCGACATGACGGCGAGGATGAGCGCCGGCGTGCTGCAGGCCAACGGCGAGACCGCAACCGAACCGACGATCTCGGCCGAGCATGTCGCGCGCGCCGTCGTCTACATGGCAAGCCTGCCGCTCGATGCCAACGTCCTGTCGATGACCGTCATGGCAACGAAAATGCCGCTCGTCGGCAGAGGATAGCGAACAGCAACCGGCAGCGTCGGATTTCCGGCGCTGCCGACAGCATAGGGACAGCGTTTCGGCTCAGATAGCCGGTCGCGCCGAAGGCTTCACTTGCCTGCGCTCGATCAGGCCGCCGATGCTGAAGATCAGCACCTCGATCTCCGTGTCGATCTTGTCGCCGTCGAGCAGCCTGACGACGTCGTCTATGCCTGATACGGCCTGGCCGTCGATGGCAAGCAGGTAATCTCCCTCGTGCAAGCCGCCTTTTTCCGCGGGACTATCCTTTTCGACACGACGCAGACGCACCGCCGTCGAATGCGTGCCGCCGGCCTCCAGCGCGATGCGCCGATGCAGCTCGACCGTATCGGCGGCAATGCCGATATAGGCACGCCTGACATGGCCGAAGCGCAGGATTTCGGACACCACATGCTTGGCGGTGTTAGAGGCCACCGAAAATGCGATGCTCTGCGCGCCCTGGATGACGGCGGTGTTGACGCCGATCACCTCGCCGGCAGACGAGACCAGCGGGCCGCCGGAATTGCCCGGATTGAGTGCGGCATCCGTCTGGATGATATCGTCCATCAACCGCCCGCTGGCCGCGCGCATCGACCTGCCGAGCGCCGAGACGATACCGGCCGTGACGGTCCATTCGAAGCCAAGCGGATTGCCGATGGCAATCGCGATGTGACCGCGCTTGAGCGATTTGGAATCCCCGAGCCTTGCCCAGTTTCCGGGCCAGTCATTGGCGCGGATGAGCGCAAGGTCGGTATCCGGATCACGCCCGAGCACCCTTCCCTCGACGGTCGCCCCTTCCGGGGTCTTGATGCGCACGGCTTTCGCATCGTCCACGACATGATTGTTGGTGACGACGAGACCATCCGGCGAGATGGCGAAGCCGGAACCATGCCCGGCGCGGCCTCCCAATCGCTCGATCCGGCTGACCGCCGGCCCGACAAGATCGACGGCACTCGATACCGATTGGGAATAGGCATCCAGCAGCCCGGTATCGGATGACGGCTGGATGTCACGATCAATGAAGCCCATGAAAACTCCTCGGACGCGAAGCGTCGCATAGAGGAACGGCAGCGACTGAAGAAAGCAGGAGGCTGTCGGTTCGACAGATTGAAATGGTAACTATTCAGATGAGGAGGCGTCATCTGAAGTTCAAGAGCCGGCCGGTTGCGCCGTCCCAGGTGGCGAAGCCCTATCTCGACCGTCTCGAAACAGTCTGATGGCGTCGGCCGGCGCTCGCGGTGCGCCAGGTATTCCGCCCATTGGCCTTGGCGCGATAAAGAGCGCGATCGGCCTCCTGAACGAGCGTTTCCCCGTTCTGGCCATTTTCCGGAGCCGCCGAAACGCCGATGCTGATGCCGATATCGACCATGGCGCCTCCGATGTGGAATGAAGACTTGAACGCCGCGATGCAACCTCTCGCCACCTCGCCGACGTCTGCCTCCTCCCCTGTCATCAGGATGGCGAACTCATCGCCCCCCAGGCGCGCGACCATGTGTCCTCTTGCCGCGCCGCGCAGCCGTTCGGCCACCATCTTGAGAACCTCGTCACCTGCGGCGTGGCCGAAGGTATCGTTCACCGGCTTGAACCCGTCGAGGTCGAGGCAGAAAACGGCGACGCCCTTGCCGCCGCTCTCCTTCAGCGCATCGCCGAGAGCCTTGTAAAAGCACATGCGGTTCGGCAAGCCGGTCAGCATGTCGTGTTGCGCGAGGCGATTGGCCTCGGCCTCGGCGAGAATCCGATCGCTGACGTCGGCGATGGTTAGCAGGAAGCGACGCTCGAGCCCTTCATGCAGCAACCGGACATAGATGAGGACGTGGCGCTCCGTGCCATCGGCTATTCTTTGCCGCCAGACCGTCCTGGCCTCGCAGTCACCTTCAAGCCTGACCAGCGCCTTGGCAAATCGATCGGTCTCGCTTTCGACATGCATGTCGCCTGCTCTCATCGACAGCAGTTGCGCTTTTCCGAGACCGTAGAAGTCCAAGGCTGCCCGGTTGGCCTGGAGAATCTGGAGGCTGCCGCCATCGCACAGGAGCATCGGCATCGGATTGGCGTCGAAGAGCTGGCTTAGCCACTCCTCACGCTGCTTCAACTCGCTGATGTCTATCCGCATACCGATCGCGCCGCCATCGGGGGTGCGCCGATCGTCATGGCGAAGCCACCGGCCGTCACGAAGCTGCTGCTCCTCCTGCGAGACCGGCTGACGGAATTTTCGCATGCGCTGCTGCAGCCAGCTATCCTGGTCTCCCACGACTTCCGGCATGCGGCCGCTAGCGAGGCTGATCTTCAGGATATCCTCAAAGGCGATGCCCGGTTTGAGGTGATCCGCGATATCGGGATAGAGTTCCGCATATTTCTCGTTCCAGAGAACATAGCGATCGTTCGCATCGAAGACGCAAACGGCTTCGGGCAACATTTCTATCACGTATCGGAGACGCAGATTGGCCTCCCGCGCCGCCATGGCCGCCCGGCGCTCCTCGTTTTCCGGTTCGACCAGAACCGCGGTCAGCGTCCCGGACGTCGAGGGCCACGTCATGACCCGCACCTGACAATCCCGCCGCTGACCGTCGCGGGTTACGATCAGCGCCGGCGCGGCGGCCGGAGGCAGCGGCCAGTCCGGCACCAGATCGCCGATGACGGAGGGCGCGTCTCCAAGAGCAAAAAGGCCACGCGCCTCGGCATTGGCAAAGACGATCGTGCCCGCGGCATCGAGCACGAGCGCCGCTATTGGACATGCTTCGAGAAATGCGACGATTTCCGTCTCCAGCATTTGATCCCAGTATGGCCTTTCAAAGGTGTCCCTGAATTCAAGTATAGCATTCGATGGTAAAGGAATGCCGTAAACCGGGATCCTGAGTTCGATCACGGTTTCACATCCGAAGGATGCGGCCCTGCATCACCACGACATGGAAGCGATCCGGCTTTCCCGCCACCGATCCACATGCCGCATGGCCGGATAGGTTCGCTAAAGAACACCAGTTTATTCGGCGCTTCCGCCCGCGCGCCAGCAAGGCTGGAACTGTTTTCGCGGCCAGTTCAGCCTGCTCCAATCTGTCATGTAGAAATCGCGGCCGTTAAATTCCGGCCCGAGGCTTGCCGCAGTAAAGATCCGCTGCGAGCATCCACGGAAAAGAAAAAAACCTATGTATTATCCTCCGCCATGGCCAACCGGACCGTTCGCGACTTGAACCAGCCGGCAAAAGCATGGAAAGTAACGATACAGAGGCAAGCAACGGCAGGCAGCCGCCCTCCCTCACGCAATGGCAAAGCGTGACAAGCAATAACACAAACGAATGCTGATCCAGCAATCCCCAAGCATCTCATGAAGACAATTTCCGGCACGAATCTCGAACAGGCCAAATCGCATAACCGGCGTGTCGTGATCGAAGCCATACGCACCAACGGACCGATGTCGCGCGCGGCCATTGCCCGCATGACCGCACTGACCACGCAGACGGTTTCGAACATCGTGGAGGAGTTGTCGCGCTCGCATCTGCTGATCCCGATGGAGGCGCAGAAGATCGCGCGCGGCCAGCCGATCATTCCTTACACCATCAACCCTACCGGCGCCTATTCCATCGGCCTCGAACTGGGCCGCCGGCGCGCGGTCGGCGTGCTCACGGATCTGTCGGGCACAGTCCGCGCCCGCATCGAGCGCCATGTCGACCGGCCGGGGCCGGCCGAGGCGATGCCGATCTTTGCCGCGATCGTCGGAGATCTGCAACAGGCCTTTACCTTCGATCGTGACCGGCTGCTCGGGGCCGGCATCGCCCTGCCCGGACGTTATGCGGATGGCGGCGTGACGTCGCTCAGCCCGCTCAACCTGCCGGGCTGGCAGGATTTCCCGGTCGCAAGCGAACTGGAACGGCTTATCGACCTGCCCGTGCTGGTCGAAAACGATGCGACGGCCGCGGCGATCGGCGAGCGTCTCTACGGCGTTGCCCGCGGTCTTGGAAGCTTCGTCTATCTTTTCCTGGCGGGAGATGGCGGCATCGGCGCCGGCATGTTCCTCGACGGCCATCTCTACAAGGGCAGCCGCGCCAATGCCGGCGAAATCGGTCACATCATCGTCGAGCCGCACGGCAGGCTCTGCACCTGCGGCAAACGCGGCTGCCTCGATCGCTATGTATCGCCGTCCGTTGCCTATGAATGTCTCGGCATCGAGGATGCCCAGGAGCGGGACCCCGACGACCTGGATGCCATGATCGCCGCAAACAGCCGTGGTCTGAAGGCCTGGCTCGAACAGGCGGTGCAGCCGCTGCGCCAGACAATCGATTTTCTCGAGCTTGCTTTCGATCCGCAGACGATCGTGCTTGGCGGCAGCGCGCCGACATCCTTGATGACCGGCCTGGCCGAGCACGTCGAACCGCTCCATATTCCGGTAAACCCGACCGAAAGGCGCACTATTCCCCGCTTGATGATCGGCGCGACAGGCAAGGACACCGCCATCCTCGGCGCGGCGGCCCTGCCCATTTTCTCGGAAACGAACCCGCAGTTCGACGTCTTGCAGAAACCGCTCACGCACCGTAGCGCCGTGTAACGGCGCAGGCTCCGCAGACCCTCCGAACTGCGTTTTATCAATGTCGCTCAGGCGCGACCGACATGGGCCGCGCCTGAGAGCCATGCATCAGGCTATCAGAATTGATGCAGGCCGTAGAGTAGCGGCATGGTGCCGGCCAGCGCCTTGAACCGTTCCCAGGATTTCGCCGAGGGCTTCGTCCAGCCGGTCTCCGCCAATGCCGAGAGGCGCGGGAAGACCAGCCGGTCGAAGATGGCGCGATCAGTCATCGACTCCGACCAGATGCAGGCCTGAATGCCACGAAGCTTTTCCTTCTGGGCATCCGTCCAGCCACCGACGGGATCGAAGGTGTAGAGTTTTTCCGGATCCGAATGGCCCGCCCAGCTTGCGCCAGGCTCGTCCCAATCCGGGCGCATCGCCATGTCGAGATAATAGACCTGCCCCGGGCAGACGACGATCTCGTATCCGCGGCCGGCAAGCTCGGCCGCGACCTCGACGTTACGCCAGCTGCAGAGATAGCTCTTGTCCTTGTCGATCCTGTCACCGTGGGCGGCTTCTTCCCAACCGCCCGTCACGCAGCCCTTCGAGGCAAGAAACGCCTGGATACGCTCCAGGAATTCCGCCTGCAGGTAGGCCGCGCCCGAGCCGTGAATATCGTCGGCGCCATGCGTGTTGGTGATGACGTTCAAACGCTTGGCATGGGCGTCCGCCACGTCGTTGCCGGCGAGTTCGCGCAGCCGCGCCAGCGCTTCCGGCGAGCCGGACCAGGCACCGAGCGGAACCTCGTCGGCACCGATATGGATCGTCTTGAACGGGAAGAGCTCGATCAGTTCCGAGAGGATCGTTTCGATCACCTCATAGGTCTTCTCACGCGCCGGGTTGATGCAGTTGTCCGGGAAGCCTTGGACCGAATAATAGCTGCCGGCCTCGTTGGGATCGCGCAGCTCGGGAATTGCCTGGAGCATGGCGTAGCAATGACCGGGTATGTCGATCTCCGGCAGAACCTCGATGCCAAGACCGTTGGCATAGGAAACGATATCGCGCACGACGGCCTTGGTATAATAGCCGCCGGTGCGAGCCGGGCTGGAGCCGAGAAGCGGCGGCATCGGCAGGCCGTGGCCGCGCCATGCGCCGATCTCCGTCAGCGCCGGATAGGCATCGATCTCGACGCGCCAGGCTTCATCATCAGACAGATGCCAATGGAAGCGGTTGAGCTTGTTCCAGGCAAGCACCGCCATCAGCTTCTTGATTTCAGCCGAACCGTAGAATTGCCGTGCGACATCAAGGTGCAGGCCGCGCCAGCTCATGACAGGCTCGTCGACGATTTCGCCACCCGCCGGGAAGTGGAATGCCTGTGGATATAGACGCGCGCCGCGCCAGATCTGGCCAATGGTAACGAGACCGTAGACAAAGCCGGTCTGCGCGCTTGCTTCGACGGTTACGGTCTCAGGCGAAAAAGCGAGCCTGTAGGCCTCGGCGCCGAGACCTTCAACCTGGCGCAATTCCACCGGCACGGCACCTTCCGCCTCGGAACGGATGAGACCTTCAGCCGAAAAAAGGTGCTCGACAAGGCTCGTGAAACTTGCGGCGGCAGCCTGCGCTTCCGGCGCCGTAGCCTTCAGGGCAAAGCCTGCCGGCAGCGGGCGGCGGGACGATACGGCTACGCGGTTCGGCCAGGGAATGATCGACAGCGGCACCGGCGGATTAGCTGGCACCGGATAGATCTCCGCGCCGCGCTTCAACGGCGCATTGCTCGCCGATGTGCGCGTCGGCTCGGTGCCAAGCGAAATCGTGGTGCCGTCGCGCAAAGCGAGATAGGCGCTGTTGGCGCCATCGTTCCAATGGCGAAACTGCCAGCTCAAAGCACGAACCGTGATGGTCCAGGTTTCGCCTGCCCCCAGCACGAAACCTTCCGGCGGCTGGAACTCGGTGAAGTTGGAAAGCCGCTTCGTAACCGTCGCGCCTTCGACGATGCCGGCCGGATCGACGCGCCCGGGGCCGCTGACACAGAGCGAAAAGCCCGAGAGCGGCTCCGAGGACAGGTTCTTCAGCCGCAGGACGTAGGAAAACTCCTTGTCGTCGGTCGGCGGGTTCCAGGTGGTTTCAAGCCGCAGAGCCAGGGATCGCGGTGTGGACATGGGCATTCTCTCTTCCTGAAGGGATTGTTCAAAGCTTGAGCATGCCGGCATAGATGCCGGGAGCCGAATTGGGGATCATTATGGCGCCGACCGTCTTCTCGTAGAATTCCGAAGGGCCGACATCGCCGATAACGGTATAGCCGTAGCCCATGGCCTTCTGATCATTGAGGCATGCAAACAGCAGCGCGCGGCCGATGCCGAGACCGCGTACGCTTTCATCGACACCCGTCGGGCCGAAAAAGCCGCGCGCCGTCGCCTCGTGGCAGGCAAAGCCGACAAGTTCGCGATCAAGCGTGGCGATAAAGCATGTCGGCGGCTGGCGCGTCATCGCCACCGTCGTCTCGCTTGCCCATCCCTCGCTGAAGTGCTTGCCGACCCAGCCGACGATGAGCCGCAGTTCCGGCGGCAGCGCGCGCCGGATGGTGACGCCGGCCTTCGCCATGCGCTCGGGCGACTGCGTGTCTGCCGGCAGGGTCGATAGATTGACCAGGTAATCCAAGGGAAAAATCCTTCTAGTTCGATCTAGTTCGATGCGACGAGCGCACGCATGAAATGATTGGGGCCGAGCTGTTCCACCTCGGTCGAGATCGGCCGGCTGAGCGAGCGGATCTTCTCCGCCTGTTCAAGAAAGCGGGCGCTGCCGCCGGTCACGAACCTGCGGCCGCCATGCGGCACCGCCGAAAGCAGCAACTGCGTATAGGGATGCTTCGGATTGGCAAGGACAGCATGGGAATCCCCCCACTCGACCATCTGGCCGGCAAACATCACCACGATCTCTTCCGCGACATGGGCTGCCGTCGCGATATCGTGGGTAATGTAGAGCATGGCGAGATCGTTTTCCCGCTTTACCCGCGCCAGCAGATCGAGAATGTCCTTGCGGATCGATACGTCCAGCATCGACGTCGGCTCATCCGCCACCAGCACGCTCGGCGCGACCGCCAGCGCGCGAGCGATGTTGACGCGCTGACGCTGGCCGCCGGAGAGCTCATGCGGAAACTTCTGGCGCGTTACCGCTGGATCAAGCCCGACGCTTTCGAGCAGCTTCGATATGTCGTCGTCCCGCTCGGCCTTCGGCTTGTCCTGACCATGCAGTTGCAGCGGCCGGGCGATGTGGTGGTTGATGGTGAAAGCCGGGTTGAGGGAGGAGAACGGATCCTGGAAGACCATCTGGACGTCCTTGCGGTACATCCGCTCTTCCTTGCCCGAACCGCGTGCCGTGCGGTCCTGCCCACGGAACAGCAGCCTGCCGGCCGTCGGCTTGTCCAGCCGGGCGATGATGCGGGCGCATGTGGTCTTGCCGCAGCCGGATTCACCGACCAGCGCGAGCGCCTTGCCTGCAAAGAGGGAGAAGGAGACGCTCTTCAAGGCATGCACGGTGCCGAAGTGGCGCTGGATATCATCGAGCCGGATGACGGGTTCTGCAGTCACGGCCTGTATCTGCGGTTTCATGCGAAAACTCCGGAAAGGTGAGCGCTGGCCGGAAGCTGCGGGATGGCGTTCCAGAGCTTGCGCGTATAGTCGTGAACGGGCGATTGGCTGACCTGCGTGACATCGCCGACCTCGACCAGTTCGCCTTTCAGCATGACGCCGATGCGGTGGCACAACTGCGCCATCAGGTGCAGATCATGAGTGATGAAGAGTACCGAGAACCCGTAGGTCTGCTGCAGGTCGAGAACCTGTTCCAGGATCTCCCGCTGCACGACGACGTCCAGAGCCGTCGTCGGTTCGTCCATGATGATGAGTTCGGGACGCAACGCCAGGCAGATGGCAATGACGATGCGCTGGCGCATGCCGCCGGAAAACTGGTGCGGGTAATCGCTGACGCGATGCGCGGGAATACCCACCAGCTTGAACATCTCCTCGGCGCGGGCACGCGATTCCTGGCGCGAGCACCCGGTATGGCGATGCAGGACGTCGTGAAACTGCGCTTCCACGCGCATCAGCGGATTGAGCGAATTCATGGCGCTCTGGAACACCATGCCGATGCGCTTCCAGCGGATCCTCTGCAGCTCGTTTTCCGGCATCTTCAACAGATCCCGGCCATCCAGGCGAATGCTTCCGCCGCTGATCCAGGCAGGCGCCTTGGAGAGCCGCGTGATCGCATAGGCGATCGTGCTCTTGCCGCAGCCGGACTCGCCGGCAAGACCGAAGATCTCGCCGCGACCGATATTGAAGGACACGTCCTTCACCGCCCGGAAATCGCCCTTGTCGAGCAGGTAGTCGATATTGAGGTGTTCGATCTCAAGCAGGTTGTCGCTCATTGGCCAGACCTCATCATGCGGTTGCGGGCGCGGGTCAGACGGAACCAACGGGTCAATGCCGGGCCGGAGCGCAATTGCGGATTGGCGATTTCGTCGAAGGTGAAGTTGATCAGCGCGAGGCCAAGTCCCGTCAGCGCGATGCCGATCGCGGGCACGCCAATATCCCACCAGGCGCCGACCATGATGGCCGAGGCATTTTGCGCGTTGTAGAGCATGGTGCCCCAGGTGACCTTCAGCGGATCGCCGAAGCCGAGATATTCGAGCGTGGTCTGGGCGACGATCGCGTAGATGATGCTGCCGACCAGGTTGATGCCGATCAGCGGCGTCAGGTTGGGCAGGATCTCGACGAAAATGATACGCCAGGCCGGCTCGCCGATCATCTTGGCGGCGGTGACGAAATCGCGGTTGCGGAGCGCCATCGTCTGCGAGCGCGTCATGCGCGCGCCCCACGGCCACGAGGTCAACGCGATGATAATCATGATCGTCATGGGGCCGACTGTGCCCGCGAAAGAGGCAAGCAGGATAAGTAGCGGCATGTTCGGTATGACCAGCACGGCATTGGTGGCAAGGTCGAGTACGGCATCGGTCTTGCCGCCGGCGTAGCCGGCGATGAGACCGATCGCGGTGCCGATCACGGTAATGACGATGCCTGTCGCAAAGCCGACGGAAAGCGAGCTTCTGGCGCCCCAGACGAACTGCTTGTAGACATCCCGGCCCATCTTGGTGGTGCCGAATACATGCTCGACCGATGGCGGCTGATGCGAACGGCCTACGCGAGCGCCGGGCTCGCCCGGAGCGATGACCGGAGCGAAGATCGCCATCAGGCACAGCGCGGCGACGATGACGAAGCCGACGAGCGCCTTCTTCTGACTGAAAATGGATCGCGGAGAAAAGCTCATCGTCCTGCCTCCCTCAATCGCGGATCGACGAGACCGTAGATGATGTCGACGAGGAAATTGGCGCCGAGGGTCGCGAGCGTCATCAGCAGCAATTGTCCCTGAATGACGGGATAGTCTCGCGCCACGCTGGCGGTAAACAGCGTCAGGCCGAGCCCCGGATAGTTGAAGACGATCTCGGTGACGATCGAGCCACCGAAGACGGCGCCGAGTATCAGCGCAAGGTTGGTCAGGACAGGCAACAGGGCATTGCGGGCGCCATAGCTGAACATGACCGCGAGGTTGCTGAGCCCCTTTGCCCGGCCCATCGTCACATAGTCTTCTCCGAGCACGACGATCATGGACGAGCGCATGGTCGTCTGGAATTCACCGACGAGAAAGGGCGAAAGCGTCAGGACCGGCAGGATCGCATGCATGAAAACGCTGCCGAAGAAGGTGAAGTTGAAGCCCGGATCGAGGTTGGGATCATAGGCATATCCCACAGGGAACCAGCGCAGCGACACGGCGAAAACGAACAGGCTGGTGAGCGCCACGATGACGGGTGGTATCGAAAACAGGATCACGGCGAAGGGCGATACGATCGTATCGAACCGCCCGCCGCGCCTCCAGGCCGAGATGGCGCCGAGTACGACGCCGACGCACAACGAAAATATGATCGCTGTCACGACCAGGAAGACGGTCCACAGCGTGGCCCGGCTCAATACCTGGACCACCGTCTGCGGATAATATTTGACCGAAACGCCAAGATCGAAGGTGGCGAGCCCTTTGAGATAGTCGAGGAACTGCAGCATGATCGGCTGATCGATCTCACCGAAGCGGGCCTTGATCGCCTCCACGGCCGCGGGCGTGGCCCGCGGCCCGAGCTGGGCGACCATGGCGTCGACGGGGCTCCCCGGCATAAGCCGGGGAAGAATGAAGTTCACGACGATCGCGAAGGCCAGGGCCACCGCATAGACGCCGAGGCGCCGGCTTGAAACACGCATCTCTGCTTCCTTCGCTGTGGTCTTATTGGACCGGCTTCAGACGCAGCAGATGCATGAGACGCATGCGATTGTTGTCGTGGTTTTCCGGGTTCATCACCGGATCCTTGTCGGTGACCCAGCCGGTGAAGCGCTTGCTGGAATACTGATACCAGGTCGGTCCGTTGAAGACCGGCACGACCGGGAAATCATCGGCGATCAGAACCTGGATATCATTGAAGATCTTCTTGTGATCGCCATCGGAAGACGACTTCAGATATTGATCGAAGAGCGCATCGAGCTTCGGGTTGGAGTACCGCGGCGCGGAAACGGTGAGCTTTCCGGCATAGGCCGTCGACAGGCTCTGATAGTAGCCCTGGAACGGCGTGGCGCTATCGGCTCGCGAGTTCATTACGACATCGAAGCTGCCGTCCAGCAGCTGCTTGCGCCACTGCTCGTATTCGGGCGTGGCGACAGAGGCGTTGATGCCTGCAGCCCGCAGCCCTTCGACGGCGATCTGCACGGCGTCGATCCAGTCGGTCCAGCCGTTCGGCACGATGATAGCGAAGGTGATCGGCTTGCCGCTCGGCGTGGTGCGGAAGCCATCGGCGCCCTTCTTGTAGCCGGCATCGTCGAGGATCTTGCTCGCCTTGTCGGTGTCAAAGCCCATGAAGGCGTCCTTGTCGCCTTCGGCAGCCTTGTTGCGCCAGCTTTCGAAGCGCGGCGGCAGACCGCTGGCATGCAGGTTGACGACCGGATAGCCGAAGCCGGCGATATCGACCATCGACTGGCGGTCCATCGCCAGGCTGAAGGCGTGGCGGAAATTGAGATCCTTGAAGGCCTCGAGATTACCGGCATTCGACGACTTGAAGTTCATCTGGAAGGCCACGGTTTCAGCCGGCGGCTGCCAGTAGCCATTATGCTCGGGGTCGAGTGCGACGAAGGTCTTGTCGATCTGCGGCAGGAACGAACCGATCCAGTCGACGGTGCCTTCCGGCAACAGCGCCAGCATCTGGTCGTTGCCCGAGATCTGCGGCAGGCGCAGGCAATCGACATGCAGCGAGGCGGCATCCCAGTAGTTCGGATTGCGGCACTGCTCGTAGACCTGCGGCGTGAAGCGGCGGACCTCGGTCATCGGGCCGGAGCCGACGGGCTTTTCGTTCTTGTAGGCGACCGGATCGGCAATGTCCTTCCAGATATGCTCCGGCACGACGGCGAGATCGGCCAGGGATTCGGGGAATTCCGAGTTCACGGCCTTGAGGTTGATTTTCACCTGTGTCGGCGAAGGCGCCTCGACGGAAGCGACTGTCTGGCCGACGCCGACCGTATCGACGGCCGGGTTCTTCAGCATCAGGTCGATGGTGTACTTCACGTCGGCCGAGGTCAGCGGCTGTCCGTCGGACCACTTCACGCCGGGGCGGAGATCATAAGTGATCGACAAGAGATCGTCGGAGAACTTGTAGCTGGTCGCCAAACGCCAGACCGGCTTGCCGCCATCATTGGCGTTGAAGATGACCAGCGGCTCATAGATGAAATCCATCGTGCTCTGGCGACGACCGGCCAGATCGAAAGGATTGAAGTTGCTGACCCAGCTGGTCTGCTCTTCGATGTGCATCGTCAGCACGGCCTCGGCCGCCGAGGCGATGCCGGAGCCGAAAGCCAGCGAGGCTCCGAGTGCCGCCGCTGCCCAAGACGTCCGATGGAAGAGATTTCGCAATGCTCTTTTCTTCATTCCCATTTGCAGTTCCCTCTCGTTGTTTTCGAGTAGTCAATCAAATTGATTTAATATCGAGTTTCGAGACTCGTCAATCGCAGATTGGAAATCAACAGGGGACGGCTTCGGCATTGGCAAAGGGCGCCGCCGGACGGGCAATCGCTTGCCGCAATCGGGTTCTGGAAGAAAATCAGGGATGTGTGTGCCGCAGCGCTTCCGCGATATCGAGACCGAGTCACGGCTCGAACGCGCCGATCGGCGGCGCGAAAAGTGCCGTGAGAAACGGCCGGGAAGCGACGTCCTCGATACCGGCGCGTGAGCCGTGGCATCGAGGACATAAAATCAGATGTGCGGGAAATCAGTCATCCGATCGGCAGCCCCGGGACTTGGGGCGGAGCTGCCGGATATGTGGATTGCGGTGCGGCAATGGCCAGATCGCAATCAGCGCAGCAAAGATGCTCTCGCTCAGTCGACGGGCTTGTAGGCAACCACGTCCATCTCGACCTTCACGTCGACCATCATCGGCGACTGGACGGTCGAGCGCGCCGGCGGGTGATCGATGAAGTGCTTTTCGAAAACGGCATTGAAGCTCGAGAAGTCGCGCGCATCGTCCAGCCAGACATTGACCTTCACCACATGCTCGAGCGTGCAATCGGCGAGCGCAAGCACGTCCTTGATGTTGGCGATGACCTGCTCGGTCTGCGTCACGATATTGCCGCTGACGATCTCGCCGTTGCGGGTCGGAACCTGACCCGAGACATAGACGAAATCTCCGGCCCTGACAGCCTTAGCGAAAGGGCGGCGCTGGCCGCCGGCTTGGTTGTCGGCGACATCAAAACGGATCAGCTTGTTCTTGCTCATGATGTGTTCGGTCTCTCTCTGTTGTCGAAATCCGCAGCCGCCATCGCTTCATCGCAAAGAGGCTCGGGCGCGGCTCCCCTGGCACCTTCATTAGCGGCGGTAGCGCCGCCACGCCAGATCGTTTCGTTCGATTCAGAGTTCCATGTCGACCAGATTTGCTACGGCTTCAACCGAGACATTAACTTTAGCATTTGTTGAAGCCGCAGCAATTTCAGATGATTACAATCATATCCTCCAGCTATCTAGCGCTTGTGATGGACAGCCTGCAAGCCGTAGACGGGTGTCGGAATGCCTTCCATGCGCGCCTTCAATTGCAAGGAAAGATACTGGGAATAGTGCCGCGACTGATGCAGATTGCCGCCATGGAACCATAATGCTTCCTGCTGCGTCGGCTTCCACATGTTGCGCTGTTCGCCTTCCCATGGACCCGGATCCTTCGGCGTATCGGAACCCAATCCCCAGACCTTGCCGACACTGTCGGCGGTTTCCTGGTCGATCAGATCGGCGACCCAGCCATTCATCGAACCATAGCCCGTGGCATAGACGATGACATCCGCCGGAATCTCCTGGCCATTGGCAAGCTTCACGGAGTTTTCCGTAATCTCGTCAACCTGGCCTGCCGCGAGCTTGACCTTTCCATCGATAATCAGCTGCGATGCGCCGATGTCGATATAGTAGCCCGAACCGCGCCGCAGATATTTCATGAACAGGCCCGATCCGTCCGCGCCCCAGTCCAATTGGAAGCCGGCCTTCTCCAGTGCCGCGTAGAAATCGGCATCCCGTTCACGCATCTGGTTGTAGAGCGGAATCTGGAATTCGTGCATGATCCTGTATGGCAGCGAGGCAAAGATCAGGTCGGCCTTTGCCGTCGTCACGCCGTTTGCCAGCGCCTGTTCCGAATAGAGCGCGCCGAGCCCGATATCCATCAGCGTTTCGGACCGAACGATATGGGTGGTCGAGCGCTGGATCATGGTCACATCGACACCGGCTTCGTGCAGCGCTGCGCAGATGTCGTGGGCCGAATTGTTCGAGCCGATGACCACCACTTTCTTTCCCTTGTAGCCGTCCGGCCCGGGATGCTGAGAGGAATGGTGCTGCTCTCCCTTGAAATTCTCCCGCCCCTTGAAATCCGGGATATTCGCCTTGCCGGACATGCCGGTGGCGAAGACCAGCTGCTTCGGCCGGAGAGTGACTTCCTCGCCGTCGCGATCGACGACGATGGTCCATTCCTTCGCCGCCTCATCCCACCTTGCCGACTTCGCCGTGGCGCGGGTCCAGTAGTTCAGCTCCATGACCTTCGTATAGAATTCCAGCCAGTCGCCGATCTTGTCCTTCGGTGCGAAGACGGGCCAGTTCTTCGGGAAATCGATGTAAGGCAGGTGATCGTACCAGACGGGGTCGTGCAGGCAGAGAGACTTGTAGCGTTTGCGCCAGGAGTCGCCCGGCCTGTCGTTCTTTTCGAGGATGATGGTGGGAACGCCGAGTTGGCGCAGCCGAGCGCCGAGGGCGATGCCGCCCTGCCCGCCACCGATGATGACGACATAGGGCTGCTTGTCGTAGCCGAGCGTTCGGGCTTCTTCCTCGCGCTCCTCCTTCCAGGTCTTGGCGCCGATATTCTGGCCATGCTTGGCGCCCAGCGGGCGCGTGAAACCGGCCTTTTCCTCATGCCCCTTCAATTCGACCAGGGCGGTCAGCAATGTCCAGATGAGCCCGTTCTTGAAACGGATGAGGCCGTAGCCGCGTCCGACGCCGGTTTCGAACGAAATCCAGCTCTCGAGTACGCCGTCCCCCTCCGTGGCCTCCTCGCCGGCGGAGACTCGAAAATTCGAGGGCTTCGTGCCGGCAAGCTGGGCCTGCAGCATGTCGCGGACCTGATCGCGGCCTTCGACGGTCTTGATGTTCCAGGTGAAGGCGACGAGATCGCGCCAGTAGCATTCCTCCGCAAACATGGACACGGCCTCGTCGATCTGGCCGGCCGCAAGCGCCTCGCTGAATTTATCGAGAAGCGCCTGAATACGGGTGGTCGGGGTTTTGTCGAGCATTTCATCTCCTCCTGCTCTTTGAAGATTTTCGGGGCGGCTCCTCAACCGCTCCCGTGGATCGCGGTTATCGCGACAGATCGATCAAGATCTTGAGGTGCTTGCCGGCGGGATCGAGCAACTGGTCGAAGCCCTCGGTGACGGCTTCGGCGAGCGACACGAACTTGGTGACGATCCGCAGGGCCGGAATCTGGCCGCTGGCAATCAGCCTGGCAACGCGCGGCCAGTAATGGGTCGGGTAAGCCCAGGAGCCGCGGATATCGATGTCCTTGAAGGTGACGTCGAACCAGTTCAGCGGGTTCTCGTGAGGGTGCAGGCCCGTCTGGACGACGACGCCCTGCTTGCGCACGGCATCGGCGCAATTCTTCAGGGCGTGCTCGTTGCCGACGCATTCGATGGCGATATCGCAGCCCACGCCGCCTTCCGTCTCGCGGCGGATGACATCTCCGACATTCGCCGATCTCGGGTTTATGGTCCGCACGTCCCTGAGCGCCTCTCTTGCGAGCGCCAGCCGCGTATCGTTGAGATCGGACATGAAGAGCTGCGTCGCGCCGGCTGCGCGCGCCGCCATTGCCGTCAGGATGCCGATCGGCCCCGCCCCGGTAATCAGCACGCTGTTGCCGGCCGTCACGCCGGCCCTGTCGCAGGCATAGACGGCGACGGCCGTGGGTTCGATGAGGGCGGCCTCCTCGTCGCTCAGGCTCTCGGGGATAGGCTGCACGTTGTAGTCGTTGAGCAACGCCGCCCCCGCCATGCCGCCGGACTGCCACGACAGGCCGGCAAGCGCGAGCTGCGAACTTAAGTGAAACAATCCGCGATCCGCATAGTAATCACCCTCGCGGGGCATGATGAGCGGCTGGACCGAGACGCGATCGCCAAGCTTCACATGGCTGACGCCCTCGCCTATGGCCTTCACCACTCCGCCGAATTCGTGGCCGAGAACCTGCGGCCCATGCGCCTTGGTAAAGGGATGCGGCTCCTTCGGCACGAAGATCGGGCCGTAGGCATATTCATGCAGATCAGTGCCGCAAATGCCGCAGAAGCGATTTTCGATCAACACCTGGCCCGGCCCTGGTTCAGCCGGCGCCGGAATATCTTCGATACGCAGATCCTTGGCGGCATGGAAGCGGAGAGCTTTCATTCCTGTTTCCTCCTCGTTTGCTCTTGCAACAAGAAGACAGCAAGCGGCATGCCAGACAGCGGCAGAACCGGAAACCTCAATTTTTCAATGGCTTATATTTCAACCCGAAGGCCATGCATCGAACATGCAACACCTTCGCTGCAACAGGTGTTGTAATGATTGCGTCAGTTGAGGCGCTTCAGCCGGCGATGGATCGTGGAGCGATTGACGCCGAGTTTGCGGGCGAGCGCCGAAACGTTCTTGCCGCATTCGTCGAGCGCCTTGCGGAGATCGTCCGCCGGCTGCTCGCCGCGCGGCAGGGGCTGGTCGTCGCACAGCGCATCCGGCAGGCACTCCATGGTGATGACGCCGTTTTCCGAAAGCGCGGCCGCTACGCGCAACGCATTGGAAAGTTCGCGAATATTCCCTGGCCAGCCATGGTGCAGCAAAGCCGCGCGGGCAGATGCATCCAGCCGGTAGAAGTGTCCGTTGTCTCGACCGATACGCTGCAGAAGATGATCGATCATGGCCGAAAGATCCCGCCGCGCGCGCAGCGGCGGCAGCGCCAGGGTGACGGCATTGAGCCGATAATAAAGATCCTGCCGGAATTGCCCGAGCGCGACCAGCTCCGCCAAATCCCGATGCGAGGCCGAGAGCAGACGCAGATGCACCGGCCGCGCCTTCAATGCACCGACGGGTAGAACCTCGTTTTCAGAAAGCACCCGCAACAGGCGGCTTTGCAGCGCAAGTGGCATGTCGCCGATTTCATCCAGGAACAATGTTCCGCCATCGGCCTCTTCGATCAGGCCGCGCTTGCCTTTCTGGTTGGCGCCGGTAAACGCGCCGGGCGCATAGCCGAACAGCTCCGATTCCATCAGCTGCTCGGGGATCGCCGCGCAATTGACCGCAACGAATTTTCCGGCAGCGTCGCCGCTGTCATGGATCGCGCGCGCCAGATATTCCTTGCCGCTGCCGGTCTCCCCCTGGATCAGGATCGGAATGCCGCGGCCCGCGAGTTTGGCGGCGCGCGCCTGCAGGCGCTCCATGGCCGGATCGCCGAAGCTGAGGTCCTTGAAGGGATTGCGAAGTTTCGCGACGTCCGCGCTCGGCACGCGGCGAAAGCCCGAGGCCGGCGCAATGGCGCTGGCAAAGACCGCCAGACCGCTCTTTGCCTTGAGCAGCCTGTCGCCATTCGGCTGCCCTCGCATCAGCAGGGGCAGATCGTCGAGCTCGATATCGAAGAAGCGGTCGATCGGCTGACCGATGAACTGGCGGGTCACGATCCCGTGCATGTCCATCGCGCGGGCCAGCGCCCCGAAGCCGCCATGCGTCATGCCGGTAATGCGGCCGCTGCCGTCGAGCGCGATCGCCGCGTCCGGATCGACATCGAGAAATTCGGGCGAGCGCGCCAGGCGCAACACCCAGTCGTTGCGCGTGCGCGTCATCAGGTTGGCAAGCTCGATGCGGCGGGCGGTCGACGCGACAAGATGTGCGGCAAGCTGCTGACTGGCCTTTGCCGTCGGCGAACGAAGCTGTGAAATATCGAGCACCGCCGTCAGATCGCCGAGCGTGTCGAAGATCGGCGCTGCCGTGCAGGTCAGCCCGATATGGCTGGTGTCGAAATGGTCGTCCTGATGGATGATGACCGGCTCGCCCGAGACGATGCAGGCGCCGACGGCGCAGGTCCCCGCCCGATTCTCCGACCATTCGGAGCCGAGATAGAGCCCCGCCTTGCGCAACTGGTTGTCGAAGGTCGGATCGCCCATGAAGTCCACGGTCACGCCGCGGGCATCGGACAGGAGCAGCACATAATTCTGCTCGACGACCTGGCTGAAGAGCCGCTCAAGCCCCGAGCGTCCGATGCGGATCAGTTCCTCCGCCTGCTCGCGATGCTCGCGGAGCTTCACCTCCGGCACGATATAGGCTTCCTGCGCGGCGGCGGGATCCAGCCTGTAATCGTTGAGGCAACGCAGCCAGGACTGCACGACCGGGGCATCGCGCGGGCTCACGGCCCCCATCGCAACGCGCTCGATCTCCTTAATGTGCGACAATGTCGACACCATGGATGGCTCCTCCCGAAAACATGGTCGCATATTCGAGCCCTATCAACAACGTATCATTCCGCCTGCTGGCAGCATCTGTAAGGCTGCTGTCAGCCGAACGGGACATGTTCGCTTCCGGAAAGCGGCGCTGCCGCTTCGAGATGGAAGTGGATGAAGGCATGAACAATGCAAGGCTGGCCGCGGCTTCGCTGACAGTGTTTCTGATCAATCTGGACCGGGCGGGCGATCGCCTTGCGGCGATGCAAGCCAAATTGCAAGGAAGCGGCCTCTCGTTCGAGCGCGTAGCCGCTGTCGATGGCAATTCGATCGATTTTCCAACGCCGAAATTCAGTGAAATTTCCTTTCGTTTCATGCATGGCCGCCGGCGTAATCCGGGCGAAATCGGCTGCTATCTGAGCCATATAGAATGTGCCCACCGGCTGCTTGCCTCGCAAAACGAGTTCGCTCTCGTCCTTGAAGACGATCTCGAATTCCCCCCGGATCTTGTCGATATCCTGGAAGCCGCGCTCGAACAGGATGCGCGATGGGATATCCTGCGCCTGTCGAGCGTCAGCGCAGGCAGAAAGTTCGATTTCTGCAAGCTTACGGAAAGCCGCAGCCTTGCGATCGCGCTGACCCGGGAAAAGGGATCCGGTGCCTATCTCATCAATCGACGGGCAGCCAGATGGTTCGTCGAGAAACTCCTGCCGATGCGGCTGCCGTTCGATCTTGCCTTCGATCTCGAATTCTTCCGGGGCCTCAAGTCGGCTTTCGTCATTCCGGTTCCCATCAATCAGCAACTCGGGTTGCCATCACAGATTCAGGGGCTTCGACAGCGACGGCGCTACCATCGTTCGCGTGCGCACTATCTGACGGTGATACCATGCCGGGCGTTCATTGAAGCGAGCCGGCTGCTGACCCGGACTCCGAGGTTGGTGGCCTTGCTTCTTCAAAGCCGGATTGCGGCCACGAAACGCGGCCGTCGCGAACTCGGTGCCGAGATTATGGCTTCGCTCAACGGAACGACGCAACTTGGCGATCCGCAATGAGATGGGGAAGGCCCGAGCCACGTCAGGCTTCGCCGCCCGATTTATTCTAGCGGCTGCCGGGATATCGCGTCCTTTTGCCAAGCCTGCCATGGTTGCCTTTCCGCCCTTGAGCCTGATAAGACGAGGCATATTTCGTCATATGATTGGTTGATGTTCAGGAGGATTTGTCATGACAGAACTCGCGCAATCGCTTGCGTCCATTCGTATCCCCGATCTGGCCGGAAAGCGGGTGCTGATAACAGGCGCCTCGACCGGCATCGGCGCCGCCGTCGCACGCGCCTTTGCGGCACAGGACATGAAGATCGGCCTCCACTTCAATGCGAGCCGCGAGCCGGCGGAAAAGCTGGCGGATGAAATCAAGGCTGCCGGCGGCACGGCGCATCTCATCCAGGGCGATGTCTCGCAGGACGGCGGGACAGAACGCGTCGTCAAGGACGCAGTCGAAGTGCTGGGTGGCCTCGATGGCCTGGTGAACAATGCCGGCGGCATGCTGGGGAGGATTCCCACGGCCGAGATGACGGACAAGCACTATGAGCGGGTCATGAACCTCAACGCCCGCTCCGTGCTTGCGGCAACTCGCGCGGCCCATCCCCATCTCAGGCAGCAGGGCGGCTTCATCATCAACACCACCTCGATCGCCGCGCGCAATGGCGGCGGCAACGGCGCTATCCTCTATGCAGCCTCCAAGGGCTTCGTCTCGACCATCACCCACGGCCATGCCAAGGAATTCGTCAACGACAAGATCCGCGTCAACGCGGTCGCGCCAGGCGTCATCGCAACGCCGTTCCATGAGCGCTATACCAATGACGAGCAGATGGAGTTGCAGCGCAAGACGATTCCCATGGGCTTTGTCGGCACGCCGGAAGATTGCGTCGGCGCCTATCTGTTCCTCGCCTCCGCGACGCTTTCCGGCTACATCACCGGCCAGATCATCGAGGTCAATGGCGGCCAGTTGATGCCGTAAACACGGCTTCCGATCGCTTTGCGCGCCAGGCAATGCTAGTCTGCCCGGCGCGGCGACCTTCACGTCGCAAAAGATGGAGCGCATCCAAGATGGCAAAGACGCCCATTCAAGACGGCATCGAAACGTCCGTGAAATTGACGCATCCGGACCGGATCTACTGGCCCGACGATAAGGTCAGCAAGCAGGACCTTCTCGATTACTACGCCCTGGCCTGGCAGCGGATGAAACCCTTCGTCGCCAATCGTCCCCTCGCCCTTCTGCGCTGCCCCGACGGCATCGACGGGCCGCGCTTTTTCCAGAAGCATGCCTGGAAGGGCATCAATCCGCATATCGAGGAAATTGCCGACCCCGAGGACAAGGAGGCTGCAAAGCTTCTGAAGATCGAAGACTTCGACGGTCTGGCCGCTCTCGTCCAATCGGCGGCGCTGGAAATTCACCCCTGGGGCACGACCATAGATCATTGGGAAGAGCCCGACATGATCATCATGGATCTCGATCCCGGCGAGGATGTCGCCTGGAGCAAGGTCGTCATCGCGGCAAAGGAAATAAGGGAACGGTTTTCCAGGCAGGGATTGACCTCCTTCGTCAAGACATCCGGCGGCAAGGGGCTGCATGTCGTGGCCTCCCTGAAGCCGCAGGCGAATTGGCCGCAGGTGAAGGATGCCGCCGAGGCCATCGCCCATGCCATGAGCGCCGATAGCCCGGAGACATATCTATCGGTCGCCAGCAAGGCGAAGCGGGAAGGCCATATCTTCATCGACTACCTGCGCAACGGCCGCGGCAATACCGCCGTGGCTCCCTATTCGACCCGCGCCAGAAAAGGGGCGGCCGTTTCGATGCCGGTCAGCTGGGAAGAATTGGACGGCAGGATCGGCCCCGCCTCCTTCACCGTCGGCAATGCCGCCTCGCGCTTGAACCGGTCGAGCGCCGACCCTTGGGCCGATTTTTCCAAAGCCGCTTCGCCGCTGAACCTGTGATCCTATACGAGGAACGGGATCAGCGCCGGTGTCCGCGATTTGTAGTCGGCATAATCGCGGCCGAACATCTCGCTCATCCAGCTTTCCTCGATCTGAACGCGCCGCAGCACGGCATAGAGTACGGCGGCGATAGCAAGCACGGCAGCAACATCGCCACGCGCGATGGCCGAGCCGATGATAGCGAGCATCAAGCCCGAATAGATCGGATGGCGGACAAGCGCATAGGGACCGGACCGTATGAGCGCGTGATCTTCCTTAAGCGTAATCACCCCGCTCCAGTTGCGGCCGATGTGATACCTGGCCCACACCGCGAAGAGCAGGCCGATAAGCGTCAAGGCCGCACCAATCGCATAGGTCGCCGGATGATGCGGGAGGATGGCAAATCGCAGCGGCCCCAGCCACGAACGGTCAACCACCAGAAGGAAGGCACCGATCCAGATCGGCAAGGTATTGCCGAGCCGTGATAGCGGATCCTCCTGCCGCACGCTTTTCTTGACGCCGAACGAGGCAAACAGCCAGATCAGCAGCCAGACGACCCAGCACGCGGGAATAAATTGATAGAGGAGCATCGCTCACGCCGTATCTTTATCCAGCTCCGGATAGTGCCGGAAAATGCCGTTCTCATTGAAGGGAATACGGCGATCGGATTCAAGATAGCGAGCAATGTTGGGCCGTTTCATGACGGTTGCATGCAGCGCCGTCAGATGCGGATAGCGACGACCCAGATGTGCCGTCGCCCGCGGGAAAGCATAGCGCAGGCCCTCATAGACCTGGAACAGCGACAGATCGACGTAGGTGAGCGCATTGCCGAAGATATGGCTCGGTCCATGCGGGTTTTGCTGCAGGACGCGTTCGAAGTATCCGAGGAATTTCGGAATGCGGTTTTCGATGAATTCGGCGGCGCGGTCCTTGGCCTCGTCCTTCTGGTCCTCGTAATACTTCGATGTGGCGATGGGGTGGTGCGTATCATGGACCTCGGCGACGAGATCGGTAATCGTCAGTTGCAGGCCATTCAATACGTGCCGCTCTCCTTCGCCCTTCGGCGCAAGGCCAAGTTTCGGGCCGAGATACATCAATATATTCGCCACATGCGGAATGATGAGGTCTCCGTCCTTCAGAAACGGCGGAGCAAATGGAATATCGGAGCCAGCTCCGCTTTCCATGATCGCCAGCATGGCCGGCATTCCCTGCCCCTTGCTGGCCGAGCCCCGGCAGATATCGACATAGTCGGCACCGGCCTCCTCCAGCGCCAGCCGGACGAATTCACCACGCCCCTGGACGCCGTTCCAGTAGTAGAGTTCATAAGGCATTCGGCTTTCCCTCTCGAGAATGAAACACGGTCACTTGCGGCGATCGCCGTGCAAGTCTCTATGCAACTCCCGTCGCGCTTCCCTCAAGATCTCCCGGCGTTGCCGGCCAAGCCGGCTTCCGCTGCGGTCAATATAGAAATTCAGCATCGACAACGCCGAACGTAGGGGATCGAACTTGCGATGACTACCCATGACGGCGCGCTTCCTGATGGAGGCGACGATGATCTTTGGATCGTAAGCCGCGAAGATGCCGTCCTTGATGGGCAAGGTCTCGCGCTCGGTGCGCCCCTCCGGCAAAACCTTCCGACGCAAAGCGCCTTTCATGGCGGCATCCTCTCGCACACGGATCAGGAATGCGCGTGCCGCTCGTGCCGCTTGCGGGTCGCTGCCGCCTTCTTCGCGGAGGCAGAGCGCTCGGTTGCGGGGCGGTTGGCGGAAGCGCGCCCGCCGATCCTGCCGCCCTCCTCGGACGACTCATGATTTTCAGGATGGCCGCGACCCGAGCCGGATTTCTTGCCGCCGCCACTTTCCTTGTTCACGGTCGCCCAGGCGCGTCGCTCGGCTTCGTCATGAGAAACGCCGCGATCCTCGTAGCCTTCCTCGATATGCTCGGCTTTGCGCTTCTGCTTGTCGGTATAGGCGGATTTGTCTCCTCGTGGCATGATCTTTCTCCTTGTTGCGGATGAAAGACCAACACATCGTTACGGAAAAGGTTCCGAGATGCGGCCGGGAGAGTTGCGATCGGCGGGCAGCGGCCACAGGCGCCGATCGCGGCGCCGCGCCGCGCGATTTTTGGCCGAAGCCGGGAAAAACACGCCGACGGAACGGTCGATGATCAGAATGAGGATCAGCGCCGCCAGGAGATAAAGTGCAGCGAGCACGAGAAGCGACGTCACTCCACTACCTCCGCGCTGCCGGCAAAGCGCATGGAACAGTGCGCCGCGACGATAATCGCGACAGTCATTTCCAGATCATCGATATAGTGACGGCGCATTTGCGAGGCTCCCTTCGCACTCAGTAGCACCGATGTGTGACAACTATTTCGCGATTGGGATCCAAATGACCGAAATTACTGCGAATCTCTCCCCCGGAGGTTCCTTTAGAGAAGAGGGGCGGCCCGATGTCTGCCATCGGGCCGCCCCCATCTCCGCCACATCTCCAAAATTGCAGTGCCCGATGCTACGCCTTTGCGGCTGTCGCTTTTTTCGATGCCTTCTTTGCTGCCGGCTTGGCTGCAACCTCGTCGGCCGCCGCCGCCGCGGCAATCACCGTCTTGCGCTTGGCCTTGGGCTTGACCTCGATTTTGCCGGCTGTCGTCACACTTTCCTCGAGTGCGAAGCGCTCGCCGCTCGCACGGTGCCAATGATCGACATCACGCCCGTAGGGATGGCCTTCTTCTTCCCATATGGCATATGCGCGCTTCTTGATCCATTCGTCCCGGGATTCCAACATCTGCCGTTCTCCGTTCGCATCATTGAACAAGGTTTGATGAACAATGCCCGTTCTTGAAATGCGGGCTTTCACGCCTCCCCCGAGCAGCCAAGACGCCATGGCTTCAAATTGCCAAGGCTCGTTTTCTTCTGTCTCGACTCTCGAACCGCAGTGGCGCTTCAAACAAGAAACACTGGTTACCGTGGGGGACGGTAGCGAAGCAGCCGAAGCCCCCCAACTATGAAGGCGGGAGCAAAATGGTTCAATTAAAAATATCTAATACGCTGAGTTTTCGCACTACTATCGACGACATCCCGGTAATCGCACGCGGGATCATTGCAGCTTTTGCGGGCAAAGATATACTCCTACCATGATCGACCTGGTGGACGCCCATTGGGGCCAAATTCTTGCCGTCCTGTCCATTGCCATGGGGACGGCTGCCGCCATTCATGCGGCGATGACCAAAGAAGACGTCCGCGCCGCGATCGGCTGGGTCGGCGTCGTCATCCTGTCGCCCATCATCGGTGCGCTGCTCTATGCCGTCGCGGGGATCAACCGCATCCGCCGCGCCTCGCTCAGCTCGCAGCGCGAGGCACTCTTCCGCAAGGATGCGAACGGCGAGCTTGCCAGCTTCGATGCCGATGACGAACAGGTACGGCGGCTCTTCGGCGACCGTTTCGGCTCGATGAAGACGCTCGGCGACCGTGTCGTCCGCTACACGATGAGCACCGGCAATACCATCGAAATGCTGACCAGCGGCGATGTCGCCTATGCGGCGATGAAGGCCGCCATCGACGGCGCCGAGCGCAGCATCCTGATGGAAACCTATATTTTCGATCGGGACCCCATCGGCCTTCGCATCGCCGACTCCCTGATCGCCGCCGTCAAGCGCGGCGTCAGCGTGCGCGTGCTGATCGATGCCGTCGGCGCCCGCTATTCCGTACCGAGCATCATGGGCTATCTGAGCGAGGGCGGAGTTCACGTCGATGTCTTCAACGGCAACGTCATCATCGGGCTCCGGCTGCCCTATGCCAACTTGCGCACCCACCGCAAGATTCTGACCGTCGACGGGCGGATAGCCTTTACCGGCGGTATGAACATCCGCCAGGGCTTCACCCGCGAATTTGCCCAGGACCACTGCGCCCGCGACATGCATTTCTGCGTGACGGGGCCTGCCGTTGCCGATCTTTTCAACACCTCCGCCGAGGATTGGCGCTTCACCACGGGCGAAATGCTGAATGGCGCTGAATGGCGGATTGCGACACCTTCCAACGAACCCGGGGCACCGGTCTTCATGCGCGTCGTCGCCTCCGGCCCCGACCGGAGCGTCGAAACCAATCACAAGATGCTGATCGGCGCGCTGTCGGTCGCCCACAGATCGATCCGCATCATGTCGCCCTATTTCCTGCCGGACAGGGAGCTCATCAGCGCGCTGGTCACCGCCGCCCGGCGCGGGGTCGAGGTCGATATCGTCGTGCCGACGGCCAACAACCTGGTGCTGGTCGATCGTGCCATGACGGCGCAATTCGACCAGATGCTGAAGAACTATTGCCGCATCTGGCGGGCCGTAGGTCCGTTCAACCATTCCAAGCTGCTCGCTATCGATGGCATCTGGGCCTATGTCGGCTCTTCCAACCTCGATCCCCGCTCGCTGAGGCTCAATTTCGAGGTGGATCTCGAGGTGCTCGATCGCGGTTTTGCCGGCACGATCGATGCCCATATCGGCGCCATCCTGGAGACGGCGCACCCCGTCGATCTGGAAACGCTTCAAGCACGGCCTTTTGTCGTACGGCTCATCGAGAAGATCCTCTGGCTCGGCTCGCCCTATCTCTGATGGTCATCGCCATGAACAATCTGTCCTTGTCGCAGCCTTTTTACATGACAACGCCGACGATCGCTTCCTATACTCCGGTTCATGTACCCGACATGGTCTGATCAAGGAACGGTCGACGGATAGATGCGGAAAAAGAAAGAAAGTCTCCGTGCGAGCATTCTGGACAGTCTGAAGAACCGAAAGAAATCGCGGCCCAAGCTGGCCGCAGAGCCGGATCGACCCGAAGGCACATTGATCGCCTCGTACAATGTTCATAAATGCGTCGGCGCCGACCGCCGCTTCGATCCGGAAAGAACCAGTCGGGTCATTCACGAAATCGACGCTGATGTCATCGGCCTGCAGGAGGCCGATACGCGCTTCGGAGAGCGCACGGGCCTCCTCGACCTGCGCCGGCTGGAACGCGAAACGGGGCTTATCCCCGTCCCCGTCGCCGGCGTCACGAAGGCGCATGGCTGGCACGGCAATGTCGTACTTTTCAAGCAAGGGACGGTGCGAAACGTCCACCAGATCAATCTGCCGGGGCTCGAGCCGCGCGGCGCCCTGATTGCCGAACTGGAACTGGCGCGCGGCGGGAGCCTCAGGATCATCGCCGCGCATCTCGGCTTGCTGCACCGCTCGCGGGCCCAGCAGACGCGCCTCATCGTCGACCTGATGAACGACGGCAGCGATACGCCCACTATCCTGCTTGGCGATCTCAACGAGTGGCGCCTGGGAGACCGCTCGTCCCTCAACACCTTCCAGAGCGCCTTCGGGCCGCTGCCTCCCGCCGTCCCCAGCTTTCCATCGGCGCTGCCGCTGCTGGCGCTTGATCGCATCATGGCAAACCGTCGCGGCATGATCTCCGCGGTCGAAGTACACGACTCGCCGCTGGCGCGCATTGCTTCGGACCATCTTCCCATCAAGGCCGTGGTCAGCCTGGAAACGCCCGCCAGCGACGCCAGGGTGCATTCGCATATCGCCTAGACATCATCGACATATTTCATGTTGGCTACACGGATATATATAATGACTGCCGAAAGAGCATCTTATAGTCTGCCGGCCGAAATGATCGATCCGGGAGACAATCCATGCTGAAAACTCTGTTGCTGACCGGGGCCGCCGGCGGCGTCGGGCAGGCGCTCAGGCCGCTTCTGTCGCAAATTGCCGAGAGCGTCGTATTGTCCGATCTCGCGCCGATCAGCGACCTGCGTCCGAACGAGCGTTTCGTCTCCTGCGATCTGGCCGACCGCACCGGCGTCGAGGCCCTGCTTGCCGGCGTCGACGGCATCATCCATCTCGGCGGGATATCGGTGGAGAAACCTTTCGATCTCATCCTGCAGGGCAATATTGTCGGCCTCTACAATCTCTACGAGGCTGCGCGTGCCGCCGGCAAGCCGCGCATCGTCTTCGCAAGCTCGAACCACACGATCGGCTTTTATCGCCGGGACGAGCGGATCGACAACAAGGTGCCGACGCGGCCGGATTCGCTTTACGGTGTTTCGAAGGTGTTCGGCGAAGCGGTCGCGAGCCTCTACTTCGACAAGTTCGGCCAGGAAACGCTCTCCGTGCGCATTGGCTCCTGCTTCCCTGAACCGCGCAATACCCGCATGCTCGCCACCTGGTTCAGCGTCAACGATTTTCTCTCGCTTTGCGGCTGCGCTTTCGATGCGCCAAGGCTCGGCCATACCATCGTCTACGGAGTGTCCGACAATGACGAGCAATGGTGGGACAACAGCAATGCTGCTTTCCTCGGCTGGAAACCGCGCGACAGCGCCGCTCCGTGGCGTGCTGAAATCCTGTCGCGAACACAGCAGGAGGATCCGAACGATCCGGCGGTCATCTATCAGGGCGGCGGCTTCGCCTCGGCGGCCCATCCGGAAGACTGATCAGCCAGGGATCGCTGGCGACACGTCAGCTTCCGTTGCGGAACAGCTTCCAGCGGGTTGGCCGGAAGGCGACGCGATTGCGGTCCAGCGCATCGGCCTTGTTCGGCGGCAGCTCGATCTCGATGCTTTCGTGACCTGAGCCGATATCGATCTCGAGATGACGAGTGCCCGCAACGCGTCGGCTTGCGGCGAGCAGACCGGCGATCGCGCCGCCATCGCAAAGCTCGATATCATGAGGGCGGAAATAGAGATGGGCCTCTCCCTCCGGCTCGTGCGGCGCGCTCAGCCCCAGCGGCTTATCGTCGAACCAGATCTCGCCGCTGGCGATGCGTACCTTGATGCGGTTGGACTGGCCGATGAAACCGTAGACGAAGGGAGAGTTCGGCGTGTCGTAAATTTCGTCCGGCGTGCCGACCTGCTCGATGGCGCCCTTGTTGAGCACGACGACACGATCGGCAAGCTCAAGCGCTTCTTCCTGATCGTGCGTCACGAAGACGGTGGTGTGGCCGGTCCGGTCATGGATTTCCCGCAGCCATTTGCGCAAGTCCTTACGGACCTGCGCGTCGAGAGCGCCGAAAGGCTCGTCCAGAAGCAGAACATTCGGCTCGACCGCCATGGCGCGCGCCAGAGCCACGCGCTGCCTTTGCCCGCCGGATAGCTGGGCCGGATAGCGCTTTTCCAGGCCATTAAGCTGCACCAGTTCCAACAATTCCAGCGCACGCCGGCGAATTTCATCGCGCGGCGGGCGGCGCGAAGCCGAGCGCACTCTCAAGCCGAAGGAAATGTTTTCCAGCACCGTCATGTGCCGGAACAGCGCGTAATGCTGGAACACGAAGCCGATGTTGCGCTGCTGAACGCTCTTTCGCGAAGCATCGTCCTCGCCGAAGAAGATCCTGCCCTCGGTTGGCGTTTCCAGCCCCGCGATCAGGCGCAGCAGCGTCGTTTTGCCCGAGCCGGACGGGCCAAGAAGCGCGATCAGTTCGCTTGAGCGAATATCCAGTGACACGTCATGCAATGCGGGAAAGCGACCGAATTCCTTGCGCAGGTTTTGAACGCGAACTTCCATCAAAAATTCCTTCAGTGACGCCGGCTGGCTGCGATCTCTTCGCTATAGCGCATTTCCAGCAGCGTCTTCAGTATAAGTGTGACAAGGGCGAGCAGAGCCAGGAGCGTGGCAACGGCAAAGGCCCCAGAGAAATTATAGTCGTTGTAAAGGATCTCGACCTGCAGCGGCATGGTGTTGGTTTCGCCGCGAATGTGGCCCGAAACGACCGAAACGGCGCCGAACTCGCCCATGGCACGAGCATTGCAGAGCAACACGCCGTAAAGCAGGCCCCATTTGATGTTCGGCAGCGTGACATACCAGAAGGTCTGCCAGCCATTGGCTCCGAGCGAAAGCGCCGCCTCCTCGTCCGCATTGCCCTGCTCCTGCATCAGCGGGATCAATTCACGGGCGACGAAGGGGAAGGTGACGAACATCGTCGCCAGGACGAGCGCCGGAACCGCAAACAGGATCTGTATGCCGTGGCTCTGCAACCAGGGGCCAAGCGTGCTGCTGGAACTGAACAGCAGCACGAATACCAGACCGGATATGACCGGCGAGACGGAGAAGGGCAGGTCGATCAGGGTCGTCAGGAATGCCTTGCCCTTGAACTCGAACTTGGCGATCGCCCAGGCGGCCGCGACGCCGCAGACAAGGTTCAACGGTACGCTGATGCCGGCAACGATCAGCGTCAGCCGGATCGCCGCGAACGTCTCGTCATCGACAAGCGCGTCGAAGAACGCCTCTATGCCTTTCCGGAAAGCCTCGACGAAGACGGCAGCCAAAGGCAAAAGCACCATCAATGTCAGAAAGGCGAGCGAGATCAACACGAAGGTGATGCGCGCAACCCGGCTCTCTGTGATGACGGATTGACCCGTATCGGCGGCGGCAGAAAGATCATGCGCCATAGCCATATCTCCTTCTGCTCCACGACTGGATGAGGTTGATGATCAAAAGCATAGTGAAGGAAATGAACAGCATCACCGTCGCGATCGCCGTCGCAGCGGAGTAATTATATTCCTCCAGACGGATGACGATGAGCAGCGGCGCGATTTCCGAGACATAAGGCTTGTTACCGGCGATGAAGATGACCGAGCCGTACTCACCGGCGGCGCGCGCGAATGCCAGGGCAAAGCCCGTCAGCGCCGCAGGCGCGAGGCCCGGCAGCAGTACGCGGGTTATCGTCTGGAAACGGGAGGCGCCGAGCGTTGCCGCCGCCTCTTCGACCTCGCGATCGATTTCCTCCATCACCGGCTGCGCCGTGCGCACCACGAAGGGCAGGCCGACGAAAATCAGCGCGATGACGATGCCGACCGGCGTGAAGGCGATCTTGATGCCGAGCGGAGCCAGGAACTGGCCGATCCAGCCGTTCGGTGCGTAAAGCGTCGTCAAAGCAATGCCAGCAACCGCCGTCGGCAGCGCGAACGGCAGATCCACCATGGCATCGACGATGCGCTTGCCGGGAAAACGGTAGCGCACCAGCACCCAGGCCAGAATAAGCCCGAGCACCGCATTGACGAGCGCGGCGATGAAGGCACCGCCAAAGCTCATGCGCAGCGCATAAAGCGTGCGCACATCAAGGGCCAGCGCCCAGAATTTCGACCAGCCGAGAGCGCTGCTTTTCCACAGCAATCCCGACAGCGGAATGAGAACGATAAAGATGAGCCAAGCCAAGGTAACGCCGAGCGCCAATCCGAAGCCCGGAATGACGCTCGGCTGCCGTAACCGCCACCGTTTGCGGGTTATAGAATGCATTCAGCCTTATTGCCCCGGCTTGTAGACCTGATCGAAGATGCCGCCATCGTCGAAGAACTTCGGCTGAGCTTGAGACCAGCCGCCGAAATCGTCAATGGTTGCCAGCTTCAATGACGGGAAACGGGCGATATCCTTGGGATCGGCCGCTTCCGGCTTGATCGGCCGGTAGTAATGCTTGGCCGCGATCTTCTGACCTTCATCCGAGTAGAGATAGTTCAAATAGGCTTCGGCGATCTTGCGCGTGCCCTTTTTGTCGACATTGCCATCGACGACGGCAACCGGAGGATCTGCACGGATCGAGAAAGACGGGGTCACGACTTCAAATTTGTCGGGGCCGAGCTCGTCGAGCGAGAGATATGCCTCATTCTCCCAGGCGAGCAGAACATCGCCCAGCCCGCGCTGTACGAACGTCGTCGTCGATCCGCGCGCGCCGGTATCGAGAACCGGCACATGCTTCAGGAGCTGCGTGAGATATTCCTGCGCCTTGACATCGTCGCCGCCATTGGCCTGCTTGGCCCAGGCCCAGGCCGCCAGGATGTTCCAGCGGGCGCCGCCCGATGTCTTCGGGTTCGGCGTGATGACTTCAACGCCATCCTTGACCAGATCCGGCCAGTCCTTGATGCCCTTGGGGTTGCCCTTGCGCACCAGGAAGACAATGGTCGAAGTGTAGGGAACGGAATTGTTCGGGAACTTGGTCTTCCAGTCGGCGGGGATCTTATGCGTCGCCTTGGCGATCGCGTCGATATCGCCTTCAAGAGCCAGCGTCACGACATCGGCGTCGAGACCGTCGATGACCGAGCGGGCCTGCGCGCCCGAGCCACCATGCGACGCCTTGATGTCGATGGTTTCGCCGGTGTCCTTCTTCCACTTCGCGGCAAATACCGCGTTGAAATCCTTGTATAACTCTCGTGTCGGATCGTAGGAAACATTGAGAAGCGTCTTGTCCGCCGCCCAAGTCGGCGCAATCGCCGCGACAGAGAAACTGCCGATCAGAACCGCGGTGGCGAGAAGCCGGGAAAGCTTTATCGTCTGCATGGATGCACCCCCTTCGTTTGTCCTTAAACCCTACCAACTTGGTCGTATAAAGTAACGAAGACTGTTCCCGTTTTCAGCAGCCTCGGAGAACAGCATCCCATAGAATCCGGAAAAGTGAAATCACATTCCCGAACAACAATCCATGGGCGACAGACCCGATTCAGACAATGGCTTCGGACATGAAGACCGAATAGAGCTCGGCGGCGGTCTTTGCTTGCCGCATCGCCTTAAGGACGCCTTCCGTTCGCAATCGTCTGGCGATCGCGGCGAGAACGTTCAGATAGTCGCTCCGGCCGGCTTCGCCGAACAGCAGCACGAACGCCCATTCCGTCGGCACGTCGTCGATGGCCTCGAAGTCCACGGCATGCGCGAAGCGTACCATCAATCCCCGCGGCCGAGTCATGCCGGCAATGGCCGCATGCGGAACGGCAACGCCATTGCCGATCCCCGTGGTGCCGAGCTTCTCCCGCCCTTCGAGGGCGCGCAGGACCGTTGCTTCGTCGATGCCGAAGCAACTGGCAGCCTTGGATGACAGCATCTGCAGCGCCCGCCATTTGGTCGGCGCCGGAAGACCGACGAAGACGTGTTCGGGAAGAATGATCGTGGAAAGGTCCATGGTCTCACTCAGGGGTCGAGCAATCGATAGTTATGGAGCGGTTTTCATTGCCGCGGGATCGAGACGAGGTCACACCGATAATCGGCTGGAAGTCCCTGCCGCCTCAATCGGGCTCGCGCAGCCGATAGCCGACGCCCGTCTCGGTCGTGATATATTGCGGCTGATCGGGAATCTCCTCGATCTTCTGCCGGAGCTGGCGAACGTAGACGCGCAGATACTGCACATCGGCGGCCGGTCCCCAGATCTGCTTCAACAGGAACTGATGCGTCAGCACCTTGCCGGCATGCTGGGCGAGCACGCGCAGGATGTCGTATTCCTTCGGCGAAAGCTTGATCTCCCTGCCATCCACCTTGACGATCCGCTTGACGAGATCGATGGAGAGGCCGCCTGTCTGGAAAATCGCCCTCTCGCCCTGCTGCTGCAGGCGATGGCGTAGCGCCACGCGGATCCGGGCTGCCAGTTCGTTGACGCCGAAGGGCTTGGTCACATAGTCGTCCGCCCCGCTTTCCAGCGCCTTGACGATCCCTGCTTCATCGGTACGGCTCGACAGAATGACGACCGGGATCTGCACCCCATCCTCGCGCCATTCCAGGAGCAGGTCCTGGCCCGATTTGTCGGGCAGGCCGAGATCGAGCACGATCAGGTCGGGCTGGTCCTCGACCACCGATGCGTGGGCCGATGCGGCATTCTGGGCCTCGTTGACGACGTAGCCCTGGGCGCCGAGGCCGACACGCAGCAGCTTCCGGATCGGCGGCTCATCATCGACGACGAGTATCTTGACGGCGGTGGTGTTCATTTCAGTTCATCCAGCTTCGGGATATCCGTTGGTTTCGGCAGGCGAATGGTGAAAACCGCCCCCTGCCGATCCGTTCTGTTGCCGGCGGCAATCGTGCCGCCCATCGCCTCGATGAAACCGCGGCAGATGGAGAGACCGAGACCGGTGCCGGCGCGCACCTGATCTCCCTTGCGTACGCGATAGAACGTGTCGAAGACGCGCTCGAGATCGGCGGGAGGAATGCCCGGCCCCTCGTCCATCACCCGGAAGACGATGTTGTCGATATCTGCCCAGGCCTCCAGGCGGATGGCCGACTCCTCGGGTGCGTATTTGGCGGCATTGTCGAGCAGGTTGAACAGGACCTGTTCGAACAGGACCGGATCGACCTTCACCATCGGCAGATCGACGGGCATCTGCACATCGACACGATGATGAGTCAGGATCTTTGACGCCCGCCGCAACGCGCTGCCGACAATATCGCCGGCATAGTGCAGGGCATAGTTCGGCTCCATCGCGCCGGACTCGATCTTGGTCATGTCGAGCAGGTTGGCGATGAAGCGGTTGAGGCGCTCGGATTCGTCGATGACGGTCGAAAGGAGGTCGACACGATCCTCCTCCGGCAGCGTTTCCAGATAATCCCGCAACATGCCCGCAGCACCCAGGATGGCCGCGAGCGGCGTCTTCAGATCGTGTGAAATGGATGTCAGCAGCGCGGAACGCAGCCGATCCGCCTCGACGGCCAGCTTGGCCCGATCGACGTCGGCGACCAGCTGCACGCGCTCGATGGCAAGCGCCGCCTGGTCGGCAAGAGCGTCGAGCAGCCGCTGCTGCTCCGGCGTCAGCAGCGGGCCGTCGCGGCGATCGCTGTCGAGACCGATGACGCCGACGGCGGTGCGGCCGGTGCGCAGCGGAACATAGAGACGCTTGGCGCCCGGCAGGGTATCGGCACCGCGGCCGGCGGCATGATTGTGCTCCCAGGCCCAGCGCGCCGCCGCGATATCGGCGTCATCGAGCGTGTCGTCGGGCGGATAGCCGGCACGGACAGCGATCGTGCCGTGCTCCGGCAAGAGCAGCACGACCCGCAGCTTCAGCATGGAGGCAAGCTGAAAGGCCGTTGCCCATAGCACATCGTCGAGCGTACCGGTCCCGGCGAGTTTCTTGGAAAAGAGATAGAGATCTTCCGTGGTTCGCGCCCGCTGCCGCGCAGCGACAGCCTGACGCTGCACTGTCGCCGTCAGATTGCTTGCGATCACCGCGACGCCGAGGAAGAAGAAAAAGGCGAGCACGCTTTCCGGATCGCTGATCGTCAGCGTGTAGCGCGGCGGCAGGAAGAAAAAGTTGAAGGCAAGCGCACCGAGAAAACAGGAATAAAGCGCCGGGCGCAAACCCTGCGTTACCGCGCTGGCGAGAACCGCCATCAGGAAGACGAGCGCCAGATTGCGCACGTCCAGCACCTGGTCGAGGATGACGCAAAAACCGAGCGCAATGGCGACATAAAGCGTCGCCAGAACATAGCCGCGCAGTTGGAAAGGAGGCGGCGAAGGTGCCACCTTGACGCCGCGGGTCGCAGGCTGGCCATCCGCATCGCTGCCGGAAATGACGTGAACGCTGATCTCGCCGGCCCTGCGGATGAGATCGTAGGAAACGGAACGGCGAGACCAATCGCGCCACGATCCGATCTTCGGCGAACCGATGACGATATGGGTGACGTTGTTGCTGGCGGAGTGACGAATCAGCTCCTCCGCCACTTCCCGCCCCGGAATGGTGATGGCTTCGCCGCCAAGCTGCTCGGCAAGCCTCAGCGTTGCGGCAATCGTGTCGCGCTGCGCTTCCGTCAGGCTGATGGAGCGGTTGGTTTCGACATAGACGGCAGCCCAGGGAGCGCGCAGGCGCGACGCCATGCGCGACGCATAGCGCACCAGCGAGGCCGAGCGTGGATGATGGTCGATGGAGACGAGCACGCGCTCGCCTGCCGCCCACGGCCCCTGGATCGCGTGCGCCTGCATATGGGTCAGCAACTGGTCGTCGACGCGTTGCGCCGTACGCCTCAGCGCCAGCTCGCGCAGCGCCGTCAGATTGCCGGGCGTGAAATAGTTGGTCAGCGCCCGCTCGGCGGTCTTCGACACATAGACCTTGCCGTCATGCAGCCGCTTGATGAGATCATCCGGCGTCAGGTCGATAATCTCGACGTCGTCGGCAAGATCGATGACGGAATCCGGCACGGTCTCGCGCACGCGGATGCGGGTAATCTGCGAGACGACGTCGTTCAGGCTTTCGACATGCTGGATATTCAGCGTCGTATAGACATCGATCCCGCGTTCGAGAAGCTCCTTGACGTCGAGATAACGCTTCGGATGGCGGCTGCCCTGCGCATTGGTATGGGCGAGCTCATCGACCAGCACCAGCTCCGGCCGGCGCTTCAGGATGGCATCGAGATCCATCTCCTCAAGCGCACGTCCCTTGTAATCGACATTGACGCGCGGAATGATCTCGAAGCCGTCAAGCAGGGCCTGCGTCTCTCGGCGGCCATGGGTCTCGACGACACCGACAACGACGTCAACGCCGTCCGCGATCTTCGCCTTGCCCGACATCAGCATCTCATAGGTCTTGCCGACGCCCGGCGCCGCGCCCAGAAAGATCTTCAGCCGCCCGCGCGTCTCTGCCCTCGCCTTTTCAAGAAGCGCATCGGGCGAAGGCCTGTTCAGCATGTCGCGACTGTCGTCTGCCATCAGCGGATCGTCTTTCCTGACAAGGTCGAGACGGCGGCAACCGTCTCAACCCCTTCAACTTATTGACTCATAGAAGCATCAAGTGCCTGGTTCAATGCCAGCACATTGACCACCGGCTCGCCGAGAACGCCAAGCTCGCGCGGCTCGACGGCAGCATCGACGAGCGACCGCACCTTGGCCTCATCCATGCTGCGGGCCCTGGCGACGCGAGGGACCTGGAAATAGGCATCGTCCGGCGAAATATGCGGATCGAGACCGCTGCCCGACGTGGTGACCATGTCGATCGGAACCGGCATATTGGGGTTCTGCGCCTGCAGCGCCGCCGCGTCGCCCTTGATGCGGGTAATCAGGCTCGAACTGGTCGGGCCGAGATTGGAGCCCATGGAATTGACAGCATTATAGGGTGCGGCAACCGTCTTGGTGGCATCATTCGGGTCCGTTCCGGTCGTGGCCGACGGACGACCATGGAAATACTTGTCGGTCGTGAAACTCTGGCCGATGAGGCTGGAACCGATAATCTTGCCGTCCTTTTCCACCAGGCTGCCATTTGCCTGGTGGGGGAAGAGCGCCTGGGCAGCGCCCGTCATGGCAAGAGGATAGGCAAGACCGGTCAGAACGGTCGTGGCGACGATCATGACGATTGCGGGTCTGATTTGTTTCAACATGAGAGAAACTCCTTAGGCGAGACCGATGGCGGTAATCGCCATATCGATGGCCTTGATGCCGATGAAGGGGACGATGATGCCGCCGAGGCCATAGATCAGCAGGTTGCGGCTGAGCAGCGCGCCGGCGCCGATCGGGCGATAGCGAACCCCCTTCAGCGACAGCGGGATCAGCGCGACGATGATGAGAGCGTTGAAGATGATGGCGGAGAGAATGGCGCTCTGCGGCGTCGCCAGCCCCATGATGTTCAGCATCTTCAGCTGCGGATAGAAGGCAATGAACATCGCCGGGATGATGGCGAAATACTTCGCGATATCGTTGGCGATGGAGAAGGTGGTGAGCGCGCCGCGGGTCATCAGCAGCTGCTTGCCGATTTCGACGATTTCGATCAGCTTCGTCGGATCGCTGTCGAGATCGACCATGTTGCCGGCCTCGCGGGCGGCGACCGTACCGGTGTTCATGGCAACGCCGACATCGGCCTGGGCGAGTGCGGGCGCATCGTTGGTGCCGTCGCCGCACATGGCGACGAGCTTGCCCTGCGCCTGCTCCTGGCGCATCAACGCCAGCTTCATTTCCGGCGTCGCCTGGGCGAGGAAGTCGTCGACGCCGGCCTCCGCAGCGATGGCAGCGGCCGTCAGCGGATTGTCGCCCGTAATCATCACCGTGCGGATGCCCATGCGGCGCAGCTCGGCGAAGCGTTCGCGGATGCCGCCCTTGACGATGTCCTTGAGATGGATGACGCCGAGAAGGCGGCCGTCGCGGGCAACGGCGAGCGGCGTACCGCCGGCCTTGGCGATCTCGTCGGCGATCGACTGCAGCTCGCGCAGCGTCTCGCTGGTCGTGCGGGACATGACAGCCGTGCTTTCGGCGGCGCCATTGGCCGCCCCTTCGACATAGGCAACCACGGCATCGACGGCGCCCTTGCGGATCGAGGAGCCTTCGAGGTCGACGCCGCTCATGCGCGTCTGGGCCGTGAAGGGCACGAAAGTCGCCTTCAGGCTCGTCATGTCACGGCCGCGGATCGCATATTTCTCCTTGGCAAGCACGACGATGGAGCGGCCCTCCGGCGTTTCGTCGGCAAGCGAGGCAAGCTGGGCGGCATCGGCGAGATCCTGCTCGCTGATCCCCCGAACCGGGCGAAACGCCGTCGCCTGGCGGTTGCCGAGAGTGATCGTACCGGTCTTGTCGAGGAGCAGCGTGTCGACGTCGCCCGCGGCTTCGACGGCACGGCCCGACATGGCAAGCACGTTGAAGCGCACCAGGCGGTCCATGCCGGCAATACCGATTGCCGACAGCAGCGCGCCGATGGTGGTCGGGATCAGCGTTACGAACAGCGCAACCAGCACGACCGTCTGGATCGAGCCGCCGGCATAGGCGGCAAAGCTCGGGATCGTGACGGTGGCCAGTACGAAGATCAGCGTCATGCCGGCGAGCAGGATGTTCAGCGCGATTTCGTTCGGCGTCTTCTGCCGCTCGGCGCCTTCCACCAGCGCGATCATGCGGTCGATGAAGGTCGAACCGGCGGCGGCGGTGATGCGAACGCGGATTTCATCCGACAGAACCTGCGTGCCGCCGGTCACGGCCGAGCGGTCGCCGCCCGACTCGCGGATGACAGGAGCGGATTCGCCTGTGATCGCGGCTTCGTTGACGGAGGCCACGCCTTCGATCACTTCGCCGTCCGAGGGGATGATGTCGCCGGCTTCGACGAGCACGACGTCGCCGACTTTCAGGCTGGTGCCGGGCACCATCCTGTAGTCGGTGCGGCTATTGCCAGCCAGAAGCTTCGCCTGGGTTTCGGTGCGCGACTTGCGCAGCGAATCCGCCTGCGCCTTGCCGCGGCCTTCGGCGACGGCTTCGGCAAAATTGGCAAACAGCACCGTGAACCACAGCCAGATATTGATCTGCAGCGAAAAGCCGAGATTGCCGCCGCCGGTGACGAGGTCGCGCAGGAAGAGAACGGTCGTGAGTGCCGATACGACGGCGACCACGAACATGACGGGGTTCTTGGCAAGCGTGCGCGGGTTCAGCTTCTTGAAAGCAGCGCCGACCGCCGGAACGAGGATGCGAGAATCCAGAATACTCGCTGATTTTAACTGGCTCATAAGAGGCTCCAGCGTGAAGAGGAAAACGTCAGATCGGAACGCACCGATCAGCCGATTAGAAATCCGAAGACGACAAGACCGAGGAACAGCGTGACCATCGCCAGCAGAATGGCGTCGGAGGCACAGGTCGTTCCGGCCGGGCCACGCCCCCTGTCGAAGGGGCGTGGATCGATGACTTTTCTAAGCTTGCTCAGAAGCGGCTGGCTCATGGCCCTCATTCCTTAAAAGGTCTGTCCCGCGATCATCGACAGGTGTTCGACGATCGGCCCAAGCGCGAGCGCCGGGAAGAAAGTCAGGCCGCCGACGATCAGGATCGTGCCGACCAGCAGGCCGACGAAGAGCGGGCCGTCCGTCGGGAAGGTGCCGGCGGAGGCGGGAACCGTCTTCTTGGCAATCAGGGAGCCGGCTATCGCGAGAGCCGGTACGATGACCAGGAAGCGGCCGATCAGCATGACGATACCGAGCGTGATGTTGTACCAGCTGGTATTGCCGGTCAGGCCACCAAAGGCCGAGCCGTTGTTTGCCGCCGCCGACGAGTAGGCGTAGAGGATTTCGGAGAAGCCATGCGGACCGGAATTGCCGACCGAGGCCACCGCCGACGGCAGCACGACGGAGATCGCCGTGAAGATCAACATGCCGAAGGGCAGGCAAAGCACGGCAAGCATGGCCATCTTCACTTCCTTGGCCTCGATCTTCTTGCCGAGATATTCCGGCGTGCGGCCGACCATCAGGCCCGCCACGAAGATGGCGATAATGACGAACATCAGGATGCCATAGAAACCGGCACCGACGCCGCCGACGATGACTTCGCCGAGTTGCAGGTTGATGAGCGGGATCAGGCCGCCAATCGCGGTGAAGCTGTCCAGCATGCCATTGACCGCGCCGCAGGACGCGGCCGTGGTGATGACGGCAAACAGCGAGGAGGCAGCGATGCCGAAGCGGACTTCCTTGCCTTCCATATTACCGCCCTGGAGACCAAGCGCGTGGATCAGCGGATTGCCGGCGGCTTCAGCCCAATAGGTGACGATCACGCCCGCAATGAACAGAGTGCCCATGGCAGCCAGGATGGCCCAACCCTGCCGCTGGCTGCCGACCATGCGGCCGAAGACGTTGGTCAATGCCGCGCCGACGACGAAGATCGCCAGCATCTGCAGCAGATTGGAAATCGCGTCCGGATTTTCGAAAGGATGCGCCGAGTTGGCGTTGAAGAAGCCGCCGCCGTTCGTGCCGAGCATCTTGATGGCAAGCTGTGAGGCGACCGGACCGACGGCAATCGTCTGCTGCGCGCCTTCGAGCGTCGTCGCATCGACATAAGGGCCGAGCGTCTGCGGCACGCCGAGATAGACGAAAGCCAGTGTCAGGACAATGCAGATCGGCAAGAGCACATAGAGCGTCGCTCTCGTCATATCGACCCAGAAATTGCCGATCGCCTTGCCCGAAGCGCGCGCAAAGGCGCGGATCAGCGCAATGGCGATGGCAATGCCGGTTGCGGCGGACACGAAGTTCTGCACCGTCAGCCCGGCCATCTGCACGAGATAGGACATCGTGCTTTCGCCGCCGTAGTTCTGCCAATTGGTGTTGGTGACGAAGCTGGTGGCCGTATTGAAGGACAGTTCAGGCCCGACGGCGGTCATGCCGGCGGGGTTGTACGGCAAGCTGCCTTGCAGCCGCTGCAGGGCGTAGAGAACGAGGAAGCCGGCCAGGCTGAACAGCAGCATGGAGACCGAATAGGTCGTCCAGTGCTGTTCTTCGCGTTCGTCCGTGCCGGCCAAACGATAAAGCCCGCGCTCCACAGGACGGAGGACGAAGCAGAGGAAGGTGCGCTCGCCGGTAAAGACACGCGTCATGTAGCCGCCGAGCGGTTTGACGAGCAGAAGAAGGATCCCGATGTAAATGAGGATCTGAAGCCATCCGTTGAAGGTCATGGAGGTAACTTTCCCTATCCAGCGCTGTTAGAAGCGCTCGGGGCGAATGAGAGCGTAGACCAGGTAGACGGTGAGAAAGAGGGTCACGCCGCCACCGAGAATGTAATCGAGAAGCATTGTCGTCTCTCCGGCTAGAGGCTGTCGCAGGCCTTGGTGTAGGCGACGCAAAGGAGGAAGAATAAAACGCCGATCCCGACAAGAATAATGTCCATCATCGATCGCGATTCCTTGATTGTTATTGTTGAATGCAGAAATGATGGAGAGCGCCCTTACCCAGAGCGCCTCTTTTTTCCTGCCGACGAGGAAGATCACTTGGGATGCATCTTCCACACACAATATGCGACCGAACCGCATTAAGGTTCGAGACGGCGCGAAAGCGGAAGATATAAAAATCTTATAAATGCCGATGGGGTCGCGGGAGGCTGCGGCAGCGCCCGGCCGCTGCATGAAAAACCAACGGACGTCCATGACCACAGCGACGTCGCGATATTAATTTTTCAGCGTATCAAATTGATTTTAAATATGAAATTAGGCATAGTCATCAACACGCTCCCTGCCGCATCAAATGCAGCCGATGACCGGACGGCAGCCGTGGGGTGCGCTTCCTATGCTGAGGCGGCATGAGGCGGATATAAATAGCGTCCATCATGCTTGATGCCGCATCCTGGCGGTGATTTAGTCCAGGCCGGGAATGAATGGAGTTTTGCAGCTCGCCTCATGACCATTCGGCGGCCAGACAAAGAAATGCGAGCAAGTGACGACCAGCATCAGACATATCGCCAAACTCGCAGGAACATCGGTCTCGTCAGTCTCGCGCGTCCTCAACAATAGCGGCTATGCCTCTCCGGACCTGCGAGAGCGCGTGGAGGCCGCCATTCGCGCGCTCAACTACACTCCGAGCAAGGGCGCGCGCATGTTGCGGGGGGCGCCGAGCCGGATGATCGGGCTGATGCTGCCGTCGATCGACGTGCCCTTCTTCGGCATCCTTGCCCATGCCATCGAGCAGGAATTGTTCCGGCGCGGCTATCAGACGCTGATCTGCAGCACCGCCGAAAACATGGGTCACGAGGCGCGCTACATTTCCATGCTGCTGTCCCAACGCGTCGACGGCGTCATCGTGGCAAGCGCTTTCGGCAGCACGAAGCACTTCGAGGCGCTGCGCGACGCCGGTATCCCGATCGTCGCAATCGACCGCGAACTCACCGGCATCGCGGATGATGCGGTCATGGCCGACCATGAGGAAGGCGGACGGCTGATGGCGCGGCATCTAATCGGCCTTGGCCATCGCGCAATCGGCATCGTCGGTGCCCCCGCCCATAGCCAGCCCGTCCAGCTTCGCCTTCAAGGTATCGCGGTGGAGATGGCGGAAAACGGTCTCGCGCCCGCCGCCGTCAGCATGGCCGAGGAGCATAGCTTTGCGGCCGCCTATCCGCTTGCCAAGGAATTGGTGGCCTCCCGGCCCGAAATGACGGCGATCATCGGCACGACCGATATTTCCGCGATTGCCGCAATCCACGCCGTTCAGGATCACGGCTTTGCCGTGCCCCGCGACTATTCGATCATCGGCTTCGACGATCTGCCTGAGGCGGCCTATGTCTTTCCACGGCTGACGACCGTCGCACAGCCGATCCGCAGTGTCGGCGAACAGGCGGCACGGCGATTGGAGACGCTGATCGAAGAGCAGGCAGAAGGTCAAGAACCTGCGGAAGACGCGGTCATCAAGGTGCCCGTCACGTTGATCGTACGCGACTCCACCGGCCCCACCCGCAGATGAATTGACGCCGCCTGCCGGCGCAATTCAGGGCCGGACGATGACCTTGATCTCGCCGGCCAATGGCGCACTGCCGACCACGCTCGCCACCTCCTCGAGGCCGATCGTCTTCGTGACAAGCGAATCCAGCTCCAGAACACCGCTCGCCACCAAGGCCGCAGCCCGTGAGTGGGTGAAGGGATTGAGATAGGCCGGCCGGATCTCCACTTCGTTGAAAAGCAGATCGAATGGCAGAACAGGAACTTCGAGAGCCGCCGGCGTCACTCCGAACAGCACGAAGGCGCCGCCGCGTCGCACCATCCGCACGCCGGTCTGGAAGGTTTCGGGCACACCGGCGCATTCGATGACGACATCCGCACCGCCATCGGTCAAATCCCTCACAGCGGCAACCGCATTGGTCGCCGTCGGATCGAGGGCCTGCGTCGCACCCAGCCGCAATGCCGCCTCGCGCCGCGACAGCTGCCGGGTAATCAGGATAATCCGATCCGCGCCGGCAAGGCGCGCCAGTTGCACCATCAGCAGGCCGATCACGCCGCCGCCCAATATGACAACGCTATCGCCCGGACGAATCTGGGCCTTGTCGATCGCGTGGATGCAGCAGGCAATCGGCTCGCAAAAGGCGCCGTGAACGGGATCGAGATCCGCAGGCAGAGTATATGCCTGGCCGCAGGGAAGCGCCACATACTCGGCAAAGCCGCCATCCCTGGTCACGCCGATGGCCTTCAGATTGGCGCACAGGTTCGGTCGTCCACGACGACAGGCCGGGCAGGTGCCGCAGGCAATATTCGGGTCCACCGTGACAAGCTCTCCGCCAACGAATGACGAAACGCCCTCGCCCGCTTCCTCGACGAGGCCGCAGAACTCATGGCCCAGGGTCACCGGGATCGCCGTCGGATATTCGCCTTTGAACATATGACGGTCGGATCCGCAGATGCCGGCGGCCAGAACCCGGACGATGATTTCCCCCGGTCCCGCCCTCGGCTTTTCGACCAAGCTCATAATCATGGATCCGACTGATTCCAAACGGACTGCCCTCATTCTCCTCCTCCGAGCATAGGGGTCGCTTCTGATCCCGCTGCCGACGCCTCAACAGGCACTATAGCATCCAACCATACGCGTTGCCGCCCCGGAACCGGGCGCTAGGCGCATGCAGGCTGTATCTCCATCACATCCTTCAGAAGCGTCGCCATCTCAGGGATGCCGTCCGTCGCGGTTGCCCCTTTGAGGCAACGGGCGGCAGCGGCATGGGCTGCGGCGCAGATGCGCTCGGCAGGCCAGTCCTCATGCAAACCGTAGAGCACGGCAGCACAGAAGGCATCGCCGGCGCCGACGGTGCTGACGATGTCGGCCGGATCCACCGGTCGAGAGCGCGAAACGATTGCCGGACATCCCGGTGTAAACCAGAAGCAGATTTCCGGGGCATGAATGACCGCCGCCTTGGCAACACCCGCCGCCAGCAACCCCTCGCCGGCCGTCAGAAGAGCGGCCTCGATCAGTTCGCCCTTTGCATCGCGCACAGCGATACCGGTTGCCCGCCCCGCCTCGATTTCATTGATGATGAGGAAATCGCAATATGGCAGGGCCGCGCCGACCTTGGCGGCAAACTCGGGATCCTCGCTGGAGACGAAATCGACGCAGGTGGTGAGACCCGCATCGCGGGCGGCTTCCAGCAGCCGCGAGGCCCCGGATCGGTCGCCGGCATCGAGCGCGTCGAGACCGGGCAGCAACATCAGATAGCCGAGATAGAACAGACGATAGCCGGCCTCCGCAAAGACTGCGGGCGAAACAAGCGCATCCGTCACGGCATCGTTGGCGCCGCCATGGTAGAAGAAGGTACGATTCTGGCCCGGCACATTCATGACATGGGTATGCGCCGTCGCGCGGTCGGGAAGCTGCCGCAGGCCGCTCACATCGATACCGGCATCCTGAAGGCGCGTCTTGACGATCTCTCCGTCGATATCCGTGCCGATGCAGCCGGCCGCGGCGAGCTTTCCGGAAAAGCCGAACGAGGCGAGATCGGCAACGACATTGGCCGCCCCTCCGCCGACGCCGACATCCTGGTGCAGGATATGCGCAAGATTACCCTGCTCGGGCCAGTAGGACAGCGTATGCACGCGGTCGACGATGAAGTTTCCCGCGCAGACAATGCCTCCCTCGCCTCTCTTTTCGCTATCGCGAACCTCCTCCCCGGTCCGCATCAGCCACCAGCCTCGTTCCACAAGGGTCTGAGAGGCGGCTCATCCTCCTCGATCGCGGCAAAGCGGCCGATCGGCTCCAGGAAGTAGTTGTCGCTCTTGTCATCGTTGACCTGGCTGACTTCACCGACGAACACCGGCCCGCCGCCCTTTCGGCCGTAGAAGCGGTGATAAAGCCCGGTGTGGATCGTCACGCTCTGGCCGGGAGAGAGAACAAGCGGCTCCCACGCGGCAAGCTTTCTCGGCAAGCCATCCACCGGAACCGTCACATCATCCTGCAGCACATTGCCGTCAGCGTCGGTCGCCGCGAATTCGATCACCAGATCGCCGCCGGCCCTGTTGATGATGTCCTCCATCTTCGCCTGATGGCGATGGGTCGGCGTCACCTGCCCTTCCTCGACGAAAAGCAGCTTCTCGGCATAGGTGCGCTCGCCTTCGACACCGACAATGCCGTTGCGCAGGCAAAAGAGCACGAGGCCGCACTCGGCGAACCGGCCGGAGCCGAAGTCCGTGACGTCCCATCCTAGCTGATGGGCGCGCAGATAGCTTGCCGCTTGCGGACGGGCGGTGAAATCCGCCGCGGTCCAGTGACCCCATTCCGGCAAGGACCATTGCCACCGTTCGAGGGTTTTGTTAGCGCGCCTGAGCGCTTCATTGATCTCGGAGCGCTTCATCGGGCGGTTGCTCCTTCGTAGTCGACCGGCACGACGATATTCTCGCGGCCGGATTTGAGTGCGGCCGTCAGCACCGCGTGGTGGGCCCGGGCCTCTTCCGGCGTGGCGCAACCAAAACCGTTGGCGTTTCCGCCGGCCAGTTCATCGACGAAGGCGGCCCACATCTGCTGAATGGCATCGGCGAAGCCGAACTCGAAAATCTTGCCTGTTATCGCCGGGAAGAGCGAGCCATAACCGAGATCTTCGGTGCTCCAGGCCTGCGTGCCGCCGTTATAATCCATCCACTGCCATTGCCGCGGCGATTTCGTCGTGAAGAAGGCGCTCTTCTTCATGCCGAGAATGCGAATGTACCAGGTATTGGCTTCGCCCGGCGCGATGCGCCAGGTCTTCAGCACCATCGGAAAATCCTGGTCGCCGGCGGTGACGCGGGTGCTGATCGTCGCATTGTCCCAGGTGGTGCACGGCGCCATGCCGCCCTTGCCGTCCGGGCGTTCGGTGATCTTCTTGACCAGTTGTGCGTGCAGCGTTTGCGGACGCCAGCCGAGCCGCAAGGGCACATGCAGGACATGCATGCCGAGATCGCCCATGCAGCCATATTCGCCGTTGATATCGGCCATGCGTTTCCAGTTGATGGGCTTTTGGCGATCGATGTCGGAGGAATGCAGGAAACCCGCCTCGACCTCGAGAATATCGCCCATCTCGCCGCTTTCGGCGAGCGCGATGACCTTCTGCGCTCCGGGGAAGAACGGCATTTCCGATGAGCAGCGAACCAGAAGCTCGGGATGTTCAGCAAGAACCGCCATGATCTCGCGATTCTGCGCCGCATCCATGCCGAACGGCTTTTCGCCAAGCAGATGCTTTCCGGCCTTCAGGATGTCGATATAGAATTGCTGGTGAAGCACATGCGGCACGGCGCAATAAACGGCGTCGACATCCGGATTGGCGAGCAGCGCCTTGTAGTCGCCGGTGAACTCCCGGACAGACGGCACATTGCCCTTGAACCAGTCCAGAAGGCCCGCATTGGTGTCGCAGACGGCAACGATTTCCGGTCGCGCCCGCGCATCGGCAAGATGCAGCCAGCGCGCCGCAGCGCTCGCAAATTCGCGCCCCATCAGACCGCAGCCGATGACGCCGAAGCGGAATACTTTCGTCATGCTCTCTCCTCCCCAGGATGCGTCAGGCGAGATGCCGCGAGGCGTCTTCGACGGAAGCCTCCTCATGGACGATCGCCATCAGGGCACGCGTCATGCCCGCGGGATTGTTGTGCTGGATGACGTTGCGGCCGTAGACGATGCCGCGCGCACCCTGTTCCATCAACTGTTTCGTGCGCGTCAGGATCTCCTGATCCGACACCCGGCCGCCGCCGCGCACGAGCACCGGAAGGCCCTGCGCGATCTCGATGACGCGATGATAGTCCTGAACATCGTCGCAAGGATCCGCCTTGATGATATCGGCGCCGAGTTCGGCTGCCTGGCGCACCAGCGGCAGGATCTTGTCGATCGCGCCATCGACCATGTATGCACCCTTGGAATTGTCCTGCATGACCAGCGGCTCGACCATCAGCGGCATGCCGTAGATCTCGCATTCGCGCTTCAGGCTATTCACGTTGCGCACGCAGGCGCGATAAACCTCCGGCTGGTTCGGCAGCATCAGGAGATTGACGACGACGCAGGCGGCATCTAGCGCAATCGCCTGCTCCACGCCCCGGTCGATGATTTCGGAAAACAGCGCCGATGGCAGCGGATTGCCGTAGATATTGGCGATATCCGTCCGCAGGACCAGGGCCGGACGGTGCTTGCCGGGGATCGCCTGCAGAATGGGCGCCGTGCCCGGCGGAAGCTGGATGGCATCGGGCGCGGCATCCGCGATCACCTTGATGGCCGTTCTCATATCCTCGATGCCGGCAAGGAAAGTCCGTTCATTGAACATGCCGTGGTCGATGGCGACGTCGAAGCAATTTCCGGACACGCCAAACAGGCGGTTGAGCCGCGCGGATTTCATCCATTTCCTCCCGATGTGGTAACGTTTCCACACGCGAACATTAACGGATGCATTTACCGAGTCAAGGCGGATGGGGATATCGCTTCCACATCGCCTGCTCGTTCGAATTCCGGGTAGATGTCTATGAGCTCGCCGGCCCTATCGCCCGCCCCGACGCTTCGCGGAGCGGGCTTCCGGCAATACCAGTTCCCGCTTAGTGGGTACCAGTCCCCTGAATGGCGGACAGTATCCAGTCGGAGCCGAGCTTGCGCACGAAGGTCCAGAGTTCGGTCGTTTCCGATGGATTGCGGTCGTCGCCGTCGACGAGCTTTCCGGTCGCACGGTCGACCACGGCGTCGATGCTCGAATAGCGCATCGCGAGCGTCGCGTACTCGCTATCGCCCTCGCGCCAGGCTTCGGCAATGTCGCCCTGCAGAAGACGAACATCGGAGACGCTGTTGCGCACGCCATGGGTGGCGTTCTCGCCGAGTTCTTCCGCCAGGTAGGACATGGCTTCAGGCGTGGTCAGGCGTCGCAGCGTCGCATAGTCCTCCGCGCCATAGGCCGACTGGATTTCGGTCAGCAGGTGCTCGAAGCGATCGAGATCGGCCTGCTGCAGCCCGATTTCGTCATTGGCCTGCCGCGCTTTCTGCGCAGCTGCCGTCCCGCCGCCAATGGACGGGATGGAGAAGGAGGGACGAGGCGATGCGTTCGCGTTGTTCATGGCGCTGTTGTTGTAAGACGCGCCCGGCCCTGCATATTGCGTGCGCTGACGATTTGCGAAAAACCGCATGGCAAAGCTGATTGCCAGCATGATCAGGCCGATCTGCAGCAGCAAGCCGAGGAAGCCGAAGCCGCCGCCGAAGCCATGGCCGAGCATCATGCCGAGGAGACCGCCGGCAATCAGGCCGCCGATCATCGATCCGCCGAAACCACCGAAGAAGCCGGGACGCTGCTGTGCGCCGAGTGGCGGCTGGGCCGCGGGTTGCTGCTGCGGCCGCGGCGTCATCGTCCGGTCGATCGGGGCCGCCTGCGTGGGAGCCGTCCGCGTTATGGCAGGCGTGTCGAAGGTGCGCATACCCCGGCTTCCGAACCCACTGGATCCGGCCCGGCGGGCATCGGCAATGTCAAAGGTCGCCAAAGAGGCGGCGGCGGCAAGGACGACGACGGCTGCGATCTTGGCAAAACGCGGTACTGCACTCAGCATTGGCTCTCCTGTCATAGGGCAGAAAGACTGTTTCCGCCCTATATGGGGATGCCAGTTTGCGATTGTAAGGCCACCATTTTAGATTGCTTCTATGTAAAGGCACAATCATGAGGAAGCGACACCCTATCCAAGCCGGGAGTTTCCTCTGTGAAAAGCCGATAGAGCGCTCAAGCGCAGGCTTCCCTTATTCGATCGAACAGCGATGCGCCTAGTCTTCGTCGATCGTTTCCAGCAGCCCATCGTAAACTTCCATCAGCGCGTTGGTGATTGCCTGTCCAAGCGCATTGCCTGCCGCTCGGACATCCTCGTCCGTGCCGTCCCGCGCCGCCTTTGCCAGCTCGAAGCCCTGCTCACTGATGATCTGTTTTGCAACTTCGATGGCCCAGAGACCGAAGTCGCCGCGATTGTCTACATGGATCGGATCTACCATTGCTTCTCCCCATCATTCGTCACGATCACGCCACTATACGCTCATCCGGCGGAAGGCCAGCGCTGATTGCGCAACCACGTTGCACATACCTCTCCACGCCATAAGGTTGAAGCTTGTGGAGTGGATTCGGGCTGTTTTGGCAAGGCGTGCCCCTACACTCCCTACCAGCGTTGCCGACGGCGCAATTTCAGAAATCACCCGCTGAAGGCGTGCCAAGCCGCCTCCATGCGTCGGAAATTGTGGAAATGCAGACTTTCCGGGCCTTTCCGGCCGAGACTCCAGGTGACAATGGGCATCCGCAATGGAAATGATTCCGGCGTCATCAATGCGGGGGAAGCCTCATGACCACTACAAACGAAATCGCAGACAAGATTGCCGAAGAGCACAAGCTCACCAAAGTTCAGAGCAAGGCAGTCGTCGAAGCCGTCTTTGCAGCCATCACCTCAGCCGCAACGTCCGGCGCAGAAACCTCGATACCCGGCTTTGGCAAGTTCAAGGTCAAGGATACGCCGGAGCGCGAAGCACGCAATCCGGGAACAGGCGCAACCATCAAGGTTGCAGCGTCCAAGAAGCTGACCTTCACGCCGGCAAAGGCACTGAAGGACGCGCTCAACAAGTAAGAGCCTTTTGGCTCCAAAAGCCACCTGACAGTAGAAATGCCGGCCCGCTGAAAGGCCGGCATTTCTGTTTTTGTCATCAGGTCGATATCTCGCTTCGCATCGGTTGATGTCGCCGGCAAGGCAACAGTACCCCCCGCCACCGGATCACGATCGCGAACAGCCAGGACGTTCCGGTCTTCGTCTTCGGTGACGACTGTCCTGCCGATCACGCAGGACGCGCGGCAGCGGACAAAAGGCCTCGGCTTTCATACGTCCTCCACGATCGCGCCGGAAGAACCGCGGATTGGGGTTCCGCGCCTTGCCATAGGCAGCATCTCGCGACCGAAGTTCATCCGTCCCTTGTTTGTATCGCAACTCGCGGTGACGCTTGACACCGCCTAAATGGGCTTTTATTGATACGTATAACTAATACGTATAAGCAAACGAGTGATGATAAACGGACGAGCAACGCAAAAGGATGTCGCGAAAGCGGCCGGGGTCTCTCAGGCAACCGTTTCCATGGTGCTGAGCGGCGGCGGCGCGTCGATCCCGGCGGAGACATGGGAACGGATCACCAAGGCGGCGAAAGATCTCGGCTACGTACCGAACCGCTTCGCGCAAGCGCTCAAGACGAGCCGCTCGATGACCATTGCCTGCATCGTGCCCGATATCACCAACCCCTTCTACCCCTCGCTGATCCGCGGCATCCAATCGGTGGCGGACGGGCTGAACTACGATGTCATCACCGTCAATACGGACGGCACGCCCGAGCGCGAGCGCCACTTCCTGGATTGGGCGCGGCAGGGGCGCGTCGATGGCGTGATCGGCGTCTTCTTCTCGCTGAATGCGCGGGATCTCAGCCCATTGGTCGAGGCAGGCGTTCCGGTGGTGCGAATTGAATCGTCCAAGAAGCGCGGCGGGGACATCCCGGTCGACGACATCTACGTCGATAGCCGCGCGGCCGCGCAGGCGGTGACGGAATATTTGCTGGCCCTCGGCCATAGCCGTATCGCCCTCGTTGCCGGCCGCGGCGGCCCGCAGGCCCACCGGATCGAAGGCTATCGCACGGCGCTTGCAAAGCTCGGCCATCCCGATCACGTCGTCATCGACGACGAATTTTCCGAAATGGGCGGCATACGTGCGGCCGAAAACATCCTCGGCGGCGATTTTCGCCCCACCGCGATCTTCGCCGCAAACGACCTGATGGCGATCGGCGTGATGCAGTCGCTGCGCGAACGGCGCATCCGCATCCCCGACGACATCGCCGTCGTCGGCTTCGATGACATTTCGGCGGCCAAGCTGGTCACTCCGACCCTGACCACGGTCGCGCAGTTTCAATGGAAAATGGGAGAACGTGCCGCGCAGACCCTGATGGATCGTCTGCGGGGAGAGAAGACAGGTGCAGGAACTGCAGTCGAAATGCCCTTCGACCTGGTCGTCAGGGGCTCAACGAGCAACGAATAAAAGCAAAATTGGAGGAGACTATGCACAGACGTACCGTTTTGAAGGCAGGCCTCGGCCTGGCCACCTTGCCGCTCATGTCCCGCTTCGCATCCGCGGCGGATCAGAAACCCGTATCCTTCTGGTATGAATCCGCTTCGCCGGAAAACCAGGACAACCTGAAAAACATCCTGATCGACCCGTTCAATGCAGCGCACCCCGACGAGCTTCTGAGCATCGACTTCCGCGGCTCCGATCTCGACAAGCAATTGCGCATTGCGATGGTGGCGGGCACCGGTCCCGATGTCGTCTTCACGGCCGGTCCGAGCTATGTCGCGGCAATGGCCCAGGCCAGTCAGCTTCTGCCGCTGGATGATTACGCCAAGAAATATGGCTGGAACGAGCGGGTGCTGCCGCTCTTCCTCGATCTCGGCCGCTACAACGGCAAGCTCTACGCTCTGGCAAAGACCTACGAAACGCTCGGCCTCTTCTACAACAAGACCCTGTTCGACCAGAACAAATGGAAGGTGCCGACGACGATACCTGATTTCGAAGCACTCGCCGACGAGATGAAGGCCAAGGGCCTCACCCCGTTCGGCGCGGGCAACGCCGACTGGCGCCCGGCGAACGAGCACTACGTCTCGATCGCCTTCAACTCGATCGCAGGGCCGGAGAACGTCTACAAGGCGCTGACGGGCGCCATTCCGTGGACCGATCCTGCCTTCGTCCACTCGATCGACAAGCTCGCGGAGTGGTGGGACAAGGGCTACTTCGGCGACAACTATTTCTCGCTGACGCTCGAGCAGGCTTTTGCGCAGATCGCCAGCGGCCAAGCCGGCATGGCGCCGACCGGCACCTGGAACTTCACCAACGTCCAGACCTATTTCCCGCAGAACAATGCGGAGCCGGGCTTCGTCGGCTTCCCGAGCGAGAAAGGCGATCCGATCTTCGCGCTTGGCATCGGCTCGACATTGTCGATCAACGCCAAATCAAGCAACACCGATGGCGCCGCAGCCGTTCTCGACTACATGTTCACGGACGACTACTACAGCAAGATGAACTCCGTCTGGCAGGGCGAATGGAACCTGCCGCTGGCCGATCTTTCCAAGGTCAAGCTGTCGGACAAGGTGCTGCCTCTCTACGAGGATGCGATGAAGCAGCTGGCCGGCGCAGTCGGCGCAGGCAAATATGGTTACACGACCTGGACTTTCCTGCCACCTGCCACGGACACCTATCTGGTCAGCGGCATGGAGGAGGTCTGGCTCAAAAAGACGAAGTCGGCCGACTTCCTCAAGAAGCTCGACGAGACTTTCAAGCAGGAACGCGATGCCGGCAAGGCGCCGGCGGTTCCACCCCGCGCCTGACGGACCGCCGCAGGGCGGCGCCAAAAGCGCCGTCCCTGCCCGGAGGATATTATGCACCGACTCTATCTCGTCCCGACGATGATCATCAATGTCATCATCGTCCTCGTTCCCGCTTTGCTGACGGTGGCGCTCGCCTTCTGCAGCTGGGACGGCATCTCCTCGCCCACCTTTGCGGGCCTCGACAATTTTCGCGCGCTTGCCGACGATCGCGTTTTCTGGCTGGCGCTTGGCAACAACATCATCTGGACGGCCGTTTTCCTGACCGTGCCGATCCTCATGGGATTGCTGGCAGCTTCCATGCTGCTGATCGTGCGCCGCGGCAGCAATTTCTTCCAGGTCGTCTACTTCCTGCCCGTCGTCATCGCAACCGCAATCACGGCCCGCATCTGGCAGGGCATGATCTACAGCCCGGTCACCGGCGTCTTCGGCCTCCTCAAGAAATATGGGCTGCCGATCCCCAATCCGTTGACCCAGCCGCCGATCGCGCTCTTCGGGGTCGCTACCGTCGACCTCTGGCATTGGTGGGGGTTTCTCTGCGTCATCTTCTTCGCCGCACTTCGGCAGGTGCCGCAGGAGCAGATCGAAGCCGCCCGCATCGAAGGCGCGACCTATTTCCAGATGATGCGCTACGTGCTGCTGCCCGGCATCCGGCCAACCATCACGCTGATGATGATTATGACCGTCATCTGGTCGTTCCTAGCCTTCGATTTCGTCTACATCCTCACGCAGGGCGGCCCCGCCTTCTCGAGCGAACTGCTCTCGACGCTCGCCTACCGCAAGGCATTCTATGATCTGAACGTCGGACAAGCGGCAGCGGCAGCGCTTGTCATCAGCCTGTTCGGGCTCGTCGGCACGTTCTTCTACGTTCGTATCCAGACCAGGGAGGGCGAGCAATGAGGCTCGTGGAAAGCCGTCTGACCCTTTGGGTCTGCTATATCCTTCTTGGCATCTTCGCCTTCCTCGCGCTCTTCCCGATCGCCCTTCTGGTGCTGAATTCGCTGAAGCCCGCTGCCCAGATCGTCCAGAATCCGCTTGGATTGCCGCAGCCGATCCGATGGCAGAATTTCGTCAACGCCTGGAACCACGCGAAGTTCTCGAAGACCTTCATCAATTCGGTGATAGTGTCCGGCACGACCATCGCACTCGTCTGCACGACATCGTCGCTGACGGCCTATGTGATCGCGCGCCGCAAGATCAAAAGCTGGAAGATCTTCACCTTCTATCTTCTGGCAACGACGACGGCGCCAATCCAGCTCTATATCTTCCCGCTCTATTTCGGCTTTGCGAAGCTCGGTCTCATCAACAATATCTTCGGCGTGGCGCTGATCTATACCGCGCTCTACAGCCCCTTCGCCGTGATGCTGCTCAGGACCTACTTCCTCGCTGTCCCGAAGGAGCTCGAAGAGGCCGCGATCGTCGACGGCGCGACGCACTGGCAGGTGTTCTGGCGGGTGATGCTGCCGATCGTCTCGCCCGGCATCCTCACCGTGGCGCTGATCATCGGGCTGAATTCGTGGAACGAGTTCCTCATCGCCACGACCTTCCTGCAGAAGCAGGAGAACATGACGGCCGTCATCGCCTTCTTCCTGCTGTCCGGCCAGTACAGCTCCGACTGGGGCGAGATCATGGCGGCGGCACTCATCATCGTCGTGCCCGTCGTTGCCCTCTTCGTCTTCATGCAGAAGCGCTTCATCGAGGGCATGGCCGGCGGCTCGGTCAAGGGTTGAACGATTTTTCAAATATACATGGAGTGAATGATGCAGCTTCCGAACGACTATCTCGAACGTGTCTATGCCGGCGTCCTGGGCAAGCTCGTCGGCGTCTATCTGGGCCGCCCTTTCGAAGGATGGACCTATCAGAAGATCATGGAGGAACTCGGGCCCATCGAGTATTACGTCCATGAGCGCCTGAACCAGCCTCTGGTCGTCACCGACGACGATGTCGCCGGCACCTTCACCTTCATCCGCGCGCTTGAAGACTATGGCATCAAGCCGGATCTCTCGGCCGAAGAAATCGGCAAGGCCTGGCTGAACTATATCGTCGAGGAGCGGTCGATCCTCTGGTGGGGCGGCAACGGCAATTCGACCGAACACACGGCCTGGCTCAACCTCAAGAAAGGCGTGCCTGCGCCGCATTCCGGCTCGATCGCCACCAACGGCCAGGGTGTGGCCGAGCAGATCGGCGCCCAGATCTTCATCGACGGATGGGCGATGGTTGCCCCCGGCCAGCCGGAACTGGCAGCCAGGCTCGCCGAACAGGCCGGCAAGGTCAGCCATGACGGCGAATCCGTCTATGCCGCCATGCTCTGGGCTGCGATGGAGGCTGAAGCGTTCGTCGCCTCCGACATCGATCACCTCATCGATACCGGCCTGAAGCTGATCCCGCGCGACAGCCTGATTGCCAGGCTGATTGCCGACATTCGCAGCTGGCACAAGGCGCATCCCGATTGGCGCGACACGCGCCAGAAGATCCAGGACAACTACGGCTACGACAGATATCCCGGCAATTGCCATGTCATACCCAATCACGCCCTGATGATCATGACGGTGCTTTACGCGCCGCACGATTTCCAGAAGGCGCAGATGATCGTCAACACCTCCGGCTGGGACACGGACTGCAATGCCGGCAATGTCGGCTGCCTGCTCGGCATCATGAACGGTCTCGACGGCCTTGCAGAGGGCCCGGATTTCCGGGGGCCCATCGCCGACCGCATGCTGATCTCCTCGGCCGACGGCGGCAACTCCATCAACGATGCCGTGCGCCAGGCATACTTCCTCACCAATCTCGGTCTCCAGCTCGCCGGCCACCAGTCGCTCGGCGCGCCGAAGAACGGCGCGCAATTTCACTTCTCGCTTCCCGGCAGCCAGCAAGGCTTCCGCCCGCAAACCGATCTCGACATGGCAAGCGGCGTGCGCGTCGGCAATACCGAATTCGAGAGCGGCCGCGCGCTGACGATCGGCTACGAAGCCCTTGGGCCGGCCCAAAGCGCCGTCGTGACGACGCCGACCTTCTCGCCACGCGAAATGCTCGACATGCGCACCTATGACCTGATGGCGACGCCGCTCGTCTATGCCGGCCAGGTGGTGAAGGCACGCGTCAAGGCCGATCAGCAGAACCGGGGCGCGATCGAAGCGCGCCTGCGTATCCGCGTCTATGACGAGCGCGACCAGCTCCGCGATATCGACTCCGATCCGGTGGCCCTCCAGCCCGATGCCGAGGCCATCCTCGAATGGACGCTTCCCGACACGGATGGCCAGCCGATCGCCGAAATCGGCATCGCCGTAAACGGCACCGGCAGACGTGCCGATGGCCGGCTGCTCGTCGACTATCTCCGCTGGGACGGGGCACCCAAGCTTACCCTCAAGCGCCCGGCCGGCGATAGCGATTTCTGGCGCATGGCCTGGGTGAACGGCGCGAGCTTCTTCTCCAAGCGCTTCCCGGCCGCATTCCGGATCTCGCAGAACCAAGGCGAAGGCATCATCATTCACGGCACGCGCCAATGGACCGACTACCAGGCCTCCGGTCAGGTGATGATTCATCTCGGCAATTACGGCGGCCTTGCCGTCCGTGCCCAGGGCCTGCGCCGCTACTATGGCGCCCGCGTGACGCGCGACGGCAAGATGCAGATCGTCAAGGTCCGTGACGAGGACACAAAGGTCCTTGCCGAGACGGCCTTCAAGACCGAGTTCGACAAGCACATTGCGATGAAGGTCACGGCAAAGGGGAGGCAGATCACCTTCGAAGCCGATGGAGTTTCGGTGACGGCGGAGGACACCGCCGCGGATGCCTTCCACGACGGCGGCATCGGCCTGCTTGTCCATGAAGGCGCCCTTTCGTCCAACGAGATCCGGATCGGAGGGGCATGATGGCCACCGTTACCATAGACAAGGCCCGCAAGGCCTACGGCGCCGTGGAAATCCTCCATGGCGTCTCCGTCGATATCGCCGACGGCGAATTCGTCGTCCTGGTCGGACCGTCGGGCTGCGGAAAATCCACCCTTCTCCGGATGATTGCGGGCCTTGAAGACATCACCGGCGGCACGGTCAGCATCGGCGGGCGCGTGGTCAACGACTTGCCGCCCAAGGAGCGCGACATTTCCATGGTCTTCCAGAATTATGCGCTCTATCCGCATATGACGGTCGCCGAAAACATGGCTTTTTCGCTGACGCTCGCCGGAGCCCCGAAGGAGGAGAAGCAGAAGCGCGTGGCGCATGCCGCGCAGATTCTCGGTCTCACCGACCTGCTCGGGCGTTATCCCCGCCAGCTTTCAGGCGGCCAGCGGCAGCGCGTCGCCATGGGCCGCTCGATCGTTCGCGATCCACAGGTCTTCCTGTTCGACGAGCCTCTGTCCAACCTCGATGCGAAACTTCGGGTGGCCATGCGCGCCGAGATCAAGAGCCTGCATCGGCGTCTTGCGACGACGACGGTCTACGTGACCCACGACCAGGTCGAGGCGATGACCATGGCCGACCGGATCGTGGTCATGAACGGCGGCCATATCGAGCAGATCGGCCGGCCGCTTGAGCTCTACGACAATCCGCAAAGCACGTTCGTTGCCGCCTTCATCGGCTCTCCGGCGATGAACCTCCTGAACGGGCGCTTCGACAGCGCCGGTGGCCGACCCGTCTTCAAAACGAATGACGGCATCCTGTTGCCCCTGCCCGACGATGCTCCGAAGCTCGCCAGCGTGGAGGGGATATACGGCATTCGCCCGGAATATTTCACCCTGTCGGCCGCCAATGTCGGCATTCCGGCGCGTGTGGTGGTGGTCGAGCCGCTCGGTTCGGAAACGCATGTGACGGCGACGGTGGGCGAACAGACGATCGTAACCGTCTTCCACGAACGGCTGAATATCGAACCGGAACAGACGATCTGGCTACAGCCGCGGACGGAGCGCATCTGCCTGTTCGATGCAGACGGGCGACGGCTGAACGAAAAAGCTGCCGAGCGAAATCTGCAGCATACGTAAGGCAAACGGCGCCGCCGCACGGCGGCGCATCGCGCCCTGAGCTCTATCAAGCTTGAACCATCCGGGCAGGTGATTGCCTTGAGGATCAGCAGGCCGGTCTTCAACTGACCTTGCTTTCGCGAATGCGGTCGGCAAGATCCAGAAAGTTCTGGTGCATACGGCGTAGTGTGAAATCGAGACCGAACAGGCGTCCGGTCTCGCTGAACCCCATGGATTGCGCCGCCTCGGAATTCTGAAGAGCGCTGAAGGCGGCTTCGAAGGCCTTATCGCCTGCCGATAGCACGTCGGGATCGATGTCCGCGCCCGTGCGAAGCGCCCCGCCGCACACTTCGGCGAAGCGCGCCTGGGCTTTCAGCACCCCTGCGGCCTGCAGTCCGATCGCTTCAACGATTGCCGGCGGAAAAGGCGTTTCGACGATATGGCTCACATAGGTCATGTCGTTGCGAATTCGCCAGAGAGAACGCGGGATGGCCTCCGAAATTCCCTGTCTCGACAACCAGAAGGCACGCTCGCGCTGGGCGTCGGTAAAAAGTGCCTCTGTCGCCATCAGGGACTGACGAAGCGCGATATTGGCTTCCGTGGCCGAGACCGGCTCGCCCTTTTCGACCGCGGACGCAAGCGTTCGCAATATCTGCGCCATGACGTCGAGCGCCGATCCGAACCGATCGAGCACCATGGTCCGCGATCGCGTCGGCAGAATGAAGAGGCTGGCGAGCACGCCGACGACACCGCCGAGCGTGATTTCCGCGATGCGGTCGAGCACGAAGACCTCGACGGGAACGGAGGCGGAATGGGTCAGCATGACGATCGCGGCCGTAAGCCCGGCATTGCGCAGGCGAAGCACGCGGGCCGCGGCGAAGCTGGACAGTCCGACGACGAAGATCAGCGAGATGCCGATCGCGAGCGGCTCCCGCGGCGTCAGCAGGACCGCGATGCCTCCGAGCACGGCGCCCGCAACCGTTGCAACCAGCCGGTCGGCGGCGGCCCCAGCCGTCGCGCCGACCGATGCCTGCATGACGATCAGCACCGTGAATACGGCCCAATAGCCCTGCTGAAGATGGAGAAGCTGGGAGACGGCATAGGTGATCGTGCACGCGATCATCACCCGCAGCGCCTGCACCGCTGCGCGCTTGGTCTGGACGAGGGATGCTTTCGGCTTTGACGCGGGTTCGCCTTGACGAGATACGGGCTCGGTCATCGCGCAACTTTTCGTCTGGAAACGTATGCTGACAATGGCCGTTCGGGTCTTGCCCCTCCCTCTGCTGCAACGCCATCGATCACCGGATGGGACCAACACCTAGGATGGCAGCATTCCTCGCGATATGGAAGGCGCATGCACTGCCACGAGCGGGCTCGTTCATCAGTCTCCGGCCGCGCTTCCTGTGCGGAAGCACGGCCTATAGCGGACCGTGGCTACCCGAATCCTCCGTCAAACCGTAGCGGAGGCCGCGGATGTTCCGGCTGAAGACGGCGATGTCTCGTCAACAAGAACCTGTCGCAGCCGCGTTTCCTGATCGGGTGAAAGCGAGGTGCGCAGCAACCGCGCATGCTCGCCCTTGAACTCGGCGAGAACCTTCTCGGGCTGAACCTTGCGGATCAGCAGGAAAAGCGCGGAGCTGTTCGTCGGAATGGTCTCGGCAAGCTTCTCGATGAGACCATCATCGATGCCGTAATCCGCCATCGATCCGGCAAGAGCGCCCGATCCGGCGCCGATGGCGCCGCCGACGACCAAGCCTGCGAGCGGATTGAGGAACAATAGTCCCACCAGCGAACCCCATAGCGCGCCCGAGAGGCCGCCACTCGCGGCACCGGCCGCGGTCAGATTGACGCTCTGCTTGAGGCGGACCTTGCCGGTCTCGTCGCGAACGGCGATCACGGCGTCTTCCAGATCGATCAGATATTCCTTCTCGAGCTGGACGAGGCGGTTGAGAACGGCGTCCGCTTTGTCGGCATTATCGAAACCAAGCACTATGAGTTCTGACATCGAAATCCTCCGGGTCGTGTTGTCGGGATAGAAGTAGGGCGTCGAGCCGATTAGTGAACAGCTGTGCTAATCAACCGATAGGGATGAGTAGCATTGAACTGCGAGATCATTGCGACAGCCTGTTGCAGCAGTATTTCCGCATTTTCGGGATCGTCGCGGGCAAGTTCGTCGGCGTTGATGCGGATCGCTTCCGCCATATTGGTCGAAAGCGCTGCAAACTGCTGGTTGCCCTCGACGAAGGCCTCGCGGGCGTTGCCTTCCAGCGTCCTGGCAATATCGATGAGAATTTCCTCGCGCTCTTCGACGCTGAAGTCTTCGATGGTTTTTGTCTTGTCTTCCATTTTGGTCACTCACTCGTAATAGACGTGATTTGCACCGAGCTCATGAAGCCTCGGCTGCTACTGACGTAAGAAGACGGAAATTCAGGTTCAAGGTCCGGCTGGTTCAGTCACTCGCTGCCACCGCATTCGCTGGCCGCTGCGATCGGCGAACGAGCCGCAAAACTCACCCCGCATAGCGCGCCTCCAGCAAGTCCAGTTCCCGCACGAGCTTCATTGCGATCTCGTTGCCGAGCTGCTTTGCCCGCAGCTTGCGAAAAATCTCCTTGCGCTCCGCGCGAACAGCCGCCAGTCGCAATTCCAACTCGATGCCCATCGTGCGCCTGGAGAGCGCGACCTCTTCGTCGCCGCCGGTCTGGTTGCGGATGCGCTCGCGATAAAGCTCCATCACCCGTGACGCTGCGTCCACATAGAGATCCGCGTCCTCCCGCCCCTTGGAAAGCGAATGCTGAAGGCGTGCGACCTCCGTGATGGCCGCCTTTGCCGCGTCGACCCGCGCCGCGACCTCGTCCTCCTCATGCTTCGTATCCTTCGGAAGTTCGAGATTTTTCAGCAGCGGCGGCAGGAAAATCGTTGCCAGGATCAACGACATGATGATGACGCCCATTGCCAGGCAGATCGCCAGATCGCGCGCGGGAAAAGGCGAGCCGTCATTCAGGGTGAAGGGCAAGGTGAGCACACCGGCAAGCGTAATCGCGCCGCGAACGCCGGCAAAGGAGAATGCCGCAAGAATACGCCAGTTCGGCGAGGTCTGTCGCCGCCGTCTCTGGCGAAACAGCGTCAGATGAAGCGATAGCCAGACCCAGATGAAGCGCAATGCGACAAGACCGAAGGTGAGACCGACGACATAGGCGGCCAGCCACCAGAATTCGTGATGACCCGTCACCTGAACCGTGGCGGACGCTTTTCCCACGATCGACGGAAGTTGTTCGCCGAGCAGGACGAAGATCGTGCCGTTCGCGGCGAACTGGATCATGTCCCAGACCGTGCTTCGGCGCACACGGGTCGCCGCCATGGCCCGCCCCGAGCTTTCGGCGACGCTCATGGTCGTTCCAGCCGATACGGCCGCGAGAATGCCGGAGCAATGGAGATGCTCGGCGATGAGATAGGCCGCGAAAGGGATGAGGATGCTGACGAGGATCTCCGAGCCGCTTTCCTCGCCATAGCGAAGCGATACGCGCGTGCTCAGCCATGTAATGACCCACGTCACGCTCACGCCGATCGCAAGGCCGCCGAGTGCCGTCCACAGGAAGCTGAGCGTCGCGTCATAGAGCGAGAAGCTGCCCGTCAATGCCGCGGCGATCGCGAATCTCAAGCACACGAGGCCGGATGCGTCGTTCAGAAGGGATTCGCCTTCGAGTATGTGCATCATCCGGGGCGGGATAGGCACCCTTTGCGCAATAGCAGACACGGCGATGGGATCGGTCGGCGAAATGACGGCCGCCAGGGCGAAGGCGACGGCAAGCGGCATCGCGGGGATCATCCAGTGGACGAGCAGCCCGGCTCCCAGGACAGTGAAGACGACAAGCCCCAGGGCCAGTTCGACAACAATGTTCATATCCTGCCGGATTTCGTCGGCCGGAATCCGCCATCCATCCAGGAAGAGCAGCGGCGGCAGGAACAGCAGGAAGAAAATCTCGGGATCCAGCCGCACGCTGAGATCGGCCGAGAGACCGACGACGGCTCCGAGCGCGATCTGGATCAACGGCAGCGGCAGCACGATGGGTATCGCCCGGGAAATCGTTCCACTGACGACGATGGCAAGCAAAAGTACCAGGGTCGTGGTGATGATCTCCATTGTCCTGCCTTTCGCTTCACATGCTCTGGTGGTCTCAAGGTGGCGAATGCCAACGGTTGCGACCTTAGCCTCAGGCAACCTTTAAAACAAACTTGGCCGAAAATGAGAAGGGCATCGGCAGCCAATCACCCGCTCATCGGGTGGAGGCGTGAGACGGCTCCCTTCAAGCGGGAACATCCAGCCTGTCGCAGGGTTTAACCGATGCCGCCTGCGCAAGGGCGAGCTTTGCGATCCAGGCATAACGAGGAGAAAGCCATGACGGACCTTGATGAAAATGCTCGCGTCTGGGAGCTGATCGAGAAGATCGGCTTCTGCATGCTGACCACCCAGATATCGGGCAGCCTGCGCGCGAGACCCATGGCCGCTCATGCCGAGCCTATAGAAAACGCGGTCTATTTTCTGACCGATGTCGCAGGGCACAAGGATGACGAGATCGCCCGCTTCCCGAATGTATGTCTGGCGTTCGCCGACACCAAAGGCCAGAAATACGTTTCGATATCCGGCATCGCCGAAATCGCCAACGATCGCGAGCGCGTCAGGGAACTCTGGACCACGGGTGCCAGGGCATGGTGGCACAGCGCCGACGATCCGGCCATTCGCGTCTTGAAAGTCACGCCGTCTTTCGCCGAATACTGGGATAGCCCGGGCACCATCATCAGCTGCATCAAGATGGCGGCCGCCGCGATCTCGAATTCGAAACCCGATATGGGTGAGAATGCGAAGGTCGAACTTTAGACCCGCAGGCATGGGCGAGCCGGCAAAGGGATGCCTGGCTTACATGGCCGCCCGGCCGGATCTATTCTTCCCAGTCCTCTTGATCGGCCGAAAGCAGATCCACCAGCGCCGCCACCGTGCCGGCGGGCAGATGGCGGCCTTCTCCGATCAGCGCCTCGTCGCTGTTGACCCAAGCCCAGGCCTCGGAGAGTTCCGTTGGCGTCGCGCCTGTGGCAACGATCTCGGCAAGCAACGCCTCGTCCACAGGGCCGAGTACGGCGGTGACATCGTGCGAGGTCAAAGTCATGTCCTGCTCCTCTTCCCGTTTGTCAGACCATGAACCTCGTCGGTATATAGAAACTTGCCGATGGACGTCCACCCGCGACGGCACGACTGAAGCGTCGGGGAATCCAGTTAATTAATTGAATCAAATAGATAAAATTTCCCTTCTCCGTTGCACGAAAATGATCGCGCCCAGAGGCGTCTCCTGAAGACAGGCCCTTGAATCTCGCATGGCAAAAAGCTGCCGCGGATCGGAGAAATCGAAGCGGATGGCAATACGGGATTTCGGTCAGGCTAGCCTGGAATCACGCAGGTCAACCGGCCGATCAGAATGTCGGGCCGGCTGACCCGCCTTTCAGCGTGAAGTAAGCAAAGGCTGCTACGAAAAATGCGATGACGGCCAGGATCGCCAGAAGACGCTTCGGCCAGGGAGGGGTCTGCCTCGGCGGCTTGGGCTTCGGGCGACGTTCAAACTTGATGACATTATCGGACATGACAATCGATTAGCGAAGATCAAACGGTTTGCCAATCCGGTCCGAACGTCAGGGCGCGACGTTTCCGCCATCAGCCGGCCGGAATGCTCAATTCACCCAAATTATCACTCTCGCCCACGACGCTTGGGGGCTGCGGCGGCGGTGGCTATCCGATTGGATCGACAAACCTCGAAGGTGCCTCTTGAATATCCTGAACAAAATTCGCCCCTGGACTGCCCAACAGCGTGCCTTGATCGTCCCGTTCCCGACAGACCAAGATCTGCCGGAACGCAAATCCAAGGCAGCGGCCCTCGATGGTCCCGTCGTTGCGTTTTTCACCGAGGGCAGTTTTTACGAACGGGAGAAGGAGCGCATGGCCCGCTCAGCGGAGCGAATTGGACTGAAGGTCCATGCGACGGCATTACCGAACGCCGGCAGCTGGGTGCTGAACGCCGGCTTGAAGCCCGGTTTCCTGTTGCAGGAAAGGGCGAAGCTGCGCGGCCCACTGCTTTACGTCGATGTCGATGCCGTCTTCCACCGCAATCCCTGGCCGGAACTTCGCGGGCTGGATTGCGATATCGCCGTCTACTACGAAGCCGATGGCAGTCTGGTCAGCGCAACCATTCTCATCAATGACACGCCGGAGGCGGCCCATCTGCTGGAGCTTTGGCGGCAGGGATGCCTCGCCAGTCCCGATATGTGGGATCAGCTCGTTCTCCAGCAGATCATTGCGGAGGATGCAGGAAGCACCCGCCCGCAGTTCCGCGTCATCCGGTTGCCCGTATCGTTCTGCTGGATTTTCGATCGGGTCGAAAACGAGCCTGTCAGCGAGGTCTTCATTGAGCAGCTCCAGGCAAGCCGTGAGGCCACGAAGCGCAAACGCTGGTTCGGCCGCATCGGCAAGCGCCTGCAACGTCGTCGCGACCGGGTGGACGAGATAGAACGCATCCTGAACGCGGCCCGTTGATGACTGCACTGGACGGCATCCCGCGACAAGATCGTCACAACATGTCGCCGAGCGTCCAATGGTTGTTCCAGCGGGCATCGATTTCGTCCTCGACATTCTGATATCGGATGTCGGTGGACAGACGCAGCCGGTGCTGCCTGTCCTGGTTGGTGGTCGAGGCGTGGATCATGAACGGCGAATGGAGCATGACGTCGCCGGCTTCATAATCCGCCACCAGCCAGCGCGTGTCGAAACGCTCCGCCATGTCGGGCAGGTCCTTGGAAACCCAACCGCCCTCCGTCATGTTGCGATTGAAGGCGCTGACACGCTCTTCGGGGCTGAGATCCTCGTTTTTCTCGGCAAATTCCCGTTCCATGTCGACACCGATGGCGTGCGATCCTTCCAGATAGGTCAGACCGCCCATTTCGACGGGGATATCGCCGATCGGAATCCAGGCCGTGACGATCCTGCTGGTGCCGCCGCGAAGATAGACGAGATCGTAATGGGCCGGCGTTGCCGTCGCCGTCCCTGGCCGGACATGGCGCATGATCTTGCGCTTGTGCAGATAGGAAATACCCGAGAGCAATTCGTCCATGAAGCGAGAGATGCGGGGTTGGGCGCAGAAACCCTCATAGGCGACCGAGCGCACGAGAGACATCAGGCAGCGATCAACGTCCCTTCCTTCGAGCGCTGCGGCAGATGCGATCCCATCCCTGGGGTCTGTTCCCTCCGCAATCAGTCCCGTTTTCGCCATATGGCCGAAGACCCAGCCGCGGAAGTCGATGACATCGTTGCGCGGCAGGAATCCCTTCAGCCACACGTAGCCGTTCTCTTCGTAGAGACGACGGATCGCATCGATGCCGATGGTGGGATCGGTGGGGGTGAGAAAACCAAGCCGGTTGGACGCCGTGGAGAGAACCTTGCCGTTGGCAACAAGGTTGAGGTCGCCTTGGCCGGATTGCTTCGCTTGTACGGAAATCGACATTTCACTCGCCTATGACCTGTGTTGATTACCGGTTGAATCTAGCGGGCATGAATGGTTCACTCCATGGACGAAAACCATACTGGACTTTTCGCTCACCATGAGAGCAACGGATGCCATCTATCGATCGCCGCTTGCAGCCGCCGCGGGCCTGGCCGTCACCGGCAGCGGCAGGCAGCACGCCATGCAAGCCGTCAGGGCACGAAAGCTGCCGAGCTATGCGGTGGTTCTTGTGGAGAAAGGCCAGGGCTTTCTCGAAACCGAGGTCGGCGGCTGCCTGGGCGTGAAGGGCCCGGCCCTCTTCTGGCTCCTTCCCAACCGCCAGCACTCATATGGTCCCGATGCCGAGGGGTGGAGCGAGCGCTGGGCGCTGTTCGAGGGTTCGCTGGTACGCGATTTCCTCCGTCTGCGCCTCATCAACGAGCAGAACCCGGTTATCGATCTGCGCAACCTCGATCGCGTCCAGCGCCTTTTCGGCAGCATTCACGCCGATCTCCTCGAGGATACGAACCTTGCAAGGGCTTCGGCCGCCGCCTCTCTGCACCAGATCGTCATCCTGGCGGCGCAACAGGCCAGCCAGGCCAGGCCCTTGGTTCCGGAAGGCCCGGATATGGCCGCAATCGTCGAGGTCCTCCGCCGCAGAGCGACGCAACCCCTCGATATGGCCGCCTTTGCCGCCGAATACGGGATGTCGCCTGCGACGCTGCGCCGAAAGGTTACGGCGGAGGTTGGGTTGCCGCCGAAGGGTTTTCAGCTCCGCATACGGATAGATCACGCCAAAGAACTGCTGGCGACGACAGACGACAAGATCGAAACCATCGCGTCGAAAATCGGCTTCGAAGACGCTTTCTATTTTTCACGGCTGTTCCATGAGCGTGAAAACTGCACGCCGCGCGAGTTTCGCGCGCGGTACAGAAGAACTTGAAGTCAGGCGGGTTCGGAGCCGGCTTTCCGCTGATACTCCCGAATGCCGTCCATTCACTGGGCGGCCGCGCGGCCGGAAGGATCTCGCTCTAGGTTCCGCCGCCGCCAGGCGGCCGGTGCCTCACCCATCCGCTTGCGGAAAAAACGGGAGAAGTAAGCGGGATCCTCGAAACCAACCTCGCGGCCGATATCCTCGACAGAGCGAATGGTGAACATCAGCAGGCGCTTGGCCTCCAGCAGGCGTCGATCCAGCAGCATTTCCTTGACGGTATGCCCGAACACCTCGCGCGCCGCCTTGTCAAGCAGGTGCGGCGTCGTGGCGAGCAAGTCCACATAGTCGCGGACGGGCCAATCGCTCTTGTAGTGCCGGTCAACGGCGCTGCGCAAAGCCAAGGCAAGAGCCACGGTCGGCGACGCCGTCGGCAATGCCGCGCTGCCGCCGAGCCGGTTCATCAGCGACAGCACCACACCGATCAATCCCAGCATGACCTTTTCGCTTTGACCGCCGCGCTCGCGGTATTCCTCGCTCACCATCCCAAGAAGCGTGTCGATTTTTTGCCAGGAAGGATCTTCCGGGCGACCCGTCAGAAAGGTCGGCACATCGAGGCCGAGATCGGCATGCGGCGCAAGCGCCTTCAGCGTATCGTCCGATATCGAGACGACGATGGCATCCGACTGATCGTCCACCTCGAATCCATGGATGATATTGCTCGGTACGAAGCCGATCGTCGGAGCGGAAAAATTCCAAGTCCGATCCTCGATGCGATAGCGGCCGCCACCTTTGTACCAATAGGTGATCTGCCCCATCAGCGGATGTTTGTGGGATGCGACATGCCCGAAATGCAGTGTCTTGCGGTCCATGACCGTTTCCACATGCAGGAAACCGACATCGAGCGCCCGGCTCGGCTCGCCATAAACGAAAAAATTCGGGATCTCATTCTTCTGGGACATGCCGGAAAAAGTACCAGCGAATTGCCCCCTTTGTCCATGGCTCCGGCGACGCGCCGGACGTAGCATCGGGCATGATCTCAAGGGAGGAATACGAGATGCGAGCTGAAGATTACCGCAGCGACAAGACCCGTCCTTTTACCGGCGCCGAATATCTGGAAAGCCTGCGCGACGGCCGTGAGGTCTATATCAACGGCGAACGCATCGCCGACGTCACATCTCATCTCTCGATGCGCAATTCCGCTCGCTCGATCGCGCGTATGTACGATGCGCTGCACGACGAAAAGACCAGGGATCGCCTGACCTCGCCGACCGATACCGGCTCGGGCGGCTATACGCACAAATACTTCCGGGTCGCGAAATCCTCCGCCGAACTCGTCGCCCAGCAGGGCGCCATCGCCGATTGGGCGCGCATGTCCTATGGCTGGATGGGCCGCACGGCCGATTACAAGGCCGCCCTCATGAACACGCTCGGCGCCAATGCCGACTGGTACGGTCCGTTCAAGGACAATGCCCTCTCCTGGCACAAGCGCGCGCAGGAATCCGTGTTGTTCATGAACCATGCGATCGTCAATCCGCCGATCGACCGTCACAAGCCGGCCGATGCCGTCAAGGACGTTTTCGTCCACATCACCAAGGAGACCGACGCGGGCATCTATGTCTCCGGCGCCAAGGTGGTGGCGACGTCCTCGGCCCTCACCCACTACAACTTTCTCGCCCAGAGCTCGGCAACGGTCACGGAAGACCCCTCGCTGTCGGTCATGTTCATCGTTCCGATGAATGCACCCGGGATCAAGATGTTCTGCCGCGTCTCCTATGAGCAGACCGCCAATACGGTGGGCCAGCCTTTCGACTATCCGCTGTCATCGCGCTTCGACGAGAACGATGCGATCCTGGTGCTCGACAACGTCTTCGTGCCCTGGGAGGATGTGCTCGTGCTGCGCGATGCGGCGAAGATCCTCTCCTTCCATCCGGCCTCCGGCTTCATGCACGGCTACTGCTTCCAGGGCTGCACGCGTTTCGCCGTCAAGCTCGACTTCATTGCCGGGCTGCTGGCAAAGGCACTGCGCGCGACCGGCGGCGATGCCTTCCGCGGCAATCAGGCGTCGCTCGGCGAAGTCATCGCGCTTCGCCACATGTTCTGGTCCTTCTCCAACGCCATGGCCTATAACCCGCAGCCCTGGGCAAACGGCGCGGTGCTGCCGAACATGGAAGCCGCCCTTTCGTACCGCACCTTCATGTCGGAGGCCTATCCGCGCGTCATCGAAACCGTGCGCAAGGTCGTCGCCTCCGGCCTCATCTACCTGCCCTCCTCGGCCAAGGATTTCGGCAATCCGGAAATCGACCGCTATCTCGCCCAATATGTGCGCGGCTCCAACGACATGGGCCATATCGAGCGCATCAAGATCATGAAGCTGCTATGGGACGCGACCGGCACCGAATTTGGCGGCCGACATGCGCTCTACGAGCTCAATTATGCCGGTGCGCCGGAGGAAGTCCGCCTGCAGGTGCTGAAGGGTGCCGAGCGCGGTGGCCGGTTGAAGGAAATGGAAGCCCTCGTCGATCGTTGCATGAGCGACTACGACGAAAACGGCTGGACCGGCGACACCTGGCTTCCGCCGCTTGGGCAAGCCTCCCCCATCCGCAACGCCGCCGAGTGAGGCCGTCGCCATGGAGGAGCAACTCTCGAAAACCGAATTTCGCAATGCGATGGCGCGGGTCTGCGCGCCAGTCAACGTGATCACCACCAACGGCCCCGCGGGCCGCGGCGGCTTCACCGCGACGGCCATGTGCAGCGTCACCGACGAACCGCCGACACTGCTGGTCTGCATGAACAGCCGCTCGGCGCAAACAGCCCTCTTTTTGGAAAACCGTCGTTTCTGCGTCAACGTGCTGACGCAGGAACACAAGGAACTGGCCGGCTATTTCGCCGGTCAGCGCGCGGAAATGGAGGAGCGCTATGCTGCGGCGGATTGGATCGATTTCCGCTCCGGCAGCCAGGCGCTTTCCGATGCCATCGTCTCTTTCGATTGCCGCCTGACGGAAGCGCGCCTCGTCGGCACGCACCATATCTTCATCGGCGAAGTGATGGATATTCGCAGCCGCAAGGATGGGCACGCCCTCCTCTATTTCGACCGCAACTATGTCCACGTACCGACCCAGGCGGGCAGCTTCGGCGGCTAGAGCCTTTCTGCTTCTCCTCGGAATCGCGAAAACGCTCTATCCTTTTGTTCTTACGCAATTCCGGGCGGAAAACCGCTATCCACTTTTCCTGGAATTGCTCCGCGCTCCAGAGTATCCAAAGGCCAAAAGAAAGGGGATGCCTTCATAGATCGCATCCCCTTTCGTTGTTGCAGAGCGCCGTTGCGTCGTCAGGCAGCGGCATCCCCGAGATAGAGGCGATGAAGCTGCGCCGGATCGTTGGCAAGCGTGGTGCAATCGCCGTCATAGACGATGGCGCCTCGTCGCAGCACATAGGCGCGGTTGCCGATCGCAAGGGCAAGGGCGGCGAACTGCTCGACCAGAATGACCGCCATGCCGGCGTCGGCCAGTTGCCTGACGGCCCGCATCAGGCGGCTGACGATGACCGGCGCCAGACCGGAGGACATCTCGTCGATCATGACGACCTTCGGTCTCGTCAGGAGCGAGCGGGCGATAACGACCATCTGCTGCTCGCCGCCCGACAGCATGCCGGCCTTGATATTGCGCCGCTGGAGCAGTTCCGGAAACAGGTCGTAGGCCTCCTGAAGATCCGCGGCCGGATCGAGCGCCACCTTGAGATTCTCCTCGGTGGTCATGTCCGGAAAGACCGTTCGCCCCTGCTCGACATGGCTGATGCCGGCTCGGGCGCGCAAGCCTGCGCGCAGCTTCAGCAGTTCCGCGCCGTCCATCGTGACCGAGCCGGACGCGGCCGGGATGATCCCCGAAAGGCTTTCGAGCAGCGTTGTCTTGCCCGCCCCGTTCGAGCCGAGAAGGACACTGATCTCGCCACTCGAGACAGTGAGATCCACGCCGCGAACGACCGGAATCCCCGAGCGATTGACGACGAGACCCTTGATGGAGAGCGCAGTCATTCGGCAGCCTCCTCGAGTTCGATGCCCATGTAGGCTTTCTGAACGATCGGCATGGCGAGCACGCTTTGCGGATCACCACTGGCGATCACGCGCCCGAAATCGAACACGGTGATCGCCGAGCAGGCCCGCCGCACGAGATCCATGTCATGCTCGATCAGAAGCACGGCACTGCCGAAAGTCTCCGGAATGGCGGCAATCCGCTCGCCCAGCTTCACCGCGTCGGCATAGGACTGGCCGGCCGCCGGCTCATCGAGAAGGATGACAGGCGCGCGCGACGCGACGACACCGGCGACATCGAGCAGGCGGCGCGTGCCGGCATCGACGGAGGCGATCGGCGTATCGGCCGGCGGGCAGTCGAACCATTGCAGAATGGCGGAAAGCTCGTCGTCGCTGATGGTGCCGGCGGCAAGCCGCATATAGTTTCCGACACTCAGTTCCGGCGCGATGCGTGTCGTCTGCCAGGTGCGGCGGATGCCCAGCCGGGCGCGGCCGGTGGCGGAGAAGCCTTCCAGGGGCTTGCCGTTCAACTTGATCGAGCCGTCATAGCGGGCCAGAAACCCGGCGATCGCGTCGACCATGGTCGACTTCCCAGCGCCGTTCGGTCCGACCAGGCCGACGACCGTGCCGGCGGGCACCTTCAGGTTGACCTTGTCGAGCGCGACGACGGCACCGTAACGGACCGTCAGATCGCTGACCTCCAGCGCCAGCCCCTGCTCATGGGCGGCGGCGGCCGGAAGATGGCCTGTTTGCCTGTGCGTGAATGCGCCCGAACGTTTTGGAAGCAGCTTACCCGCCAGCCGTGCCCAGGTCTCGCTGATGGTTTCGCCGGAGGAAAGAGCATGCACGGCGCCGATGGCGAAGAAGACATTGCCGACATCCTGCGGCAGGTTGAGCCTGCGCAGGAGTTCCGGAAACAGCGTGATCAACATGCCGCCTATCACGGCCCCGAGCGTGAAATGCGCGCCGACCATGGTCGCAACGGCAAAGAGCGCCAGCGACTGCATCATCGAGAAGTTTTCCGAGACCAGTGTCCCGAGATAGCCGGCCAGCAGGCCGCCCGACACGCCGGAAACGAAGGCGCTGATGGCAAAGGCGCTGAGCTTTGCGCGAGGGATCGAGACCCCATGCGCCGCTGCCGCCCGTTCAGAATGCCGGACGGCAAGCCAGGAAGCGCCAAGCCGGGAGCGGCTGACGAATTCGAGAGCCACCGCGATCACGCCGTAGACGACGAGCACGAAGATAAAGAAGCCGTAATCACCCTCAAAGAGCGAGGGCCGCACGACTTGCGTGAACGTGGTCTGTCCCGGAAATGTGATCGTCGCCAGCACGGTGTCGAACGCCGCGGCGAAGCCGAGGGTAACGATCGCCAGATTGATGCCGCGCAGGCGCAGCGCCGGCAGGCCGATGGCGATACCGACGGGCACGGCCGCGAGACCGCCGACGATCATCCAGACGACAAGACCGCCCGGCGCCTCGATGACGTTCAGGTATCCGGTCACCCAGGCGCCGACGCCGGCAAAGGACATCTGGCAGAGCGAAATCATGCCGGTGCGTCCGGCGACCAGGCCGAGGCTCTGCAACGCGATGCCGGTGATGAAAACCGCCGTGAGCAGGAATACCCAGTATTTGGGCAGAAGCAGAAGAATAAGGGCGCCGACGGCCGCAAGCGACAGGGCCGTCACAATGGCAGCGCGGAAACTAGCGTGCTTCATCCCAGCGGGCTCCTCTTTGCGACCACAGAAGGACGGCAAGAATGACGATAAAGGGAACGGTGCTGCGATACTGGCTGACGAAATCGATCGCGCTGACGGCGCCTTCCAACACGCCGATCGTCATGCCGCCGAGAAGAGCGGCCCGAAAGCTGGCGAAGGCGCCGATCAGGGCCGCCGCCAATGCCGGCACGACGAGCAAGCTCAATGAGGCAAAATCCGGCGAGCGCAGTGGCGCAATGATCATCAGTGCGAAGGAGGTCACGGCCCCCGTCACCGCCCACACGCCGAGCGCCAGCAGCCGCACCCGAATGCCGATCAGCTCCGCCGCCATCGGCCGCTGGGACAGCGCCCGCAATTGCAGACCGATGCGGGTCCGGGCCAGGAATTGCTCCGTCGCTATGGTGAAGACGACGGAAAGAAGAAGCGTGGTGACGGCCGCCCAGGTCACCTCGACACCGGCGAGGCGGAAAGCCGACCCGGCGATGATCTCCGGGAAAGAATGCGGATGCTGGCCGCCGGAAAGGCGCAGACCGATGGCAATGATGCCGACCAGCAGCGCGGCTGTCACCGCCGCCTTGGTGGACGCATTGGTATTGGCAAACCACGTCGTCATGACGAGACCGATCAGGATACCGCTGACGGCGCCGGCGGCGATGCCCAGCAGGGCGGCCGGCAACAACGGCACGCCGGCCTCATGCAGCGCGACCATGATGAAGGTGCCGGTGGCACCGATCGCGGCGCCGGTAAAATTCACGACGGCCACCAGACGATAGGTGAAAATCGCGCAGACACCCAGGATGGCATAGGCACCACCTGCGGAAAGACCAGCCACAGCGGCTGTGAAGAGAGCGTTCATTGCGGAACTCCGGAGACGGGCACGTCGTGCCTCGCCAGATCAGATCAGCGCGTCGGGCCGGTGCCCGGCCCTGCCGTTGAAAGGACAGGGCCGGGCACACGCGCCATTACTTGGCCTTCGCCAGCGTGTACCAATCCGGCGTCTTGACGGTCCACTTGCCGTCGACGAGCTGCATGATCTTGGTGGCCTTCATCGGCGAGTGAGCCCGGGCGTCACCGAAGACATAGGGGCTGCCGGCCAGCGAATAATGCAGCTCCTTGCCTTCCTTCAGCGCGGACGTCACCGCATCGCGGCTCACTTCGCCATCGATGCCGGAGATCGTGTCGATCATGACCTTGGCGGCGAGGTAGCCGCCCTGCGAAAAGGCGGTCTTCGGCAGACCTGCCTTGTCCATCGTCTTGATCCAGTCGGCGTTCGCGTCGTTGTTTTCCGTATAGGGCTCCCATTCGGTGCCGACATAGATCGGCTGCTTGCTGTCGGCCAGCGCCTTGGCGACGCCTTCGGTATAGCCGGGCGCAAGGAACAGCCAGTTGATGCCGGAAATCTTCTGGGCATCGGCGGTCTTCACCCATTGCACGACGCCCGGCTCGACCTGATTGGTGAGCACGGCATCGCAACCGGCGTCACGCGCCTTGATGACATAAGGCGTCAGATCACCCTGCGGCGGCAGGGTCATGTCGACCAGGCCGACATTGTTGCCGCTCATCTTCTGCCATGCCGCGACCGCGTTGCCATAGGCTTCCTGCGTGCCGCCGAGGATCAGGAAGAAAGCGCAGACCTTCTTTGCCCCGAGGTTCTTCGTCGCATAATCGAGCATGACCGTGGTCAGCGTAAAGGGGCCGACGTTCACGGGCGAGATGCTCGGTGCGTTGAAGCAGAGGGGATCGACGCCGACACCCTGAACCGAGAGCACGTCGTTGCGGTTGTACGTTCCCGCATTGACGGCGCAGTCGAGCAGGCTCGCGCCGCCCGCGAGCGCCACGACGCCTTTGTTGTCGATGAGGTCGCGTGCGGCCTGGGCTGCCACCTGCGGATCACCCTTGTCGTCGGCGAGCGAGTATTCGATCTTGCAGCCGTTGATGCCGCCCGCGTCGTTCAACTGCTCGAAGACAGCCTTGGTGGCCTTCGGCGCGTCGGAAAAGTCGACCACGCCCGTAACGGTCGAGACGGCCCCGATCTTGATCGGCCCGTCCTTGCAGGTCGGGCCGGCCGCAAAGGCGGACGATCCCGTAAATGCCAGGCCGGCGGCCGCCAGCCCCAGAGCAATGAATGCGGATCTCAATTTCATTTCTGTTCCCTTTCCCTTTTATGTGCGGCGCTTCCTCTTCGCCGCGCCCTCTAGCGCTGGTAGACGGCTTGACCTGCGAAATAGGTGGTCAATACTTTCGTGTCGGCGATGCGATCCGCCGGCACCTCGAAGACGTTCTGATCGAGCACGATGACGTCCGCGGACTTGCCTACGGCAAGCGAACCCGTTTCAGCGTCGATCCGCATCGCCTTTGCCGAATTGAGCGTGTAGATCTCGATCGCCGAGGCCAGATCGATCGCCTGCTCGGCCCAGAGCGAGACGCCCGGAAAGGCGCCGGATGGATTCTGGCGCGTCACCATCCCCTCGATGCCGTTCCAGGGATCCGGGATCGGAATGACCGGCCAGTCGGACCCGCCGGCCAGCAGCGCCCCGGTGGCCTTCAGGCTCGCGATCGGCCAGAAGCGCGTGGCACGCTCTTCGCCCATCGCCTCCTTGTGGCCCTCGAGGAAGGTCGTCGGATACCAGATCATCGGGCAGAGATCGGCGACGACGCCGAGCGGGCCGAAACGGCTGACATCCTCATCCCGGATGTAGCTCGCATGGGCGATATGATGCTTGATATCGGTCGGACCGTTGAAATGTCTGACCGCCTCGACCGCATCGAGCATCTCGGTCACGGAATAGTCGCCGGTGCAGTGAATCTTCAATCCCATGCCGAGCTTTTCGGATTTGTCGATGTGGCGAACCAGATCGGGATAGCTGACCAGCACCTCGCCGCGATGACCTTCAGGATGCGCGGCATCCGCAACATAGGGATCATGGAAGGCGGCCGTGCGCGCGCCGGGAACGCCATCCAGAAAGATCTTGGTGAAATTCGGCTTTACATGCGCACTGCGGAAGTCGTCCCGCAGGGCAAGCAGGGCATCGCCGGAAAGACCGAACATGAAGCTCGGCTCGATCAGCGGCAGCGAGGTCACAGCCCAGGCGGTCAGCGTGCCCTTGATATCGAGATGCTTGAGCGCCTTCAGGATCGGCAGCACCGAGGCGGCGTCCTGGAAAGCCGTCACGCCGTAGGAATTGACGATCTCGATGGCGCGCGCAACCGCGGCCTCGCCCATCTCTTCCGTGAATGCCTCGGCGGCCGTCCGCTCGACGATGCCGGCGGCGGATTCGATCAGCAGACCTGTCAGCCTGCCGCTGGCGGGATCGCGCCCGAAGGAACCCTGCGGCGGATCGGGCTGGTTGTCGGAGATGCCGGCAAGCCGCATCGCCTCGCTGTTGACCCAGCGGTTATGCATGGTCTCGTCGCGCAGAAGAACAGGATGTCCAAGGCTGGCTTCGTCGAGCTTCGTGAGCGAGGCCCCGCTATTGAGCGCCGTGATCATGTCGGCGCCCCATTGATTGGCGACGATCCACTGCCCTTGCGGCAGGATCTCGGCCTGCGCGCGGACATGGGCACAGATCGCATCGACCGATGCGCCGGCGGGAAGCTGGGTTTCGAACAGGTCGGCCTGCCCGCCCATCATGATATGGTTGTGGATATCGACGAAGCCCGGCATCGCCATCTTGCCGGCAAGGTCGACCACTTTCGTATCCGCGCCCTTCAGCGCTTCGATTTCGACCCTGTTTCCGACGGCCATGATGCGGCCGTCCTTGATGGCAAGAGCCTCCACCCAGGGGTGGGCCGGCTCGACAGTATAGATTCGTCCATTGGTCAGAATGAGGTCGGCGGAGCCGAGCATGGTGGTCATTGATCTGTTCCCGCTTCGGTTCATTATTCGAACCACTTATTCAAATATTAGGGTGATGCAGACCGACACGTTTGTCAATATAGTTCACACGTTAATTATATCGGCGACGATGGCAATCGACTGTGGAAATCCGATCGAATATGCCGGACGACGGTCGAGACTTCGAAGCCGGAGCGCGCGCAACTGACAAAAGAGCCACCATCGGCACCGCCGGCCATCGGGCGGCAGCCCATGAAATCCGCCGTTTGAGGAAGCCTCCTCATTGTCATATGTCTGGCGTCGGTGACGAAGGGCCGTATAAATGCCGGTGAGCCGGTCGACGGGCTTGTTCGCAAAGCCCCGTAAATCAGGCCGGCAGCTCGCCGAGGAGTTTCCATGTCCACCAGCCCCGTGATTTGCGAAATTCGCTATTTCATCGACCAAAATGCAATGGACGAATTCAAAGCCTATGCCCGGACGTGGATGACGCTGATCGAGCGTTACGGCGGGACGCACTACGGATACTTCATTTCTCGCGAGGGTCCGGCCGGGTCCGCCGTAAGCTTCCCTGGCATGGGCAGGGATGGCGCCAGCGACATCGCCATAGCGCGGTTCACTTTTCCGGATGACGCAGCCTATTTCCGATATCGTGAAGAGGCAGCCAGAGACGCGGACGGTGTCGAGGCGAATTCACGATATGGCAATAACCCGCCATTTCGGAGCTACGAGCGTGTCTTTCTCGAGCGGCTTCTGTGAACGGCACGCCATGTCTCTTATCGGGTAAGACATCCACCTCTCACGAGGTTTGGCCAGACAACGACATCGAGGTTCCGCAAGCGAATCCTGCAAGGCTCATGCCTGATATGACCGGCTGAAAATTCTGTTCCGCATCTCTTGGATACTTTGCTCATTGCATCGTTGCCGGGAACAAGGCAGCATATTCTTCCTTGGTGCAATTGCAGACCAATAGATCTCTGTATTTTCCGAATTGCTGCTTGTTGCCGAGGGATGCGGGGCAAAAGGACTGACACCGCAATGGTGACGCGTGCGCAGCAAGTTGGCGTCGTTATCGGCCTGGCCATCGTTACAGCACTGACGATCCTGCGGGCAAGCGATCCTCAGTTGCTGAGGCTCGCCCGCGATCTGACATTCGACCAGTATCAGCGCCTGGTGCCCCGGACCTTCGAGAACCAGCCGGTCCGGGTGATCGACATAGACGAGGCGTCGCTACGCGAGTTCGGTCAATGGCCTTGGCCGAGAAACCGGATTGCCGCCCTTGTGGACAGGCTTTCCGATATGGGCGCTTCCGCCATCGCTTTCGATATTCTCTTTGCCGAGCCCGATCGCCTGTCTCCCAGCAATGTCGTTCGCGATGTCACCGGCATCGACCCCTCGCTGCTGGGCAAGCTGCCGGATAATGATGAGATTTTTTCGCAATCGCTGTCGGGAAGACCGGTGGTCCTGGGCTTCGGCCTGTCCAACGAAGGAAGCTATCTGCCGCCGGTCAAGGCGGGCTTTGCCTATACGGGCGAAAGTCCCTTCGATGCACCGCCGGCAATCAAAGCCGCAACGCCGCTGCAGCCGAAACTGGAGGCCAATGCCGCCGGTCTCGGCCATATCAGCCTCAACCCGGGCGCATCGTCGGCGGTGGTGCGCTCGGTGCCGCTTTTTCTCAGCAGCGGCAAGCAGCTTTACCCCAGTCTTGCGCTCGAGGCGCTCCGCGTCGCACAAGGGGCCTCCACCTACATACTCGACGCGGCGCCGGACACGCCGAATACGCTCACCCGGGTCAAGATCGGGAATTTCGTGGTGCCGGTAACGGCGGCTGGAGAGCTCTGGCTCTATATCAGCCCCGATACGCCGGAACGGTATATTTCGGCAAGCAAGGTGCTTGCGGCAGGAGGCGTCTCCGCCGATATCAGAGCCGCCATCGAGGGCAGCATCGTGTTCGTCGGAACCTCTGCGTCCGGCCTCCAGGATGTCCGCACGACAGCCCTTGGTGAAAACGTGCCGGGTGTTTCCATCCATGCGCAGATCCTCGAGCAGATCCTTTCAGGCCGCTTCCTTTCCCGGCCGGATTGGGCAGACGGGCTGGAAATCCTGTCCATCGCCGTACTGGGCAGCCTGCTGGTGATCCTTACCACCTTCGTCAATCCGGCCGTTGCGCTTGGCTGCGGCCTGCTGATTACCTTTTTTGCTCTTGTGGCCTCCTGGCTCGCCTTCCTTTACGGCGGCCTCCTATTCGACCCGCTGGCGCCCATTGTCGCCGGATCGATCACGCATTTCGCGGCGACGGCATTCCGCTTTCTGGTGACCGATCGGGAGCGACGCGACGTACGGCGGGCTTTCGGCCACTATCTCTCGCCATCGCTGCTCTACCGCATCGAGCATACGCGCAATGCCCTTCGCCTTGGAGGAGATGAGCGCGAGCTGACCGTCATGTTCGTCGACGTGCGAAACTTCACCCAGATCAGCGAAGAGTTGACACCCAGCGCCGTCGTCGCGTTTCTCAACACGCTGCTCGATGCGCTGAGCCACCATGTCATTGCCAACGATGGCACGCTCGACAAGTTCATCGGGGATTCGATCATGGCCTTCTGGAACGCTCCCGTGGATGTCTCCGACCATGCCGGCAAGGCCGTGCGGGCGGCCCTGGGCATGCGGGAAACGCTCAGCCGCCTCAACAGCGACGATGCATTCGGTTTCGGAGACGCGCGGCGGGTCGGAATAGGAATCGGCATACATACGGGACTTGCATGCGTCGGCAACATGGGCGCCGAGACACGCTTCAACTACACGGCGGTCGGCGATGCCGTGAACATTGCCGCACGCATCGAATCCGCCTGCAAGGACATCAGCTTCGATATTCTCGTGTCGGAACCGACAGCAAGCCTGCTGCCCGATTGCGCCCTGCTCGAGGCCGGAGCGCTGACGCTGAAGGGCAAGAGCATGCGAACCAAGCTCTTTGCGGTGGTCGGCGATGCGCGCCTGGCAAAGGCCGCTGATTTTACCGAGCTTCAGGCCATGCACAGGCGGCTTGTCGCTGCCCTGCAAATACGGTCGCCGAGCAGCCGCAAACTTCTCGGTGCCACAAAACTCAAGGCGGAGGTCGCAACGACTGGGCTGCTGCGGGAGTTTTACAGCCAGATTTCGCGCCGAGCCGGACACTTCGTCGATGAACCTGCCGAAAAAGCGGCCGACCTCTAGCTGATCCCGCAACCGCCGCCCTCGTCTCCTGTCTCCTACCGGCGATGATGCCCCTGGTCGTGATTGTCATGATCGCCGTCATCGCCATCGCTGTTCCGGTTGCTCCAGTCATGGTGGCCCCAGCCGTGGTCGCCTCTACCATGATGATGGTCATGATGATCGTGGCGATCGTGATGGTCATGATGGTGGTGATGCTCGCCTTCGCCGCCGCCGTGCTTGGGTGGCTTGCCGGGCGTGCTCGGCGGATTTGGGACATTCGGCGTGCTGGGAGTTTCGGACGTGTCCGGTGCAGTGGTGCTCGGCGATTGCTGTGTGCTGGGTACGTTCGGCGTGTTGGGCTGGGTCGGAGCGGGATTATTGGCCGGAACGCTGCGCGGCGATGTGCCGCTCGGCTGATCTTTCATCGCCGTCGACAGACCGCATCCGCCACCGCCGGCAAAGCCCATTCGTCCTGAAAGTTGTTGATCTCCGGATAGAAACGGCAGGGCTCGCTGGTTGCCGAGCGTCTTGAGAATGTCGCGGTTGACCCGGCGAGGATCGCTTATCTGACCGTTGCGGTTGGCAACGACGCAGTCGCATTGCTGCTTCAGCTGCCTGCAGCCACCCGCGCCGCAGAACTGAGCGGCTCCGTTCAAGAGAACGACAGCCGTCGTGCCGTTCGCTCCGACATAGAAATCAAACACCGTCCCGCGCACGCCGATCGTTCCGGCGGGCGTTACGATTTGATAGGCCGAGGAGTTTGAATTTCCGCTTATCCAGCGAAAGGTCCCCTTCGCGGCATTTATGGTAAGCTTTTTCACCGAGCCCGAGTCATCGAAGACGAATTTGTCGATGACCACGGACGAGCCGGCTCCGACAGCCAATTTCGTACCATCTCGAAATGTGAACTGTCCGAGGCCGGAAAGGGACGTGCGAATTTTCTCGTCCCGGTGGACCGGATCATCGACGGCCAGCGGACCGCCGGCGCCCGTCACTTCGGTCTTGATCAGCACCGCCTGGCCGACCGCCTCGGCGGCTTCTGAAGACAACGGCGCGAGCAGCGTCGCGCTCAGCACAGCGATCGCGGCGTCACGCAGAGACAACATCCCACCCTCCAAGATTATTTCCATTTTACCATGGGATAATCCCGGATGTCCCATCATCCTTTCTGAGTATAGGCGGTGAAGGCAGAGCTATTGCCGCATTGGGTCCGGCGATAACCGGACACAATCCATGGTGTGTGTTCTCGACAAAACTTCACGAAGACCGTTCGGCAAGACCTATGCGACATTCCGGCTTGATCGAATTCTTCGATATGACCGCCTGCCACTCTAACCCCACCCATCAAGATTGACCGGATGTTATCGAAGCGCAGTATTGAACCGATCTTCGAAGGAACTCGTCGCCTGACACGGCTTTATCGCAGAAGTGGCGTGACACGCTTGAGCATCTATTGCTCTAACTATATGTTTTAAAATATTTTTATGGAATATATCAAGGCGCGTCCATCACGCGTCGCTGGCAGAACGAACATGTGCGAGACGCGGTGTCGGCCGGCGTCAGACCGGCCGATGTCGGGATAGGACAGCTTCAGAGCTGGATCCATGCCGTCTTCAGGTCGACATACTTATCGAGCGCGTGCAGCGACTTGTCGTGGCCGTTGCCGGATTGCTTGACGCCACCGAGCGGCACGCTGTTATCGGCGCCGCCATAGGTGTTGACATGCACCACGCCGGCGCGGATCCCACGCACCATCCGGTGGGCGCGCGACAGGTTGGACGTCCACACGGCCGAGGCCAGGCCGTATTCCGTGGCATTGGCGATCTGCAAGGCCTCCGCCTCCGTCTCGAAAGGTATGATCGACAGGATCGGCCCGAACACTTCTTCGCGTGCCAGGGTCATGGACGGCGTCACCTCAAACACCGCAGGCCGCATGTAGTAGCCGCCGGTCTCCTCGAGAATGCGCGAACCGCCGGTGCGCAGCGACGCGCCCTCCGACACCGCCTGCGAGATAAAGCCGAGATCCTTCTTCAGCTGGATCTCGCTGGAAATGGCACCTGCTTCCGTCGTCAGCTGCAGCGGGTCTCCGACCTTCATGCTCTCGGCGATGCGAGCGACCTTCTCGGAGAAGGCGGCGTGGATCGACTTTTCGACGAGCAGCCGCGAACCAGCGACACAGACCTGCCCGGAATTGCGGAAGATACCATAGGCCGACACCTTGGCCGCCTGATCGAGATCGGGCGCATCGGCAAAGACGATGTTCGGAGACTTGCCGCCAAGCTCCAGATAGACACGCTTCAGGTTCGAGCGCGCCGAATATTCCAGAAGCCGGCGTCCGACGGGGCCGGAGCCGGTGAAGGCGAGGACGTCGACTTCCATATGCAGTCCGAGCGCCTCGCCGCAGACCGCGCCGCGCCCGGTGACGACGTTGAATACGCCTTCAGGCAAGCCGGCTTCCGTGCAAATTTCGGCAAGCCGCAGCAGCGTCAGCGACGCGCCTTCGGCGGGTTTCAGCACCACGGAATTGCCGGCGGCAAGCGCCGGGGCAATCTTCCAGGCGCCGATCATCATCGGGAAATTCCATGGCACGATGGCGGCCACGACGCCGATAGGCTCGCGATGGACGAGACCCAGAATATTCTGCGCCGTCGGCGCGATCTCTCCATAGACCTTGTCGATCGCCTCGGCATAATAGCGGAAGGTGCCTGCGGCACTGCCGGGCTCGGCCTTCAACGCCATCGAGATTTCCGTGCCGTTGTCCCTTACGCCGAGCACGGCCAGTTCGAGTGCGTTCTTCTCGATCAGTTCGGCAATCTTCAACAGAACTTTCTTGCGCTCCGCCGGAGCGGCTTTCGACCAGCTGCCCTTTTCGAAAGCATGACGTGCCGCCTTGACGGCAAGATCGACATCTTCGGTGCCGGCATCGGCAATCGTGGTCAGCCTCGTTCCGTCGATCGGCGAAATGACATCCATGGCAGCGCCGCTGACCGGCTGGCGCCAGGCGCCGCCGATGAACAATGCCTGCGGGGCAACGGATAATGTCCGGAGCTGGTCGATCTTGTCCTGCATCTCATTCTCTCACAAAGAGGGTGGCTCTTACGAAGAGGGTGGCGGGTCCTCCCCGCCACCCCGATTGGAACTGGCTCAGGCTTCCTGGCCGGCACCGAGGCGGGCATAGCTTGCCGCATCCGACGACTTCAGGCGAGCCGCAGCGATAAATCCGACGATCGCCGCGATCAGCACGAGCCCCGGCAACACTACGGCAAGCGCGCCATTGGCACCGGCAATCGCGCCGAAGTTCGCCGAGATATAGTAGACGAGCGCGAGAAGGATCAGACCCGTCACGATCGGCAACACCTTGATCGCCAGCACGTTGCGCTCGAGCCCCGGATTGCGGCTGAAGAACGCCACGATCGAGAAGGCGGTGAACGCCATCAGCAGGATGATTGCCAGCGTGGCGACATTGGTGAGCCAGGAGAAGAGCGCCAGCACCGGATCCTGACCCGTCACCGCAAACAGCGTAACAACGAGCACGGCGATGACGGTCTGAATGATCGAACCGACATGCGGGCTCTGGAAGATCGGATGCGTGACGCCGACCGACTTCGGCAGCAAGCCCTCGCGACCGGCGACATACATGTAACGCGCCACGCCATTGTGGAAGGCGAGTATGCCGGCAAACAGGCTGGTGATGAAAAGAACGCTCATCACGACGGTGATCCAGTGGCCGACATAGCGCTCGGCAAGGCCGAAGAGGAAGGTCGTCGGATCGGCAAGGCCCTGCAGGGTCGGAACGAGCTTGTCGACGCCCGCGCCGGCCACCATCAGCCAGGAGGTCAGCATATAAAAGAGGCCGATGATGAGAACGGAAATGTAGGTCGCGCGCGGCACGGTCTTTTCCGGCTCGCGAGCCTCTTCGCTGTAGATGGTCGTTGCCTCGAAGCCGATGAAGGCAGCAAAGCAGAAGAGGAGACCGATGGCCGGCGTTCCGCTCCAGAAGGCCGTAGGCGTGAAGGGCGCGGCAGAAAGACCTGCATCGCCGCCCTTGACGAAAATAGCAGCGTCGATGACGAGCACGACGACATATTCAAGAATGACGAGCACCGTCAGCACCTTCGCCGATAGATCGACCCGACGGTAGCCGAAAACGGCGACGAAGGCGACGCCGATATAGCTCCAGACCCACCAGGGGAGATCGATGCCGAGCTGATCGGCAAAGAACCCCTTGGTTGCCGCGCCAAAGAGCCCGAGAACGCCGACCTGCATGGCATTATAGGCAAGGATCGCGATCAGGGCAGCGGCGCCGCCCATGAGGCCGCCAAGGCCTTGAGCCGTGTAAGCATAGAAGGCGCCGGCATTGCGGATATGGCGGGCCATGGCGACATAGCCGACCGCAAACAGCAGCAGAATGCCCGTCACCAACAGGAAGGTGAGCGGTATGCCCGGTCCATTGCCGAGCATCATGGACAGCGGCACGCCGCCGGCAACCGCCGTCAGCGGCGCTGCGGCCGAAACGACCAGAAAGGTCACGGCACCCACGCCGAGACTGTTCTTGCGCAGCTGGTTTTCAGCCGCGCCTTGCGAATTTTGTGTGTTCATCTGCGTTGGTTCCCCTTGTTTAAGAACATCCGATCATCGCTGCGACGGTGCGCAGGCGACCTCCACCAAAACCGGACTGACGAGCGGGGTTTATGCTTTTGTTGATTTTGCCGTCGTCAGCGCTTATGGTTCATTATTTGAACCACAGCTTCAAATATAGACTTGCAAACATTCCTGACCTCTGTCAAGTTATTTCGCATGTTAAGTATCTTGGGTCGCTGCTATCGTGCTGCGGCGCAGGGTCAGCGACCTGATTTGACGAAAGGCCCCGGCTGGACGCACAAAATCGGAAGCTGACTAACCCAAGAGGAGGAACGATGAGCACGATCGGAAAGGCGCTTGCATTGCTGGACACCCTGTCACGGCTGGACAAGGAGGCGGGTCTGACCGACATCGCCCGCCTGTGCGCGCTGGACAAGGCGACGGCACGCCGCTTTCTGGTGGAGCTGGAAAAGTACGGCTTCGTCGAGCAGGATCTGGAGACGCGCCGATATCGCATCGGCTCTGCGCCGGTTCGCCTCGCACGCATCCGCGAAGCGCGCTTTCCGCTGCTGCGGATTGCCATCCCCTTTATCAGGACGCTCGCCGAATCATCGACGGAGACCGTGCATCTCTCGGAATTCTCGGGCGGACGGCTTTCGACCGTTCATGTGGAGGATTCGCCGCGCGCCCACCGCATCATCGTCGATGTCGGCAGCCTTCTGCCCCTTCACGCCACGGCATCCGGCCTTGCATTCCTCGCCTTCTGCCCACAGGCGGAGATCGAGGAAGCGCTCGGAAAGCCGCTCGAGCAATTTACCGACCACACAGTCGTCGATCCGCAGCTGCTGCGCGCGATGCTCGATGAGACGGCGGCACGCGGCTTTTCCATCAGCCATCAGGGCCTCGAGGCCGGCGTCATCAGCACGGCCGCGCCGGTGCGCACGCCCAATGGCCATCCGATTGGCTGCGTGGCGATTGCCGCACCTCTCTCCCGCACCTCGAAGACGGCCATCCACGAACTGGGCGCGCAGGCCGTCGCCGCGGCCAATGCGATCTCAGAAAAATATTATGGGTCGGAAAGACCCATGGGAACCATTCCAAAAATCAGGAGGACAGATTGATGAGCCCTGGGGCTTCCCTGCCGAGGATACTCGTCATCGGAACCGGTGACACCAAATGCGACGAACTGCAATTCATGGCATCCGTCATAGAGGAGGCCGGCGGCCAGCCGGTCATGATGGATGTCAGCATTCTCGGCGATCCACCCTACACTCCCGATTATTCCAAGCATGACATAGCCAAGGCCGCCGCGACCACCATCGGGGAAATCACCGAAAGCGGCGATGAAAACAGCGCCATGGCAGCCATGGCGAAGGGCGCATCGGCTCTGACCCGGCGTCTCTATGAGGACGGGCAGGTCGACGGCGTGATCGTGCTCGGCGGCTCGATGGGCACGGATCTGGCGCTCGATGTCGCTGCCGTCCTGCCGCTCGGCGTCCCGAAATTCGTGGTTTCCACCATCGCCTACTCTCATCTCATTCCACCCGAACGTATCGCCCCGGACCTGATGATGATCCTGTGGGCCGGCGGTCTCTATGGTCTGAACAGCATCTGCCGTTCCGTCCTGTCGCAGGCTTGCGGCGCGGTCGTAGGAGCGGCAAAGCATGGCAGCAGGCCCGATCACAAGCGCCCGCTCGTCGGCATGACCTCGCTCGGCTCGTCCTGCCTGAAATACATGAAATATCTGCGGCCCGAGCTTGAAAAGCGCGGTTATGACGTCGCCGTGTTCCACTCCACCGGCATGGGCGGCCGAGCCTACGAAGCGATCGCCTCCCAGGGCGGCTTTGCTGCCGTCTTCGACTTCTGCATCCAGGAAGTCAGCAATCATCACTACGGCTCCGTGGTCACCTCCGGACCGGACAGACTCGAGAATGCCGCCCGCGCCGGCATTCCGCAGATCGTCGCGCCCGGCGCAGTCGACATGGTCGATCTTCAGGCTTGGCAGGCACTCCCGGAGATTTTCGCCGACCGTCCGTATCACGCCCATAACCGGCTGATCGGATCGGTAACGACATCGCCGGAGGGGCGCCGCGAAGTCGCCCGCTTGATCGGACAGAAGCTCGCACGTTCCGACGCGAGGATCGCCTTCCTGCTGCCGACCGAAGGGTTGCAGGAATGGGACAAGCCGGATGAGCCGCTGCATGACCCGGAAGGCCTCGACGCTTTTCTCGATGAGATGCGGCACGCCATTCCATCCTCCGTCGCGCTGCAGGAAGTCGATGCCCATATCAACGCGCCGGCCTTCTCCGCCGCCGCACTCGCCATCTTCGACACCTGGGTCGCAGAGGGCGTCATTCCGGAGGGACGACCATGACAAAGGAACGCGCTCTTATCCTCGACTTCGGCGGCGTCGTCACCCGCACCCTGTTCGAAACGCACGACATCACCGAACGCACGCTCGGACTTCCGAAGGGGTCGCTGACCTGGCTTGGACCGTTCGATACGACGACGGACCCGCTCTGGGTCGCAATGCAGAACCGCGAGATCACCGAACGGGACTATTGGCTGACGCGCACCGGCGAGGTCGGCAAAATGGTCGGCGAAAACTGGACCGACATGCAGACCTTCGTGCGCCGGGCGCGCGGCGCCGAGCCGGAACTGGTTCTGCGTCCCGAAGCCCGCGACGCCATCCTGCGCGCCAAGGAGGCCGGTCTCAAGCTCGCCATCCTGTCGAACGAACTCGACCTGTTCTACGGCGTCGAGTTCCGCGAGCGTTTTCCGCTGATCGACCTTTTCGACGTCATCGTCGATGCCACCTACACGAAGATCCTCAAGCCCGATCCGCGCGCCTACGAACTCGTTCTTTCCGAGCTCGACCTGCCGCGCGAGGCCTGCGTCTTCGTGGACGACCAGAAGAAGAACATCGAAGGCGCCGAAGCCGTCAATCTGCCCTATGTGCATTTCGACGTGACCCGACCTGCCGAAAGCTATGCCCGCGCACTTGCCCTGCTGGGGCTCTGAACCAAGAGGAATCGACATGCGTGAAACCAATTTCATCATCGAAAACAATGCCCGCCACCTGTGGCACCCGATGGCTCACCCGGCCGAAATGCAGGCGCATCCGCCGCGCATCGTCAATTCCGGCGAAGGCGTCGAGATCGTCGATATTCAAGGCAAGAAGGTGCTGGACGCCGTCGGCGGCCTGTGGAACGTCAATCTCGGCTACTCCTGTGAACCGGTAAAGAAGGCGATCCGCGACCAGCTCGACGAGCTTCCCTATTATTCGACCTTCCGCGGCACGACGAACTCGCCGCTGATCGAACTGTCCTACGAGCTTGCCGAATGGTTCAAGCCGGATGGATTGAGCCGTTCCTTCTTCACCTCGGGCGGTTCGGATTCGGTCGAGACCTGCCTGCGGCTGGCGCGCCAGTACCACAAGGTCAACGGCCAGCCGGAGCGCACCAAGTTCGTCGCACTGAAGAAGGGCTATCACGGCACGCATTTCGGTGGCGCCTCCGTCAACGGCAACCAGAACTTCCGCCGCAACTACGAGCCGCTGCTTCCGGGCGTCATCCACCTGCCCGCCCCGTTCACCTACCGCAACCCGTTCAACACCACGGACGGCGCGGAGATTGCCGCTGCCATCGGCAGGCTCTTCGAGGATGAAATCGCCTTCCAGGGCGCCGACACCATCGCCGCGTTGATCGTCGAACCGGTGCTGGGTGCCGGTGGAGTCATCGTCCCGCACGAGACCTTCCTGCCGCTGATGCGCGAGATCTGCGATCGTCACGGCATCCTGCTGATCGCCGACGAGGTCATCACCGCCTTCGGCCGCACCGGTGCCTGGACCGGATCGCGCCTCTGGGGTGTCAAGCCGGACATGATGTCGACGGCGAAGGCCATCACCAACGGCTATTTCCCGTTCGGCGCCGTGATGATCTCCGACAAGGTCGCCGAGGCCTTCGAGAGCAACAAAAACTCGGTCGGCAACATCGGCCACGGTTACACCTATTCCGGCCATCCGGTAGGCGCCGCCGCAGCGCTTGCGACATTGAAGGAAACCAAGAGGCTCGACGTGGCCGCCAATGCCGCTGCCCGCGGCGAAGAGCTGCTGGCCGGATTGAAGGCGTTGCAGAACAAGCATGAATTGATCGGCGACGTGCGCGGCAAGGGCCTGATGTGCGCCATCGAACTCGTCAGCGACCGGGCGAAGAAGAGCGGAGCTGCCAAGGACGTCGTCCAGAAAGTCCATGACGCGACGTATGAGGCCGGTGTCATGGTCCGCACGTCCGGCGCCAACGTCATCATGTCGCCGCCGCTGATCGTGACGGCCGGGGATGTCCAGACGATCCTGACCGCGCTCGACGCAGGTCTCGCCGCCGCGAGGGCCTGATGATGTCCGACAATGCAACCCTTATCGCGCGACGCGAGCGGCTTCTCGGACGGAACATGTCGCTCTTCTACGACGACCCGGTGCATCTGGTGCGCGGCGAAGGCGTCTGGCTCTGGGACGCCGATGGCCGCAAGTATCTGGACTGCTACAACAATGTGCCGCATGTCGGCCATTGCCATTCCCGCGTGGTCGAGGCGATCACGCGGCAGGCCTCGACGCTCAACACGCATACGCGCTACCTGCATGAAGGCATTCTCGACTACGTCGAGCGGCTAACGGCGACCTTCGACAAGAGCCTCAATGCCGCGATCCTGACCTGCACGGGCAGCGAGGCGAACGACGTGGCCTTGCGGATGGCGCAGGCGGTAACCGGCAAGACGGGCGTCATCGCCACCAACCACACCTACCACGGCAATACGGCCGCGGTGTCGCAATTGTCGACCCGCATGCCCCCGGTCGGAGGTTTTGGCGGCCATGTCCGGCATGTGCCGGCGCCGGATAGCTACCGTCCGCTCGGCGGTGAAGGCGGAGACGCCTTCGCCACGGCTTTCGCAGCCGAAGTCGAGAAGGCGATCGCCTCGCTTCAGGACAGCCCGCACGGCTTTTCGGCCATCATCATCGATCCGTTCTTCGCCAATGAGGGCTTCCCGGATCTGCCGCAGGGCTTTCTGGACAAGACGGTCGCAGCCGTCCGCAAGGCGGGTGGCCTCGTGATTACCGACGAGGTGCAGCCTGGTTTCGGCCGCACCGGCTCGCATATGTGGGGCCATCAGCACGCCGGCATCGTCCCCGACATCGTGACGCTCGGCAAGCCGATGGCCAACGGCCATCCGGTCGGCGGCGTCATTGCCAATGTCGATACGATAAACGCCTTCCGCAAGGCGTTCCGCTACTTCAACACCTTCGGCGGCAATCCGGTCTCCTGCGCGGCGGCCATGGCTGTGCTCGACGTGATCGAAGACGAAAACCTTCTCGAGAACGCCCGCAGCGTCGGCGAGTACACGCGCGACGCGTTCGATCGGCTTGCCGAAAAGCATTCGATCATCGGCGACGTGCGCGGCTGCGGCCTCTTCATGGGCACCGAATTCGTGCTGGACAGGCAGACGAAGGAGCCGGCCGCCGCACAGGCGACCAGGATCGTCAATGAAATGCGCGAACGCGGCGTGCTGATGGGCAAGATCGGCATTCACCAATGCGCCACGAAGATCCGCCCGCCCATGCCGTTCACCAGGGAGAATGCCGACTTCATGTTGTCGATTTTCGACGACGTCCTGTCCGGCCTGTGAGGCAAGCATGGCTGATCAGTTGCCGCAGACCATCCGCGACGCTCTGCAGAAGCGTGCGCTGGAGGCACTCGACCATTGGCCGGTAAAGGCCGACGAACCTGTCCTGATGAAATATCGGGAGAATGCCGTCTTTCGCATTACGCTCGAGGACGGACAGTTCGCGGCGCTCAGGCTGCATCGGCCGGGCTACCACGACGAGACGAGCCTGCGCTCGGAACTGTATTTCATGGCCGCCCTCAAGCTCGGCGGCCTCGACGTGCCGAGCCCGGTGCCGACGAGCGACCGGCAGAGCCTCGTCCGCCTTCCCGCCAATAGGCATTTCGCCGAACAACATGCCGACGTGGTGAGCTGGATCGACGGCGTTCCGCTCGGGCAGAGCGGGACACCGCTCTCGCAATCGGCTGACATGCAGGCAAAGGTCTTCTTCCGCATCGGTCACAGCATGGCCACCATGCATGAGCTTGCCGACGCCTGGAGACCGCCGGAGCGGTTTCGCCGCCCGGCATGGAACACCGAAGGTCTGGTGGGAGAGAAGCCGCTTTGGGGACGGTTCTGGGATTGCCAAGGCCTTTCGTCCGATAGCGCCGCCGCGCTCTCGGCATTGCGCGGCGAGCTGCGCCGCGCCCTTGCGAACGCGGACAGCCGAAACCTCGACTATGGGCTGATCCATGCCGATCTCGTGCGGGAAAACATCTTCCTGACGGGAAAGGACAGCAATGTCGCCTTCATCGATTTCGACGATGCGGGGCATGGGTTCCGCCTGTTCGATCTCGCGACGACCTTGCTCAAGAACCGCAGGGAACCCGCCTATCCGGCAATCGAGGAGGCGCTGATATCTGGCTACCGCAGCCGCCGTGCGCTCTCCGACGCTGCCTTGGCAAGCCTGCCGCTCTTCATGGTGCTGAGAAGCCTCACCTATATCGGATGGCTCGCCGAGCGCCCGGAAATTCCGGACGCCGCGGAACGCCTGTCGCGCTACGTCGACGAAAGTCTGGAGATGGCAAGAAAGCTCGATACGGCTGCTTGACATCTTTCGTATAATTGTTAACGTGTTAAGTAAATAAGGGATCGGGAGGACTCAATGCCACATCTCGCCATCGAATATTCGGCCAATCTGGAAGGCCGCGCCGATATCGGCGCGCTCTGCGAGCGGCTGTTGAAGACGGTTTTGGAGACCGGCCTTTTCGAGGTCGGCGCCGTGCGTGTTCGCGCCTTTCGCGCCGATCATTATGCCATCGCCGACAGGCTGCCCGAGAATGCGTTCGTCGATCTGAACTTCCGCATCGGGAAAGGCCGAACAGACGATGAGAAAAAGCGCACCGGCGAAGCGATTTTCGCCGCGGCCATCGACGTTCTGAGCCCGCTCTTCGAGACGCCGCATTTCGCCCTGTCGCTGGAAATCCGCGAGATCGACGCGGAGCTGAGCTGGAAGAAGAACGCCATCCATCCGCGGCTGCGCGGCAAGTGACACCTCCCCTTGGCGGGACGACATAACACCAAAGGAATAGACGATGTCCAAATTGCAGGAAAACATCGCGAAGGCGGAAAGCTTTCTGGCTCGGTTCAAGGATCGCGGTGTTCTCAACCGCATCAATGGCGAGGATGTGCCGGCTGACGATGGTTCGACCTTCGAGACCATCTCGCCCGTCGATCTGAAGCCGCTCGCCACCGTTGCCCGCGGCAAGGCCGCCGATATCGATCGCGCTGCGAAGGCCGCAAAGGCCGCCTTCGCCGAATGGGCGGCCATGCCCGGCGACGCGCGCAAGAAGCTCCTGCATAAAATCGCCGACGCGATCGTTGCGCGGGCCGAAGAGATCGCCTTCGTCGAATGCATGGATACCGGACAATCGCTGAAGTTCATGGCCAAGGCCGCCCTGCGCGGAGCCGAGAATTTTCGCTTCTTCGCCGACCGCGCGCCGGAGGCCCGTGACGGCAAGGCGATCCGCGCCGACGGCCAGATGAACCTAACGACGCGCGTGCCGATCGGCCCCGTCGGCATCATCACGCCCTGGAACACGCCCTTCATGCTGTCGACCTGGAAGATCGCCCCGGCTCTCGCCGCAGGATGCACGATCGTCCACAAGCCGGCCGAATTCTCGCCGCTGACCGCGCGCCTGCTGGTCGAAATCGCCGAAGAGGCCGGCCTGCCCAAGGGCGTGTGGAATCTCGTCAACGGCTTCGGCGAAGATGCCGGCCGCGCGCTGACCGAACACCCATTGATCAAGGCGATCGGCTTCGTCGGCGAAAGCCGCACCGGCTCGATGATCATGAAGCAGGGCGCCGACACGCTGAAGCGCGTCCATTTCGAACTCGGCGGCAAGAACCCGGTCGTCGTCTTCGCCGATGCCGACCTGGAGCGTGCGGCCGATGCCGCCGTCTTCATGATCTATTCGCTGAACGGCGAGCGCTGCACCTCGTCCTCGCGCCTGCTGGTCGAGGAAAGCGTCTACGACAAGTTCACCGCAATCGTCGCCGAAAAGGCCAAGCGCATCAAGGTCGGCCATCCCCTCGATCCGGAAACGGTCGTCGGCCCGCTCGTTCATCCCGTGCATGAAAAGAAGGTGCTGGAATATATCGAGATCGGCAGGTCCGAGGGTGCAACGCTTGCAGCCGGCGGCGAGAAGGTCAACGGCCCTGGCGGCGGCTGCTATGTCTCCCCCACCCTGTTCACCGGCGCCAACAACAAGATGCGCATTGCCCAGGAAGAAATCTTCGGGCCGGTGCTGACCGCCATCCCGTTCAAGGACGAAGCCGATGCGCTCGCCCTTGCCAACGACGTCCAGTACGGCCTGACCGGCTATCTCTGGACATCGGACGTGACCCGCGCCTTCCGTTTCACCGATCATCTCGAAGCCGGCATGATCTGGGTGAACTCGGAAAACGTACGCCATCTGCCGACCCCCTTCGGTGGGGTCAAGAACTCCGGCATCGGCCGCGACGGCGGCGATTGGTCCTTCGATTTCTACATGGAAACCAAGAACATCGCCTTCGCCACCAAGCCGCACGCCATCCAGAAGCTCGGCGGCTGAGCCGCCAGTATAGATAAAGACGCATAAAGAGGAGGAACCCATGCCCCTGCCGAAACCCAATCTCTATCCGCCCTTCAACATCGTGCGCCTCAGCCATGTCGAATTCGGCGTCACCGATCTCGCCAAATCGCGCGCCTTCTATGTCGACACGCTCGGCCTGCAGGTGACGGACGAGACCGCCGATACCATCTACCTTCGGGCACTCGAGGAACGCGGCCACCATTGCATCGTGCTGAAGAAGTCCGACAAGGCGGAAGCCCGCGACCTCGGCTTCAAGGTGTTCGGCGACGAAGACCTCGACAAGGCGGCGCATTTCTTCAAGGGCAAGGGCCTGCCGGTCGAATGGGTCGAGCGCCCGTACCAGGCGCGGACGTTCCGCACCCGCGATCCGCACGGCATACCGCTTGAATTCTATTCGAAGATGGACCGGCTGCCGCCGATCCATCAGAAATACGCCCTCTACAAGGGCGTGAAGCCGCTGCGCATCGACCACTTCAACTGCTTCTCGACCAATGTCGACGAGAGTGTCGCCTTCTACAACGAGCTCGGCTTCCGCGTCACCGAATACACCGAGGACGCAGAAACCGGACGTCTCTGGGCTGCCTGGACGCATCGCAAGGGCGGCGTCCACGATATCGCCTTCACCAACGGCCGCGGGCCGCGCCTGCACCACACCGCATTCTGGGTGCCGACGCCGCTGAACATCATCGACCTGCTCGACCTGATGGCGACCACCGGCTGGGTTTCCAACATCGAGCGCGGACCGGGGCGCCACGGCATCTCCAACGCCTTCTTCCTCTATATCCTCGATCCGGACGGCCACCGCATCGAAATCTACTGCTCGGACTATCAGACGGTCGATCCCGATCTGGAGCCGATCAAATGGGATCTCAAGGACCCGCAGCGCCAGACACTTTGGGGCGCACCCGCTCCCAAATCCTGGTTCGAACATGGTAGCGTGTTTTCCGGTGCGGAAGTGGCGGAGCCTGACCTGAAGGCACAGCCGATTATCGCGCCTTAAGCGTTACCCTTGAGAGCGGGCGAGAAACGCCCGCTCCTCATCAACGTTCGCGAGGCGAGGAGGCATTCATGCATTTGAAAGACGCAACATTGTTCCGGCAGGCAGCCTTGGTCGGCGGGGAGTGGATCGAGGCCGATCCCTCCGATGCGATCAAGGTCGACAATCCGGCAACCGGCGAGATTATCGGGCTTGTTCCCAATCTGGGTGCCACCGAGACGAAAAAGGCGATTGCCGCGGCCGAGATCGCGCAAAAAGAATGGGCCGCCCGCACCGCCAAGGAGCGCTCCGGCATCCTCCGGCGCTGGTTCGAGCTGATGATGGAGAACCAGGACGATCTCGGGCGCATCCTGACCGCCGAACAGGGCAAGCCGCTTGCCGAGGCCAAGGGCGAGATCGCCTATGGTGCGAGCTTCGTCGAATGG